>JAYWEO010000039.1:0-10206 GCA_043779225.1 Prosthecobacter sp.
ATCTCGATCAGCTTTCCACGGGGATCAGGTTCCGTCTGCACGCCACTGGGCAGAGCGTGCAGGCGGACCTCCCCGTGCCTGGCGAGCACATGGTGCGCAACGCCCTCCTCGCCTGCGCCGCCGGAATCTCGCTCGGCCTTTCGCTCGATGAATGCGCCGCGGGCCTGCGCGCGCTGCAGCTCACCGCCGGCCGCCTCACGCAGAAGACCATCGGCGGCATCCGCATCCTCGACGACACCTACAATGCAAATCCCGACAGCATGGCCGCCGCGCTCGTGACGCTCGCGCGCATGCCCGTCGAAGGCCGCCGCATCGCCGTGCTCGGCGGCATGGGCGAGCTGGGAAAAGAAAGCGAACGCGGCCACCGCAGCGTCGGCGAAGTCGCAGGCCGCGAAAAGATCGGGTGCGTGATCACCGTCGGCGAACCGGCCCGCTGGATCGCGGAGGCGGCGGAAAAATCGGGCGTCGCCAGTGTCATCCGCGCCGCCGATTCCGACGAGGCCGCGCGCATCCTGGGCGACATGGCAAAGCCCGGTGACACCGTGCTCGTGAAGGCCAGCCGTTCCGCGCGGCTCGAGCGCATCGTGCAGGCGATGGAAGGGAGGGGCTGCTGATGCTCTTCTTCCTGGACAAGCTTTCCGACCCGCATTTCTGGGATCCCACCGGTGTCCAGAACAGGCTGCCTTTCGAGTGGCTGAAGGCATTCAACGTCTTTCAATACGTGACTTTCCGCGCGGTGTCCGCGGCGCTCACCGCCTTTGTCCTCTCGCTTGCGCTCGGCAACTTCACGATCCGCAAGCTGCTCTCGCTGAAACTCGGCCAGCCGATCCGCAATGCCGACGAAGTCCACAAGCTCGCCGAACTGCACGGCCAGAAAGCCGGCACGCCCACGATGGGCGGCATCCTCCTCCTTGGGACGACGGCCATCTCCACGGTGCTCTGGGCGCGGCCGGACAATTCCTTCGTCTGGCTCGTGCTCGGCGCGATGATCGCCGCAGGTGCGCTCGGATTCGCAGACGACTATCTCAAGGTCTCGAAAAAAAATTCTGCCGGCGTGCGCGAGCGCACTAAAATCCTCGTGCAGCTTCTCATCGCGGTGGGCGTGACCTGTTTTTTCCTCAGCGATTCACAGCTCCAAGTGCAAGCGCGCGCGCTCTATGTGCCATTCTACAAGAAGATGCTCGTGCAAAACATGGGCCTCATCATCACCTTCCTGTTCTTCGCCGGGATCATCCTTGGCACCTCGAACGCGGTGAACCTCACCGACGGTCTCGACGGCCTCGCCACCGGCTGCACGCTCACCGTCACCTTCGCCTATGCAGTGCTCGCCTACGTCGCGGGACACCACGTGATCGCCAAGTATCTTGAGGTTCCTTTTTATCCGCAGGCGAGCGAGCTCACCGTGTTCTGCATGGCGCTCGCGGGCGCGTCTCTTGGGTTCCTGTGGTTCAATGCACACCCTGCAAAAATGTTCATGGGCGACACCGGCTCGCTCGCGATCGGCGGCGCGCTCGGCGTGGTCGCGATCTGTGTGAAGCAGGAGCTGCTGCTGCTCGTGATCGGCGGGGTCTTCGTCGTCGAGGCCGCGTCGGTGCTCATCCAGCGGTTCTATTTCAAGTTTACCAAGCGCAAGTATGGCCAGGGACGCCGCGTGTTTCGCATGGCTCCCCTGCACCACCACTTCGAGCTGTCCGGCATCAATGAAACCGTCGTCGTCACGCGCTTCTGGATCGTCTCATTCATCTGCGCCCTGCTCGGGCTCGCCACTCTGAAACTCCGGTGAAAATGCAGTTCAAGGACCAACACATCGCGGTGCTCGGCGCCGGGGAGAGCGGCGGCGCGGCGGCGCGTCTGCTACTCGCGGAAGGCGCGCGTGTGGCGGTGCTGGACAGCGGCGAGGCGGCTTCGATGCAGGAAAAAATCAGCGCACTGGTGAAGGCTGGCGCAGAGGTGATCACCGGATCTGCGGTGGATTCGGATGGCAGTGAATTCGATCTCGCAGTCCTCAGCCCCGGCATTGATCCCGCGACGGCGCTGGTGAAAAACCTTCAGGCGCGCGGCATCCCGATCATCGGCGAACTCGAGCTCGCATTCGTGCTCTGCGCCCGCCCCGTCATCGCGATCACCGGCACGAACGGGAAGACCACCACGACGCAGCTCATCGAAAAAATGCTGCTCGGCTGCGGCGTGAAGACCGTCGCGTGCGGCAACATCGGCCCGGCATTTTCCGCGAAAGTCGCGGCGGGCCGCGCGATGGATGTGATGACCGTCGAGGTCAGCAGCTTTCAGCTCGAGGAGATCCGCACGTTCCGCCCGACGGTCGCGGTGTGGCTCGGGTTCGCGCCGGATCATCTGGATCGCTATCCGTCGCTCCAGTCCTATTTCGCGGCGAAGGCGCGCATCTTTGAAAACCAGACCGCGGACGACTGGGCGGTGGTGAACCTGCGCGACAAGCTCCCGCCGCTCAAGGCGCGGCGCATCACGTTCAGCGCGTACGAGCGCGGCGGTGATTTTGATCTGCGCGACGGCGTGATTCACTTCGAGGGCAGGCCCGTGCTGAAGATGGCCGACACCAATCTGCGCGGCTCGCACAATGCGGAGAACCTCATGGCCGCACTCGCGACCGGTCTCACACGCGGGCTCGATTTTGCGCAGATGATCCCGCCGCTCTGCGCATACCAGGCGCTGCCGCATCGCTGCGAACTCATCCGCACGCTCGACGGCGTGGACTACGTGAACGACAGCAAGGCCACGAATCTCGACTCGCTCGAAAAGGCGCTCGCCGGCGAGACCCGCAAGGTCGTGCTCATCGCGGGCGGCAAGGACAAGGGCTTCGAGTTTGACAGCGTGACCGACATCGTCGCGGAGAAATGCCGCTGCGCAGTGCTGCTCGGCGAAATGGCCGCGCGCATCGAGAACCTGTGGGCTCAGCGCGTGCCGTGCATCAATGTCGGACGCTCGCTCGAAAAAGCCTTGTACACCGCGCGCGCGCAGGCACAGGCTGGAGACATCGTGCTCTTCAGTCCTGGGACGTCGTCTTTCGACATGTTCCGCAACTACGCAGAACGCGGGAACCAGTTTCGCCAGCTCGTCCAATCACTCACTCCAACCAACTCACAGCCATGAAGAATCCCATGCAGAAACTCCGCCGCTTCTTCGTCCGGAGCCGGACGTTCAATGCCTCCGCAGCGCGCGCCGGGACCCAGGCGCCCGCCGATGATGACAGCGACAGCACACGTCTTTCCGGCGCGTTCATCGTCGTGCTCGCGCTCCACGTCATCGCGGTCGTGGGCGTATTTGCGTTTGCGCGGATCAAGGAAAACCGGAAGTCCAATTCGCCGCAGACCAGCTCCACGCAGACGGCCGCGCCGAAAACTCCTGCGCAAAAGCCCGCGGCAGCGAAGCCGCCCGCATCCGCACCGAAACCGGCAGCGCCCATCGTGGCCGCATCCCTCGCGCCGGCAAATCCCGCAGTGACCACGCACGCCACGCCCAAGCCCGCGAGCGCTGCGCCAAGCACACCGGCGACGACGGAGACCAAGCCCGCGCAGGCCACTGCGCAAAAGGCGACGCCAGCCGCGGCTGACCACAAGGCCTTCAAGAACTATGTGGTCCGCAAGAACGAGAACCCGGCAAAGATCGCACGCGACCACGGCTGCACGTATGAGGAGCTGCTGAAGCTGAACAGCATCAAGGACCCGAAGAAAATCCAGGTCGGCCAGGTGCTGAAGGTCCCGGTGAAGAACGGCTGAGTGGAGATTTCGAAATGCAAAAGCGCTTTGTCTTCCTGAACGTCTTCCTGCTGGCGATCGCGGTCGCCGCGCTGACGACCATCGGGATCGTGATGCTCACGAGCACGGGCGCCTACGCGCAGGACAACAAGGGCGATCCGACCTACTACCTCTCGCATCAGCTCACCTGGCTCGCCATCGGCGTCGGCCTCTGTGTGGTCGCGGCGCTGGTGGACTACCGCTGGATGGAAAAGCGCTGGTGGCTGTTTTATATCGGCGCCGCAGTGCTGCTGGCGCTCTGCCTGATTCCCGGAATCGGCCGCAGGATCAACGGCTCGCGGCGCTGGATTGGC
The DNA here is from genome assembly GCA_043779225.1 of Prosthecobacter sp. Lineage (GTDB taxonomy): Bacteria > Verrucomicrobiota > Verrucomicrobiia > Chthoniobacterales > Chthoniobacteraceae > SXWH01. The sequence goes on from JAYWEO010000039.1 coordinate 4,085, forward strand.
GTGGGAGGACAGACGTTGCAGCCGTCGGAATTTGCCAAGCTCGCCGTGCTCATCACGCTCGCGTGGTGGTATTCGCGAAAGGACATGCAGCCCCGTGAATTCCTGCGCGGATTCGTGTATCCGCTCGGGATCGTCCTGCTCATCGTCGCGCTCATCGCACGCGAGGTGGATCTGGGGACCTCGACCCTGATCCTCTGCACCTCGATGGTCGTGATGTTCACCGCAGGCACGCGCATTCCGTATCTGGGCCTCAGCGCGATCGCGGGCATCGGTGCGCTCGCCCTCGTCGTCTTCCTCATGCCCGAACGCATGGATCGCTTCCTCGCATTCCTGCATCCGGAAAGCCACGAGAAGGATGCCTACCAGCAAGTGCAGGGGCTGATCGCATTTGGCTCGGGCGGAGTCGGCGGGCTCGGCCTCGGGAATGGCCGGCAGAAATTTTCCTACCTGCCGTACGCGCACACCGATTTCATCCTGCCCGTCGTCGGCGAGGAGCTCGGCCTCGTCTGCACGCTCACGGTCATCGCGTGCTTCCTCATCGTGCTGCTCGCTGGCACCGTGATCGCACTGCGAGCAAGCGACAAATTCGGAAGACTGCTCGGCGTGGGCATCGTGATGCTCATCGCCCTGCAGGCCGCGATGAATGTCGGCGTGACCACGATGCTGCTGCCGAACAAAGGACTGCCGCTGCCCTTCATCAGCTACGGCGGCTCGAGCCTCGCATTCTGCCTCGCGAGCATCGGCATCCTCGTGAGCATCTACCGCCGCGGATTCGGCGAACGCCCGGACCCCGAAGGCATGCAGTTCAACGCACACATCCGTGTGCGCAAAACTCCGCGCATCTGATCATGCAATGCGAAATCTTCCACCTGAAGCCCGGCTGCATCGCATGAGATTCACCATCGCTGCAGGAGGCACTGGAGGTCATCTCTTCCCCGGCCTCGCGGTCGGGGAAATCCTGCTCGCGCGCGGACACGAGGTGATGCTGCTGATTTCGGAAAAGGAAATCGACGCCACTGCCACGCAGGGTCGGAAGGAATTCCGCATCGAGAAACTCGCGGGCATCGGGATGCCGAAACTTTTCTCCCCGGCAATCTTTGGCTTCGCGCTGCGCTTCTGGAAAGGGCTGCGCCGCTGCAAGGCGCTCTTCCGAGAATGGCAGCCCGCGGCGGTGCTCGGCATGGGCGGCTTCACTTCCACCGCGCCGATCCTCGCCGGGCGCTCGCGCAAAGTGCCGACGTTCGTGCATGAATCGAACGCGATCCCCGGTCGCGCAAACCGGCTGAACGCACGCTATGTCACGAAGGTGCTCCTCGGCTTTGCGGAATGTGCGCGCCATTTTCCGAAGGCAAATTGCGAGATGACCGGCACGCCGCTCCGCTCCGCGCTGAAAGGCGCCGTGGACAAGACCGCCGCCCTCGCAGCCTTCGGGCTGAAACCCGGCAGGACCACGCTGCTCGTGATGGGCGGCAGCCAGGGCGCCGGCGGAATCAATTCCGCAATCGCGGCTGCCGCTCCGAAGCTGAAGGCGCTTTCATGGCAGGTGATCCATCTCGCGGGCGCGCAGGACGAGCCGGCGATGCATGCGGCTTATCAGCGCGAAGGCATTCCTGCCGCGGTCGCGGCGTTTCATCATCGCATGGAGGAGGCATACGGCGCGGCGGATCTCGCCATCGCGCGCAGCGGCGCGGCGAGTCTCGCCGAGCTTGCGCACTTCGGCCTGCCTTCGATCCTCATCCCATACCCGTTCGCGGCGGACGATCATCAGACCGCGAACGCGAAGATTTTTGAGGACGCAGGCGCGGGCATCCTGATGAAGCAATCCGATGCGACGCCGGATTCGCTCTCGGAAAAAATCGCGGCGCTGATCGCGGACCCCGCGCGTCTCGCAGCCATGTCGCAGCGAAGCCGCGGCCTCGCGCCGGACCAAGCCGCCGAGCGCGTGGCCGATGTCGTCCTGCAATCCTGCAAACCCAACCCGTGATCGAACCGATGAAAACATCCCGCCGCATCGCATTCACCCTCGCGCTCGTTCTCGCCACCACGCATTCGCTCCGCGCGGATTTTCTCGAATTGAAAATCCGCGAGGCCACCGCCGACCACGTGTGGAATTGGGTCTTCGCATTCTTCGCGCTCATCATCGTGCTCACATTGCGCGCCTCGCGCAGCAAGGGAGGGCAAGGCCGCTAGACATGGACGGGGCACAACTCGCACGATTCCTCACCGGAGGCACAGCCCGCCGCATCCATCTGATCGGCGTGGCAGGCTCCGGCATGAGCGGTATCGCGGGCCTGTGCCTCGCGCTGAACCATCGCGTGAGCGGCAGCGACAAGGCATCGAATCAGGAGACCGCACGACTGCAGACGCTCGGCCTCGATTTTTCCTCGCCGGCAAATCCCGAGACGGTGCGCGCCGCGGAACTGGTGATCTATTCCTCCGCGATCAAGCCCGCGCATCCCGACTACGAATGCGCCACGAGGCTCGGGCTTCCGCTCGTGCGCCGCGCCGATGCGCTCGCCGCGATCATGCGGCAGAAAAAGGGGATCGTGATCGCGGGGATGCACGGGAAGACGACGACGAGCTCGATGAGCGCGCACGTGTTGCGCGCGGCGGGGCTGCATCCGTCGCACTATGTCGGCGCGGAGATTCCGATCCTCGGCGTGAATGCGCTTTGGGACGACGCGGGCGAATGGTTCGTCGCGGAGGCGGATGAGAGCGACGGGACGATCGTCAACTACCACCCAGAGCACTCGGTCATCCTGAACATCGAGGAGGAGCACCTCGACTTTTACGCGGACCTCGCGGCCATCGAGCGTGTCTTTGCACAACTGCTCTCGCAGACATCGGGCAGCGTATTTTACTGCGCGGACGACAAGCATGCGACGCGCGTGTGCTCCGGGCATCCGCGTGCGATTTCGTACGGCGCGGTGAGCGGTGCGGACTACCGGTTCGAGGATGTCCACCCGAAGGATTTCCAGACGCATTTCGTCGCCACGCGGCGCGGGGAACTGCTCGGCGCAGTCACGCTGAATGTCCCTGGCCGCCACAACGTGAGCAACGCCACGAGCGTGATCGCGCTCGCGACGGAACTCGGCGTGCCGTTTCACAAAATCGCGGAGGCGCTCGAATCGTTCCGCGGCGCGCGGCGGCGCTTCGAGATCAAGCACCGCTCGGAGCGCTTCATGATCGTGGACGACTACGGGCATCACCCGAGCGAGATCCGCGCGACGCTCGCGACCGCGCGCGGCACGGGGCGCAAGCGCATCCTCACGATGTTTCAGCCGCACCGCTACACGCGCACGCAGGCGCTGCGCGATGAATTTGGCCGCGCCTTCGAGGACACGGACGTGCTCGTGCTGGCGGATATCTATCCCGCGAGCGAGACGCCGATCCCTGGCGTGACAGGCCAGACGATCGTGGACGCAATCGCGGAGCATACCGCGCAGGAAGGCGTGAGCTTTCAGAGAGTGCGGCAGAAGATCGCCTACGACATCGGCCGCATCATGGAGCCGGGCGATCTCATCCTTTCCCTCGGCGCGGGCAACATCCACGAGCAGGGTGCAGTGCTCGCGCGCGATGCGGCGGCGCTCGACGACATCCTGAACGTGATGGGCCCCGGCATGGCGCGGCTCTACGAACCGCTCTCGAAGCACACCACGATGCGCGTCGGCGGACCGGCGCAATTCTGGGTGGAGCCGTCAACCGAGGAGGGCTTCGCGCGGCTCGTGCGTTTCACGACGGAGCGCAACATCCCGCTCTTCGTGATGGGCCGCGGCTCGAATCTCCTTGTGCGCGACGGAGGCATCCGCGGCGTGGTCGCACATCTTGCGCGCGGCGAGTTCAAGCGGCTCGACGTGCATGGCACGCACATCAGCGCGGGCGTCGGCGTGAAGCAGCGCGAGCTGGCGATTGCGGCGCGCGATGCGCAGATCGGCGGCTTCGAGTGGTTCGAGGGCATCCCGGGAAATGTCGGCGGCGCGCTGCGCATGAATGCGGGTGCGATGGGCGGCGAGACTTTCCAGCAGGTCGTGAGCGTGCGTTTCGTGGATGCGAGCGGGGAATTTCACACGCGCACTCCCGCCGAGCTGGAAGTACGCTACCGCGACGTGCCCGCGCTCGCGAAAAACTACGCGGTGAGCGCGACCTTCCGCGGCGAGACGGCGGCGGCAGCGGACATCGCGGCGCGGCTCGACGCAAGCCAGCAGAAGCGGCGCACGAGCCAGCCGAAGGAATCGAGCGCTGGCTGCATTTTCAAAAACCCCGGCACCACGCCCGCAGGAAAAATGATCGATGAGCTGGGACTCAAAGGCACGCGCGTCGGCGGTGCGCGCGTGTCGGAGATTCACGGCAACTTCATCGTGAACGAAGGCGGCGCGACTGCGCGCGACGTGCTCACGCTCATCGCGCAGATTCAGGAACGCGCGCGTGCAGAGCGGAATGTCGAATTGCAAACCGAGGTCCAAATCGTCGGACAGGAGGAGCCGGTCTATGTCTGAAGGCAATTTCAGAACACACGCGCGGTGCCTTGGAGTGCGGCGGGAAGCGCAGCGCCACGCCGCCTTTGAAGGGTTTTCCTGCGGGCGCACACGGCGGCATTCACGGCGCGTGCGTCGCCAAGGCGGTGTCGCGCTGCGCTTGCCACCGCACTCCAAGGTGCCGGGCGCGCAGCCGCGCCGACGCTCCGCTCAGGATGACCTCACTTTCCTGATGCGCCCGACTTTCCTGAAAGTTTTCTCGCCATCGCCGCGTACTCACCGCGATGAAAACGCACTCCATTGCCATGCCGCTTGATCTCACCAATATGCCTGTCGCCGTCCTCATGGGCGGTCCCGGTTCTGAACGCAAAGTCTCGCTGAAGTCCGGCGAGGGAGTCGTGGACGCACTGCGCTCCATAGGCGCAATCGTCACACCGGTGGATGTCACGAGCGCGGACTTTTCCGTGCCCGCGGGCACGCGCGTGGCGTTCAATGTCGTGCATGGCACATTCGGCGAGGACGGGCAGATCCAGCGGATCCTCGACGCGCGCGGCATCCCGTACACGGGCGAGGGCGTGCGCGGATCGGAGCTGGCGATTGACAAGATTGCCTCGAAGAAACGCTTCGTGGAGCGCGGCGTGCCGACGGCGAAATCGGAGACCATCCGCGGCGGCGCGCGGCCGACGCTGCCGCTGCCGCTCGTGATCAAGGCGCCGAAGGAAGGCAGCAGCGTGGGAGTCTTCATCGTGAAGACACAGGCGGAGCTGGACGATGCGCTCGCGCAGGCGTGGAAGTTTGGCGACGAGCTGCTCGTGGAGGAATTCATCGCGGGCAAGGAGCTGACGGTCGGCATCGTGGGCGATCTCGCGCTTCCGGTGATCGAGATCCGCGCGCTGAAGGACTTCTACAATTTCGACAACAAGTATCCTTTCCTGAACCCGAACGCCGCGGGCGCGGACCATCTCTGCCCGGCGCCGCTCGATGCCGCGACGACGAAGCTCGTGCAGGAGACCGGACTCGCCGCGCATCGCGCACTCGATCTTGCAGTCTATTCGCGAGTGGACATCCTCCTCAACGACGCGGGCCTGCCCTTTGTGCTCGAGGTGAACACCATTCCCGGCATGACCCCGGTGTCGCTGCTGCCCGAGGCCGCGAAAGCCACGGGGATCAGCTACGCCGAACTTTGCCGCCGCATCATCGAACTCTCGCTCGCCGCCCGCCACACCACCAAGCCATGAAACGCAAACGCCAAAGCAACCTGCGACTCACCTCGAACAGTGACATGAGGAAAAAATATTTTGTCGAAGGTGTGGTCAAACGCGGGACCAGCGAGTCGTGGACGAATTTCCGCCACGCGTTGTGGCGGGTGATGAAAGTGCTCACGTTCATCGCATTCGTCGGCGGCGTGGGCTATGGTGCGACGGTCGGGTGGAAGCGCCTCTTCTGGCAGAACCCCGACTATGCGCTGCAGGACCTCGCGTTCATCACGGATGGATCGCTCACGCGCGATCAGGCGCGCACCACGGCCAAGGTGCAGCCCGGCGGCAACATCTACTCCTACAAGGTCTCCGCCATCCGCGATGCGATCCGCACGCTGCCGCAGGTCGAGAGCGTGGAGGTCACGCGCTATCTGCCGAACCGCATCGA
>JAYWEO010000040.1:0-7529 GCA_043779225.1 Prosthecobacter sp.
GGTTCGCCAAATCACTTCTACTACGATCTCTGGAGCGCCACCGTGGATGTCAGCCGCCCCTTCTACCTGAATATCGGCGACGGGGCCGGTAACCTGGTCGCCCAGATGCCCGCCAACGAACTCTGGTTCATGAACAATTGGCAGGCCATCGGAGGCATGCCGGTCAACAACCAGTTGGTCACCTTTGTCGTTCCGCACGGGGTGGAGCAGCTCTGGGTCTGGCAGGCAGGCACGACCGATCTCACATTCAAGGTCCGGGGCCACATCGAGGACTATTTCAATGATGACGAAGGCGCGCCCAATTTCTTCGAATACGATGAATACACGGCCTCGGTGGACGTGAACCGTCCCTATTACCTGATGGTGGATGGCGTCACGCTCGCGGATCACGAGACGACCTGTTATGGGAGCTGGGTCCGGCAGGGAGGAGTGAAGCCCCACCACTTCACCCTCTCCCTCACCCTGCACGGCAGCCGGGCCGCGCATAATTTCAGCATCCGGGAGCCGGATGGCACGCTCTGGGGCTGGGCTCCCAGCGGCACGACGGAGCCCGCCACTCTCACCCTGCCGGACGCATGGGACGCCAGTGGCACCCAGCCGCCATGGGAACTCGATACGGAAATCCTCATCTCCGAGTGGAGGCACCGGTATTCCGGGCAGAATGGCACCTGGACGATTTCCGACGACACCACCGGCCAGAGCCAGCACTTCAATCCCGGCACCGCCGCCGCGTACACCCTGAACCTCGGGGGCTGGTTCACCGCCGCCACGGGATTCCCCGTCACCGCCTCCCTTTCCCGGTGGAGTCACGTTCTTCGCATCATGGATCGGGCCGGAGGCAACTACTCCGTGGATCGCATCGCCAGCCAGGGCAGCACCACCACCTTTGGCTTCGAGGGCGCATGGTATGAGTCCTACTTTTACTACGACGCCACCGCCCACCGCGCCTTGGTCCCCGGCCTCGAATGGCGTCTCTATGATGCCACTGCGAAGGAATTCGCCCCGTTCGATCCCGAACATCCCGCGGACTACACGAACTGGCACTACACCCCGGCCCCTGCCCACGTCACAGGCACTCAGACCGCCCTGAATACCCTCGACCTCACCTGGGATTTCGCCACGCCTCCGGGCGGCAGCCCTGCCGGAGACAGCACGGAACTCCTCGCAGGTTCCTTCACCGTGAAGCGGTTCAGGCCCGCGACGCAGGAGTGGGTCATCGTGCAGGACGGCCTCGCATCCTCCTTCCGGCAATCCCCCGCCACTGCCCCGCTCGCATTTCATCACACGGAAGCGGCCATGCCACCCGGCACCTACACCTATCGCCTCACCTACAGTTACGGAGGCCAGGACAGCGCCATCGTCGAGCGCACTTTCACCGTCCTCCCGCTGGTCACCTATTATGGCCTCACGCCATTCAATCTCACCGCCTCGCAGGTGAGGCTCGATGCCATCTATTTCACATGGATTCTTCCCGCCGTGCCGGGAATCGATACCACGCAGGGCTTCTTCACGATTGTCAGAACCGCAGCGCGTGGCGGGGCTCCGGTGACTTTCATCAGGCAGGCTACCGTCGCCGGTAATGTTGGCCAGTGGGCAGACGGTACCCTTCATGGCTACTTCGTGGATGAGCCGCTTCTGGAAGACGACTACACCTACGTGGCCAGCTATACGTATGCCGGTGCGCAAGGCCCTGCCGCGTCGGTCACCGGCACAGTCTTCGATGCAGCCACGCTCGATACGATCTACGTCCCCGGTCCATGGGGTGGCAGTCCCGACTGGAGGAAACTGGATCTAATCCTTTTCTACATGGGCTACTGGGGTCTCGGCATGCAGTCCCCGGATGGTATGGTGGTCCAACCGGGTGCCACCAGGACCTTCGATGTGTCGGCTGCGGGCAGCATCGGGCCATTGAGAATCGCCCTCAGTCCTCAGCAGAACAACCTTTTTGGAACGTTCACTTCCGAACAGATTTCACAGCGCACCATCAGGATCACCTATACTGCCAACAACACCTACAAGAACAGGACCGAAGGCGGATGGGAGTATATCGGCTTTGTGGTCTCAGACAGTTGCCGCTCCCATTTCCATGTTGCCATCTTCGAGATCGTTCCGACCGCGCTCGCACCGAGCCAATCCTCGGATTGGAGGGTCCTGAATGGCGAGTTCTCCATGTTGCCTTGGCACGTTTCCCTGTCCGGAACCCTGCCGGTCATCCGTGGGCAGACCCCCCTCGTAATTAAGGTGTTCGACCCGAACGAGGGAAGCGTCACCCTCGACGATGCCAGCACCGGGGTATTCACCTATTCCGGGTCTGGCAACGCCTTCTTTTCGTATGCTGTCCGGGAACAAGATGCCGACGAAGAAGATCCGGCGAGTTATCATTGGGGAACCATCTACGTCCATGCCCCTCCCACCACACATGGCCCTAACGATCCCAATGACGGCGGGCCGAACGCGGATACCGAAAGTGCCTGGATCGATGTCGATGCCATGAAGGGCGTCGTCGGGGATGTGATTCCGAGCACGATGCTAAGAAACGGAGTGCGCCATTTTGTTTCACCCAAGCTCACCCCCCAAATCAGCAACCCCACCGTTGTTCTCACAGCACATGTCCATTCCTCCACTGGAAAGACAATCGGGAACGGCTATTATTGGATTGTCGATGGGGTGTCGAGTACGAATGCAACGGTAGCCATAGCTCGCAACTCGACTGGCCAGCATTATGTGGCAATAATCAATCAGGCGACCAATCAGGAAGTGGATGAAATATATGTGTGGATTGTGTGGGCCACAAAAGAACCAGCCAGAGTTCCGGGAGCACCCGTATTTAACCAAAGCGTTGTTGGTTCTGATGGAGTGACTCGGTCACAGTTTCGTATAGACCGGGATGTTGATCCATGGACATTCAAGTGGTCAATCGAGCCGTCTGCGATTTTCAATTTAGCAGCGGACGTTCCCAAGCTCGACGGCAGAGCCGCGAAAACCCCTCCAGGGGCGTATCAAGCTTATCAACCTGATCCAAGCAAAGGCAAACAGGATGATGCGCAATTCAAGTGGGATGTTTCCAGAAGAATGCATGTTGATGTTTACAATCCGGGTATTTCTTTCGCGCAATTGGCCGACGAATATATGCAAGTCCTCCCCGCAACGATCAATGGCGAATCGGTTGCTTTGGATTACCCGAGCGAAAACCATACTGGTGGAAATGCAGACGCCGCGGGAAATGATGATCCTCCAGACGATACCCTATCTGGTGCTGCGAGTGAAGATGATGATCCATACCACGCCAGACAGATTGCCACGCCTAAGCACTGGCTGAACCATGCAGTTGGTCAGTTAACATCATTCGATGCCCCTCGATTTGGTGTTCGGAAGGCTTGGGCGTCGAATCCCTACCTGCCTGTCACGTTTTTCCAATGGAAGGCGAGTTTCGTTGAGTTTGCGCGGTTGGAGCTTTGGGACGGCACGCGCACAGGCGGGAAGATTTGGTTTCCGATTTCCGACACTATCGAATGGCATCACTATCTCCGCGCGTTCTGGCTCTTTTACGGCGGAGAGTGGTTGGATCTCGATTCGCATTCCGGATTGGGCAGCGCGCCCCCATAGTTGCCATGCCTCCTTCGATTCACTCCCGTTTGCGGTTTTGGATGTTATATGGCATCACCTATATGGGATTGTTGGCATGTTGCTCTAGTTCGAAAGACATGAAGCAAATGTCGCTTGTAGAGGCCGCTGAAGAACTGAAGAAGCTGGATGGCCCCGCGGGGCGGCACGAATTTGTCGCGGAGGCCATCCGGCAGCAGAGACTGGATGTTTTGGAAATGTGCTTGAACGATGTGTCTAACACATCGGCCCCATACTTCTACGAGGAGATGAAAAGGATGCCGCCCTCAGACTTAAGGAACCAAATGTTGCTCATGGTTCTGAAGTGTCCCCTAACGAACCTCCGCCTTGAGGACACTGGTATTCGGTCGCATGACGACTGGCGGGAAGGTTTCGCTAAATCGTTTATTCCAATGCTGCATAGCACAATGCCGGATTTGCCTGTTGACTATCAAATCATCTCTGCGTTGGAGAAAAGAATGGTTCTCGCTGCCAGGATGGAAAGGGCTCTTGGCATCGAATCGACGAATTATAATGGAGCAACCCAGGTCTGGCCTCCAAAATCAGGGGAGAGCTTATCTGTTCCGAACGCGGGCGGGGACAGAGCCAACCCCAACCCTCAAGCCCATGTTGGCATAGCAACCCGAAGCGCCTATCTGCCGGGCAGATGGCCCCTTTGGGCAGGCATCGCAGCTGCCGTCGCCGCGGCTGCGGGCTGGCTGTTGCTGAGAAGGAAGGGCGGGGGTGGGAAATGGTGAATGTTGAATGCTGAATTTTGGGGACGAGTGGGACGATCTGGGACGAGTGGGACGAGGGACAGACTGATTATTGGCAATAAGCATGCGCTTTTCAACGGTCCCGCCATGTGCTCTTCTCCCAAAAGCGATGCATGCTTTTCTCTCCCATCGGAATCCTGGATGCAATAATCAGTCTGTCCCTTGTTCCGTGTTGGAACACGCCTTTTTGGGTCACGGCATTGGCGAGGTTGCGTCGGTTGATAGCCCGACCATAACCGCGCCTAGTCGTGTGGGGAGGACGCCGGGTGACAGATATCAGCAAGCTTGGAGTTTCCGCGAATTTCTACGTTTGCAAATCGGCCCAAAGTGGTACCCCGTTAGCCCAAATCAGGATTGGGGAATGATGATGAATCTGATTATCGATGGCACTGGGAGGTGGAATGGTGGTGATTCGTCTTCTTATCCGTAGAATAGAACATCCGCTATGAGAATTTTAGCCGCATGTTTCACCGCCATGGCGTTCCTGATTCTGACGCATTATTTGGCATCAGCGGAAGATCAACTCCTTCCAGAGGAACGGGAACGACTTCGCCGTGTCTTAACGATGAAGCAAAAGTTCCCCAAGGATGGCATTGAAATGAGAAAAGCGGCGGAAATCGCGGCTCGCGCTGGCGCAGCCGACCTGCTCGAAGCAGCAATCAACAACCCGGATTTCGCTCCGAGCACAGATGCCTTGGAACTTCTCCCGAAAAGCCAGCTTACGGTATCCGAGAAACGGCGAATTCTAATCGCGGCTCTCATAAACCCATCTGCATGGGCAAACTACCGCCACTTTGAACCGAGTCGAAGTCCTTTCGCTGAAACCGGTTGGTACGGTGCCGTCGCGACTCGTGCCATGTTCTTCCGTGGAGCGATTCTAGACGCCTTCGGGAAGAAGCTCGAAGAAGAGGACCTTAGCTGGGGAACATCTCAAGAGGCACGGGTCGCCCTTGCGAAAGAAATCGGCGGCCCGGAGGTGGTCGCTGCGTTGAACTCGCCCGATGGTGCAAGACGAGTCGGGCCACCGAAAGAACACGGTGCCGAAGTTCATGGTATTGAAAACGGTGGAACAAACAATCCTGTCGCCGCAATAGCCAACGCAGCAAAATCTAACCCTCGATTTAGTGGCTGGGCGCTAGGGGCAGGCGTCGCTGCTGCCGTCGCTGCGACTGCGGGCTGGCTTTTACTGAGGAGGAAGGGCGGGGGTGGGAAGGGGTGAGTGTGGAGTTTTTGAATTTTGAGTGATGAATGATGAGTGTTGAATGGGGTGTGATATGGGTGGATTCTCAGGAGCTGTGGGAGGAACGAGGGACAGGAACGAGGGACAGACTGATCAGGAACGAGGAGGAACGAGGGACAGACTGATTGTTGCGCTTTGAGACCACGCTTGGGTGCGCGAAGAATCACGAGGGGATTGGCGGGGATTCTCCCGTTGACTTCCCGAGGTGTGCGCTTGATAAGCGCGCGTGTATGAAACGCGGGATCGCATTTCTGGGAAGTTGGTTCCTCGGCCTTGCCGCGGTGCCGCTTTTGGCCTCGCCGGAGCAGGGGGTCGTGGAGCCGATCGAAGTCCGGAAAGGGTATGCGTCCGCAGGCGATCCGGCGGCGCAATTCAACCTGGGGATTGATTACGCGAAGGGGGAGAGTGTCCCGAAGGACAGCGCGGCCTCGCTGCAATGGTTTCGGAAATCCGCCCAGTCGGGTTTTGCGCCCGCGCAGTTGATCCTCGGGGTCCTCTATGCGGAGGGTGGGGATGTGCCGCGCGATGACCGGGAGGCGCTGAAGTGGCTCTCGCTGGCGGGACAGCAGGGGTTGTTTGAGGCGCAGACGCTGCTCATCTCGTTCTACTCCGAAGGCCGTGGCACTCCGAAGAATCCGGCGGCTGCGCTTACGTGGGACTTTTTCGCGCGACGCACGCTGGAACTCCGGCACGAGCAGCCTGCCGGGGAGCCTCCGCATCCGCCCGCATTGCGGAAGGATGGCACCGCGGAGATCGTGATGAAGGATGGGAGCAAAAAGATTCTGCAACCCGGCGGCGGCGAGGAGAGCGCCCGCGCGGATGGGGCGAAGGTGGTCACTTTCCTGGATGGGACGCGGAAGATCACGGAGCCCGACGGGACCGAGACCACCGAGCGCCCGAGCGGATTTGCGGAGATCCGGCATCCCGACGGGAGGAAGAGTGTGCGCGATCCGAACGGGACGATGAAGACGACGTATCCCGACGGAAGGAACGAACTCCGGGGGCCGGGGAAGGACAGTCGCGGGCGCGCGGTGGTCCTCACCGAGAGCTTCGACAAGGAGGGAAAGAAGACGGGCCGCGTGATCGTCCGCGGGGACGTGACGATCCGGGAGAATGAGACCGGGCCGTTTGTCGTGGAGACTGTCCTGAAGGATCAGAACGGGGTGGCCGTGAGGCTGAAGGAGGCGGTGCGTCCGGATGGAAAGTACGGACGGCGCATGCTCACGCGTCTCGACACGGGCGAGGAGCCCAAGGGGACCGAGGTGTGGACGATTCAGCGAAACCTGGAGCAGGCGGACGGCTCGAACATTTCGGTGGAGGAGACGTATTCCGCGCTCGGCCTCGGGGAACAGCGCGTGGTCCGCCAGACGCCGGCACCGTCGTCGCGCTCCTTCATTCCTGGGACGGCGGTGAAGGGGTATGCGCCACGCACCGGCGACGACTCGGCGATTCCCATGAAGCCCGCATCTTTCCCAGGCGAAATGCCTGCGGTGCCGATCACGGTGATCGGGACTTCATCAGGGATGGGTATGTCGGTGGTGCCGAGCGATGAGAATATCCTCAAAGAGGTGGTGAAGCTGGGGCCGATGCTGAAGCAGTTGGAGGAACTCGAATACAAGGGGCAGCATTTCGCCGGAGCGACGGAGGCGAATTGGAAGAGCGCCAAGGCAACGGCTGCGTCCTATGTGATCCCGCTGGCTAATGTCCCGCAGCAGAAGGGCGCCACGTCGGCATGGTTTCTCGCCAGGCAGATGTCGGGCAGCAAGATGCTGGATGTCCCATTCCTGCCTGCGACGCACGATTTCTCCCAGCAGTTTCCCTTCGGGGTGCATGGCCGCGAAGTCATCGGACGCCATCGGTGGGTGCATGCGCAGACGCCGCATTTCATCGTCCATTATCTGTCGGAATCC
>JAYWEO010000041.1:0-9553 GCA_043779225.1 Prosthecobacter sp.
CGAGTATATCTCGCGAGGGATCCGATAGTCGAATTTCCGCTTCCCCCGCGCGACAGACGCACGGCATCCTGCGCGGATGAAATTCGGAATCTGCAACGAGATATTCAAGGACTGGTCGCTCGAAGACACTTTCGCATTCGCGAAAAAGGCGGGCTACGACTTCGTCGAGATCGCGCCTTTCACGATCGCGAAATCCGTCACGGAAATCTCGCAGGCCGAGCGTGCGCGCATCCGGGCACTGGCTGCGCGCACGGGCATCGGCATCAGCGGGCTGCACTGGGTGCTCGTGCAGGCCGAAGGCATGTATCTCACGCATCCCGATGATGCGGTGCGTGCGCGCACGTCGGATTATTTTGTCGAACTCGTGAACTGCTGCGCGGACCTCGGCGGCACGCGCATCATCGTCGGTTCGCCGAAGCAGCGGAACATCATGGACGGCGTGACACCCGAGCAGGCGTGGACTTGGGCGACGGATGTCTTCCGCGCCGCAGTGAAGCGCGCGGAGGAACGTGGCGTCGTGCTGTGCTTCGAGCCGCTCGCGCCGGCGGAGACGAATTTCGTGAACACCGCAGCCGAGGGACGGCGCTTTGCCGCGCAGTTTGCGAGCAAGGCGATGAGCATCATTCTCGATGTAAAGGCGATGAGCTCCGAGCCGACGCCGATCCCGCAGATCATCCGCGAGAGCGCGGGCAATTTCGAATACTTCCACGCGAATGACCCGAACCTGAAAGGCCCCGGCTTCGGCGACATGGACTTCACGCCCATCGCCGCCGCGCTGCGCGAGGCGAACTACGGCGGCATCGTTTCCGTCGAGGTGTTCAATTTCGACGAAGGCCCGGAAGCCATCGCCACCCGCAGCCGCGACTACCTCCGCAAGACCTTCGGCGAGTAGTCCGACTGTCGTAGCCTCGCTTGTGAAAGCGCGGGCTGATTTTCGAAGTGACGAGCGGGGGAGAAGTGCCCGCGCTTTCACAAGCGCGGCTACCGCTCACTCGTCCTTCGGAATCCTGTCCAGGATCATCCGCGTGATGATGTCGCTCGTCACACCCTCGCTCTGCGCGGCGAAATTCGGGATGATGCGATGCCTCATGATGCTCGGCGCGACCGCCGCGACATCCTCGCAGGCGACATAGATCTGCCCGCGCAGAATCGCGTTCGCCTTGGCCGCGAGGATGAGATTCATCGAGGCACGCGGCCCTGCACCCCACGAGATCCACTTCTTGCAAAAGTCGAGCGCCTGCGGGCTTTTCGCGCGCGTCGCGGCGACGATCTGCTGCGCGTATTTCAGCACGTGATCCGCGACAGGCATGCGGCGCACGGTGCCTTGCAGGTAGAGGATGTGATCGCTGCCGAGCACCTGCCGCACGGTCGCGGGCTTGCCGCCGGTCCCGCGACGCATGATTTCCAGTTCCTCGTCCGCGCTCGGGTAGTCCACGTAAATCATGAACATGAACCGGTCGAGCTGCGCCTCGGGCAGCGGATATGTTCCCTCCTGCTCGACGGGATTCTGCGTCGCGAGCACGAAGAACGGATCGGGCAATCTGTGGTCCGCGCCGCCGACGGTGATCTTCCTTTCCTGCATCGCCTCCAGCATCGCGGCCTGCGTTTTCGGAGGCGTGCGGTTGATCTCATCCGCGAGGATCACATTTGCGAAAATCGGCCCCGGCAGAAACTTGAACGCGCGCTCGCCCGTCGCCGGATCCTGATGGATCACCTCGGTGCCCGTGATGTCGCTCGGCATGAGGTCGGGGGTGAACTGGATGCGCTTGAACTGGAGATTCAACGCCTGCGCGAGCGTCGAGATGAGCAGTGTCTTCGCGAGTCCCGGCACACCGACGAGCAGCGCGTGCGATTTGGTGAAAATGGCGATCAACAGCTCATCGATCACCAAGTCCTGCCCGACGATCACCTTCCCGATCTGATACCGCAGCAGCGCGTGCGCCTCCTTGAAATACTCGATGGCCTGCACATCGCCATCGCGGAACACCTCGCCCTTTTCCTCCGGCAAGGCAGCGATGGGCGGGGGCGGAGATTCGGCATCGGTGTTCATCGGGAAAAGAAGTCGCGGGACTAGAACAGCGACCCGCGTCTTTGCCAACGGCGATGTCCGCCGATCGCGCGCTACCGGCTGAGGAGTTCTGGAAAACGCCCGGCGGCTTTTGCCGCGATGCTCTCGACGGTCACGCCCGCCGCGCCTTCGCGTTCGAGGCTCGTCATTTCCACCCCGGCGATCCCGCAAGGCGTGATGTGCGCGAAGCCGTCGAGCGGCCCGCAGACATTCAGCGCAAAGCCATGCATCGAGATCCATCGCCGCACGCCGACACCGAGACTCGCGATTTTTTTCTCCCCGACCCACACGCCCGTGAGCCCGTCACGACGCGATGCGGTCACACCGAATTCCACGCAGAGCATAATCAGGAACTCCTCCAGATCGCGCAGGTAGCGATGCAGGTCCGAGCCGCGCTTGCGCAGGTCGAGCAACGGATAGCCGACAAGTTGCCCCGGCCCGTGCCACGTCGCCTGGCCGCCGCGGTTGATGGCCATGAGCGGCGCGGGCAGCGCGGCAGGATCGCGCAGCGATGAGTGATCGCTCGTGCGGCCGATGGTGAAAATCGAATCGTGCTCGAGCAGAAGCAGTTCGTCCGGCGCATCGAGGTCCTCCGCCTTTTGTGCGACAATCTTTTCCTGCAACGCCAGCGCATCGCCGTAGCTGATCCTGCCGAGCCAGCGCACGTTCATATCCGTTCCAAAACAACTGCCCCATGCCGCGCGCTTTCGGCGGTCTGGAAATGAGTGAGCCCGATCGCGAGAGCATCGGCGGCGTCCGGCGGCGGCGTCTCCTTCAGCCCGAGCAGCACGCGCACCATGAAGCCCACCTGCTGCTTCTGCGCGCCTCCCTGCCCCACGACACTCTGCTTCACGCGCCTCGGTGCGTATTCGTAGATCGGCAGCGCGCGCTCCGCCGCCGCGAGGATTGCCGCACCACGCGCGGCACCGAGCGTGATCGCGGTGCGATGGCTCTGCACAAAAATCACGCCCTCGATCACCGCGCACTCCGGCTGGTGCTGCGCGATCAGCTCCGCAATGCGATCGTGGATCGCGACGAGGCATCCGCTCGGCAGGAGTTTCGGCGGATTTTTTACGACGCCATAATCCAGCGTGAGCACCTTGCCGTCGCGTTTTTCCAGCACGGCAAAGCCGCTGCAACGCAGGGATGGATCGATGGCAATGATTCGCACGAGTGCTTCATACGCGGATGCGTCGTGGCGCGAAATCGAAACTTCATCCTTTCGCGATGCAATCGGCAGCGCGTAGAATGATCCGCATGCTCCTCGATTTCATGCAAAAGGGCGGACCTGTCATGTGGTTCATTCTGGTTTGCAGCGTGCTTGGCAGCGCGGTCTTCCTCGAGCGCGTGATTTATTTTCACCGCATCGGCGTCCGCGTCGGCGAATTCATGCGCGGCCTCGCGAATCTCATCCACGGCCGGCGCTATCAGGAGGCTCAGATGGAAGCCGCGGCGACGAAAGGCCCCGTGCAGCGTGTCGTCCACGCCGCGATCATCCGGCACAGTGCACCGCGCACGGAGCTGAAGGACATCGTCGCGGAGGCCGGCCAGCTCGAAGTGCCGCGCCTCGAACGCCGCCTCGGAATGCTCGCTGCGCTCGCCTTTCTCACGCCGCTGCTCGGCCTGCTCGGCACCGTCGCGGGATTGATCGAGGCTTTCCAAAGCATGGCCGCGACGACCGGCCTCACGAGCACGGCGGAGATCGGAAACGGAATTTATCAGGCACTCATCACGACTGCTGCGGGGCTCGCCGTCTGCATCCCTTGCGCGATGGGTTACGCGTATCTCAGCGCGCGGGCCAATGCGGTCATCCACGACATGGAGCGCGCGGGCATCGAGGTCGTGAATCTCCTCATGGAAAGCCGGCAGCAGACGGACATCATTGAATTTGGGGAAGCCCGCCAGCGCTCGGAAAACCGCTGACCGTGAAGCTCGAACGCGGCTATCACTTTCACCTCGCGCTCTTCGGCATCATGCCGCTGATGAACGTGCTCCTGCTCGTCCTCGTCTTCTACGTGCTCGGGTCAAAGTTCACGCTCACGCCCGGCGTGCAGGTGAGCCTGCCGGTCACGTCGTTTGCGCTCGGAGCGCAGCACAATGCGGAGATCGTGAGCATCACCGGCGGCCCGGCGGCGGCCATCTATCACCGCGACCGCGAGGTCACGCTGAATGAGCTGCGCACACGCCTTTCCGAAAACCAGTCCGCCGAAAAATGGATCATCATCAAGGCCGACACCGGCACACCCTCGGGCATCGTCGCGGCGGTCACGAATGAGGCATTGCGCCGCAGCTACTCGGTGATCCTCGCGGGCGACATTCCGAAAAAATGAACGAAACTGCGCAAGAGGTGGAGCGCGAGACGCCCGTGATTTTCACGTGGGCCGACCGCGAGAGCAGCTCGTGGTGGCTCGCGGTGTTCATCTTTCTTTCGTTCCTCGCGCACAGCTCGGCATTCTTCCTTTTCCAAGGGAAAAATCCCGTGCCGCCGCGCACCGTCCGCACCGCGCCCATGGTGCAGATCCTCTCCCCGTCCGGCGACTCCGCGAATCGCAATCCCGAGACCGAAGCCCTTCTGCAATGGATCGCCACGCACGATCCCGCGCTCGTCGCAAAGGTGCAGACCATCGAGCCCGCGGGCCTGCTCGACATCCGCTACCGTCCATCATTCCAGACCATCCGCACGCAGCCGCTCGGGGCGCCGCCGGATCCGCCGACGATCCAGATCCCTCCGGCACGCGACCCGCTCGCATTGATCCGCAGCATCTCGCCCTCGGAAAAAATCATGCCAGTCACGCCTGAGCCTCAGATCACGCAGGTGCGATTTTCGAATGCGCTCCAGTCGCGTTCAAAAGGGCGGCCCGATTTTTCCCCTCGCACAAAAACGAACACCACGGTGCAGCCAACGATCATCCTCGCGGGCGTGAATGCCGAAGGAGAGACGCGCTTCGTCTTTTTGCAGCAAGCCTCTGGCGATGATGTGCTCGACACCGAGACGCTCAATTTCGTCCGCACGCTGCACTTCGCGCCATCTGGCGAAGCGACGCAATGGGGCACCATCACCTTCGCATGGGGCGACGACATCCTCGCTCCGGCGACGCAAAAGTAACCGCATGTTCCGCCTCGAACTCCACGAGCTGCTTTTCGTCTATACCGGCCTCTGCCTTGGCGTCGTGCTGCTCGCCTCCGTGCTGCACAATCTCCGACGCAACCGCCGTGAATCGCTCGCCGCCCGCGACCTCGTGAAGTGCCATCTCTGCGCTTTCGAGTTCCGCGACACCACCGGCGACGAACTGCCGACGTGCCCTTGCTGCGGCGCACTCACGACACGCGAACGGCTCTCGCAGCTCTGATCGCACTTCCCGCTTTTCATCCGCCCGGTGCATCTGGCAAGGTCCGACATGGCACCTCTCGACGACCAGTTCTACCAGCCGGCCGACCAGTTTTTCCCGACCCACAGCGGCGTCGGGCTCACCTACGACGACGTCACGCTCGCGACGCTCTACAGCGAAGTCATCCCGCGCGACGCGAATCTCGACACGCAGCTCCACGAGCGGCTCCAGCTCCGGCTGCCGATCATCTCGGCGGACATGGACACCGTGACCGAATCGCCGATGGCCATCGCGATGGCGCGCGCGGGCGGCCTCGGCCTCATCCATTGCAACATGCCCGAGCGCCAGCAGCTCTCCGAGGTGAGCCGCGTGAAAAACAACGTCCACGGTCTGATCCAGGAGCCGATCAAAGTCGGCCCCGATCAGCTCATCGGCGAAGTCCTCGCGATGATTGATGATCGGCGTTTCGGCTTTAGCACGTTCCCCGTCGTGGATGAAAAAAATACGCTGCTCGGACTTCTGCCCGGCCATGTAGTCCGCGAGCGCTACGCCTCGCGGAAAGTCGCCGATGCTATGATGCCTCGCGCGCAGGTGCAGACCATTCACGAACGCGAACTCGGCAGCGAACCCATCAAGGCGGCGGACAGTTTCTTCACGGCCCACATGGGCATCCACAAGCTGCTCGTCGTCGGCGACAGGGACGTGCTGCGCGGGCTCTTCACACTCAGCGACATCGAGCACATTCTCCACGAGCACAGCTCCAGTTTTAAGCCGGCACGCGACGACAAATTCCGCCTGCTCTGCGGCGCGAGCATCATCGGCCTGCGCAAGGCGGACGGCACACTCGACCGCGAACGCATCATCGGCCACGCGGCTGCGCTCGTCGAACGCGGCTGCGACGTCATCGCCGTGAGCACCGCGCACGGGCACAGCGCTGGCGTCGGCGACACGGTGACATTGATCCGCGAGGCATTCCCGGATCTGCCGATCATCGCGGGCAATGTGACCAGCGGCGCCGGCGTCGAGTATCTCGCCAAGTGCGGTGCAAATGTGATCAAGGTTGGTCAGGGTCCGGGCTCCATCTGCACCACCCGCGTCGTCGCCGGCGTCGGTATCCCGCAGCTCACCGCGCTCTACGTCGCGAGCCGTGCGGCGGAAAAATGTGGAGTCACCATTATTGCCGATGGCGGCATCGTGAAGAGCGGCGACATCGTGAAAGCGCTCACGCTCGCACAGGCCGTCATCTGCGGCGGGCTGCTCGCCGGCTGCCCCGAGGCACCGGGACAGATCATGGAAATCAACGGCAAGCTCTACAAACAATACCGCGGCATGGGCAGCGCCGCCGCGATGACCGCGGGCAGCGCCGCGCGCTACGGGCATTCGGTGAAGGACTCCACGCGCAAGGTCGCCGCCGAAGGCGTCGAGGCGCTGAAGGAAGTCAGCCCGCCGGTCGAACTCGTCCTCGCACAACTTTCCGGCGGTGTGCAGAGCGGTCTCGGCTACCTCGGCTCACGCGATCTCCCCGCCCTGCGCAAGGCCGCGCGTTTCATCCGAGTGACGAGCGCCGGAATGCGGGAGAGCGCGCCGCATGACATCATCGAGGTGAAGTCCACGAAGTGACGCCCTGTAGCTGCGCTTGTGAAAGCGCGGGCACCTTTTGATCCTGCGCCACAAGAATCAGCCCGCGCTTTCACAAGCACGGCTACACGCACCCTTGCGCACTCCGCATCCCCCGCTAATCTCCGCGCCCCGATGTCCACCGCAATGCCAGACCGACCAGTGCCGCTCGCCCACGCGAGGCGCTTCGCAGTGGTTGCGAGCATCTATAACTCGGAGTTTGTGGACGGCCTCATCACCGGTGCCAGCGAGGAACTCGCCATCATCGCGCCGGATTCCTCCGTCGCAATCCATCGCGTGCCCGGCTCCTTTGAAATCCCGCTCGGCGTGCAGGCGCTCGGCGAGCGTGGAAATGTGGACGCCATCTTTGCCTTCGGCCTCCTATGGCAGGGCGGGACGAGCCACGCGGACCTCATCGCCACGGCGGTGACGAATGCGCTCCTCGATATTTCGCTGCGGCTGAAGCTGCCCGTCCTCCACGAGGTCATCGTCGCGCAGACCGAGGAGCAGGCGCGCGAACGCTGCCTCGGCACAAAAATCAACCGCGGCACCGAAGCCGCGCGCGCCGCCGTGCGCATGTTGCAGACCCTCGACGCCATCCGCGGTGACCTCGACGCCATCCGCGTCATATAGCGGCAGACTTTCATGAGCAAACGACGCGAGGGCCGCGAGGCCGCCATCCAATTTCTCTATCAGCAGGACATCCACGGCGATCACACCTCGGATCTGAGCGCGGATTTCTGGGCATTCCGCGAGACGAAGGCATCGGTCCGTGAATATGCGGAGAACCTCATCGCCGGAGTGAATACGAACCTCGCGGGAGTGGATGCGCGCATCGTGAAATTCGTCGAGAACTTCGGCATCGAGCGCCTCGCCGCGGTGGATCGCAACATTCTCCGACTCGCGATCTACGAGATGTTTCACTGCATGGAGACGCCGCCTGTCGTCGCGATCAATGAGGCGATCGAGATCGCGCGCAAGTTCGGTGGCGAGGACAGCAGCCGCTTCGTGAACGGCGTGCTCGACAAGATCAAAGGCGAGCTCACGCGCCCGCTGCGCGAGGCCGTCACGCCGCGGCCCGGCGCAAAATCCTGATCCCGCATGGCCTTCGGCTTCCTCAAAAAGATCTGGAACAAATTCACCGGCAAACTGGTGGACTGGGACGACCTCGAAGAGTCGCTCATCCGCGCCGACCTCGGCCTCGGCATGACGCAGCGCATTCTCAAGACATTGCGGGAAAACAAGGAAGCCCCGACCGCAGACTCCGTCGTGAAAGTCGCGCGCGAGGAAATCATCAAGGTCCTCCCGGTGGACGCGTGGACTCTCCGCCCTCATGCCTCGAAGCCCAAGGTGATCCTCATCGTCGGCGTGAACGGCACAGGAAAGACAACGAGTACCGCGAAGCTCGCGGCCCTTTTGAAAAAGCGCGGGCACAGCGTGCTGGTTGTCGCTGCCGACACCTTTCGCGCCGCGGCCATCGAGCAACTCAGCGTGTGGGCCGAGCGCATCGGCGTGCCGATCGTGAAGGGACAATACAACGCCGATCCCGCATCGCTCTGCCACGACGCGTATGAAAAGGCGGACAAGGAGAACATCGAGTTCATCCTCTGCGACACCGCGGGCCGCCTGCACACGAAGCACAACCTGATGGCCGAACTCGGCAAGGTGAAGCGCGTGCTGCAAAAAACCGACGCCTCCGCGCCGCACGAGACATTGCTCGTCGTGGACGCCACCACGGGCGCGAACGCCGTGAATCAGGCCCGCGAATTTCACGCGGCGAGCCCGCTCACCGGCATCATCTGCACGAAGCTCGACGGCTCGGGCAAAGGCGGCGTGGTCGTCGCCATCCGCGATGAACTAGGCATCCCCACGCGCTTCATCGGCACCGGCGAGAAGATCGAGGACTTCGCGTTCTTCGACAGCCGCGAGTTTGCCGAGGCGATGCTGTAGCGATGCGGCGGCAGAAATTTTCGCCAAAGGAAGCGCACGCGCCGCAGGTTGTCCGCTCGCCGCGCGCACCGATCGCGCACTTTTCCACACGCTCCCAATCCCATCCCACCGCACCATGAAAAAAGCCACCCTCCTCGCCCTCGCCTGCCTCGCCGGAATCTCGTACGCTGCGGAGCAGAAGCGCGTGATCGTCTGCACCGTGACGACCGGGTTCCGCCACTCGCCGGCCATCGCCGAGGCGGAGAAGACGCTGCCGATGATCGCAAAGGAGAGCGGCGCGTTTGAGATCGTGGAATTCGTCCAGCAGCCCGATGTGAAGGTGCCGCAGCGCCCGAACAAGCCGAAGGATCTGAAGCCCGACGCGAACGACAAGGACAAGGCGCGCCACGAGGCGGACATGAAGAAATTCGACGCTGAGATGGCGAAGTGGACGCCCGAGGTCATCGCGCAGGAGAAGGAGGCGAAGGCGGCGCTCGATGCAGGCGTGAAGAAGAGTCTCGCGGCACTTTCGCCGGAGCATCTGCGCGCGCAGAAAATTGACGCGGTGATTTTTGCGGACACGACGGGCGACCTGCCGCTGCCGGACAAG
>JAYWEO010000042.1:0-8898 GCA_043779225.1 Prosthecobacter sp.
ACTGCCGGTGCCATCGCGACGGTGTGAACAACACCGCGCGGGGTTCGTCCTCGAACATCCACCGCGCAAAGTTGCGCCGCGTCCACTCGCTGATGCCGACAACCCGAACTGCGCCACGTGCGCCCCACGGTTTGGCGAGCACACGGCTGAGTAATGATGCGCTCAGCCTCGTGGCGGCTGCACACGAGCAGCGCGTCGGGCGTGTCCACGATGATGAGATCGCTCACGCCGAGCAGCGCGACGCGTTTTTTCTGTGCGGAAAAAACGATGCTGTTCGCCGAATCGAGCGCGTTCACTTCGCAGTTGCCCACGTTGCCCGAGCCTTTGTCCGCGAGGTATTTTGCGACTGCGGGCCAGCTCCCCATGTCGTCCCAGTCGAATGCGCTCTCGACCATCAGCACACGCCCGGCCTTTTCCATCACCGCGTAATCGATCGAGATTTTCGGCAGCGAGGGAAAATCCCTTTCGAGCATTTTTCCAAAGTCCTCCCCCGAGTGGATGCGTGCGACGAAGGTGCCGAGTTCCGGCGCATGTGTGCGCAGCGCGCTGAGGATCGCGGGGATCGTCCAGATGAACATCCCGGCGTTCCAGCGGAAATTTCCCTGCCGCAAGAACTGCTCGGCGAGATCGGCGTTCGGCTTTTCGCGGAAACATTTCACGTCATGCACCGCGGGGCCATCGGCCTGATCGCGCAGCGAGATCGCCGCGCCACATTCGATGTAGCCAAAGCCGGGGCACGCCCATGTGGGCTGGATGCCGATGGTGACGAGCTCGCCGGTCTGCCGCGCGGCTGCCACCGCGGTGGCGAGCGTCTTTTGAAAACCTGCGGTGTCCTTGATCAGATGATCCGCGGGCAGCACGATCATCGTCGCCTCGGTGTCGCGGGCCGCGACCCAGCCGACGCCGAGCGCGATCGCGGCTGCGGTGTCGCGCTTCGCGGGCTCGGCGACGATGTTTTCAGCGGGGAGATTTTTTGCGAGTTCGCGCACGGCGGCCTCCTGATCGGCATTCGTGAGAATGAGGATGTTCTTCGCGGGCACGAGCCCTTCAAGGCGGCTGAGCGTCGATTCCAGCAGCGTCTCGCCGCCGAAGAGGGAGAGCAGTTGCTTCGGGCGCGACTTGCGGCTGAGCGGCCAGAAGCGCTCGCCGCTGCCGCCGGCGAGGATCAGGACATACGTGGAAGGGGACGTCATTATGCGTTCTTAGCGGAAGAATTCTGATTGCACTAGGGGATTTGATGGCCGCCTCAGCCGCGTCTGCGGAGCGGCCCAGGCGAGACCCTCATGGCACCCGGCGCGACGAGAGCGCCTGCGGCTGGAACAGTCGGTGCTTTACAGGAAGGCGAAAATCCGCATTCTCCCTATGAGCCACATGGAACCCGCCAAGCAAAACGACGTCCTCAGTACCTCGCTTCTCGCTGTCACGCAGACCGCCGTCGGCTGCGGTCTTGGACTGCTGCTCGGTGGCAAGATGAGCCGCGGTGCGCAGAAGGCGACCGCATTTTCCCTGCTCGGCATCGGTGCGCTTCTCGCGCTCCCGGCGATTGTCGATGCTGTCACGCATGTGATCAGCGGCCCGGCGACAGAGCGCGGGGCGAGGAAGCGGCTCGACAGCATCCGGCACGATTCCGGTCTGCCGGACGACGCGGAAGTATTCTAGCTCCCGGCGCGGAACAGGCGTGGAAAAAGGCCGCGCAAAACTGAGCCGCGCGCTTTTCACTTGCCGCCGATCCCGGCTGTCGCAGACGATGCAGGCAAGCGGTGAGCATGTTCGCGAGAGCCAATCCATGGGCAGGCTTGCGACGTTGCGCAATTGCGGAAATTCCACGACACTCCACCGAAACATGAGCGGCGACCCCATCAATGTTCTGCTGGTCGAAGACAATCCGGGGGATGTCGCGCTGCTGAAGATCATGCTCTCGGAGGAATGTGAGGGTGGGATCGTGATCGAGGCGACCTCGCGTGTCTCCGACGCGGTGGAGCGTCTGGATCGCGGCGGTTTCGACGTGGTGCTGCTGGATCTCACGCTGCCTGATGCGCAGGGCATCGAGGCGCTAGTCCGGCTCCAGTCGCACGCCGTCCGTGTGCCCATCATCGTCCAGACCGGTCTCGACGACGACGATCTTGCCGTGAAGGCGATGCAGCTCGGCGCGCAGGATTACATCGCCAAGGGCAAGCCCGATGGGCGGCTGCTGATGCGCCGGATCCGCCAGGCCATCGAGCGCATGCGGACTGCGCGGGATCTGGCCGACCAGCGGCGGCGGCTGGACGCGCTGCTCGACAACATCCCTGACAGAGTCTATTTCAAGAATCGCGAAGGCGAGTTCATCCAGGTGAATCCTGCGCTTGCTCTGCTGTATGGGTTCGACGATCCGATGAAGGTCGTTGGGAAGACGGATGCGGATTTCTTTTCCGCCGAGCACGCGACGCAGGCGCGTGCGGATGAGAATGATGTGCTCCGCAGCGGGAAGCCGATCATCGGAAAGATGGAGAGGGAAACCTTTCCCGACGGGCGTGAGACATGGTCGCTGACGACCAAGATGCCGCTCAAAGACGAGGCCGGCGAAATCGTCGGCACCTTCGGTGTCTCGCGCGACATCACGGAGCTGAAGGCGGCGGAGATCGCACTGCGCGGGAGTGAGGAGCGATACCGCCGGCTGCTTGATTCCGTCACGGATTACGTCTATACGGTCATCCTTGAAAATGGGCGGGTCATCTCCACCCAGCACGGCCCGGGCTGCCTCGCTGTCACGGGATATTCGCCCGAGGAATTCGCAAAGGACTCGATGCTGTGGCACCGGATCATTTTTCCCGAGGATCGCGACGCGGTCGTGAGCAAAGTGCTGATGGCGGCCAAGGACGATGCGACATTTGAGATCGAGCACCGTGTCATCCGCAAGGATGGCGAAGTCCGATGGGTCCGCAACAAGCAAGTGCCCCACCACGATGCCGCGGGCCACATCATCTCGTACGACGGGCTCATGTCGGATATCTCCGACAAGAAGCGCGCCGGCGAAGAGCTGAAGGCGGCCCAGTCCCAGCTCATGCAGCTCGAGAAGCTCCACTCCATCGGCCAGCTCGCCGCGGGGGTGGCGCACGAGGTGAAGAATCCGCTGCAGGTCATCCTCGTCGGGCTCCAATACCTTGCCGACTCTCCGCTCGCCGGGGATGAGGAGACACGCTCGGTCATCGGCGAGATGCGCGACGCCCTGCACCGTGCGAATGCCGTCGTGCAGGATCTCCTGGATTTCTCATCGCCGCGTGAACTCGGCATGCAGCCGCGGTCCATCAATCTGCTGATCGAAAAGGCGCTCCGTTTCGTCCGGCACGATCTTTCAAAGGGAGGCGTCAAGGTCATCACCAGCCTGGGGGCGAACCTTCCGGACGCCTTTGTGGATCCGACAAAGATCGAGCAGGTGTTTGTGAACCTTTTCACAAACGCATGCCATGCGATGCCATCGGGCGGCACGCTCTCTGTCACCACGACGGAGAGGGTCATGACCCCCGCGGAATGCCCGAAGCACGACAGTGGCGACCGCAGCGGCCTGCGCTTCCGCACAGGCGAGACGGTCCTCGCCATCGAGATCCGCGACACCGGCTCCGGTGTGCCGCCGGAAAAGCTCGGCAGGATTTTCGAGCCATTTTTCACGACCAAGAGCACCGGCAAGGGCACCGGGCTCGGACTTTCCGTGACGCAGAAGATCATGGATCTCCATCGTGGAAAAATAAGCATCGAAAACCATCCCGGGGGAGGTGTAATCGCCACCCTCACACTCAAAGCAATCAACCGGGCAATAGCAGCCCAAAGGACCAAACCATGAGCAAGAAAAAGATACTGCTGATTGACGACGAATCGGGCTTCACCCGCCTGCTCCGCCTGACCCTCCCGGCATACGACGTCCGTGAGGAGAACAACCCCCTGCACGCCGTGCAGACTGCGAAGGAATTCAAGCCCGACATGATCTTTCTCGACGTGATCATGCCCGAGGCGGACGGCGGCACCATCGCCGCGCAGATCAAGGAGGAGCCCACGCTGAGGAATGTCCCCATCGTCTTTCTCACGGCCATCGTCTCAAAGGACGAGGCCAAGGGCGGCCACCAGATCGGCGGGTGCGAATTCCTGGCCAAGCCGGTGAGCCGTGATCAGGTGGAGGACTGCATCCGGAGGCACCTCGGCTCCTGACGAGGCTGAACCGCGTGCAGATTTCCCCACAGCCCGCCGGGCGGCATCAGGAAGAACTGATGAAGTTCTTCGAGATGTCCCTCGACATGCTCTGCATCGCGGACACGGACGGTTACTTCCGCCGTCTCAACGCTGCGTGGCAGACCACGCTCGGCTTTACGCAGGAGGAGCTGAGCGCAGTCCCGTATGTCGAATTTGTCCATCCGGATGATCGCGCGAGCACTCTCGCCGAGGCGGCACGCCTGCGGGTGGGGATGGACACGGTCTCATTTGAGAACCGCTACCGCTGCAAGGACGGCACATACAAATGGCTGCGATGGTGCGCGCATGCGGATTTCGACACCCGGCTCGTGTACGCTGTCGCCCGCGACATCACCGAGAGAAAGTGCGCCGAGGACATGCTGAGGGAGACGGCGGCCGAGCTCACGCGCTCGAATGACGAGCTCTCGCAGTTTGCCTACATCGCCTCGCATGATCTGCAGGAGCCGCTCCGCATGGTTGCGAGCTTCCTGCAGCTCCTCGAGAAACGCTACGAGGCCGTGCTGGATCCCGACGGGAGAAGATTCATCCGCTTCGCCGTGGACGGAGCAAAGAGGATGCAGTCGCTCATCCAGGATCTCCTCTCGCTGTCGCGCGTGCAGACCCGTGCAAAGCCCGCCATGCCCACGGACTGCGCAAAAATATTCCGCAACGTGATGGACAACCTGCAGATCGCCGTCGCCGATGCCAATGCCACGGTCACCTGCGACAGCCTTCCGGTGATCCTCGCGGACAGCACGCAGATCGCCCAGCTTTTCCAAAACCTCATCGATAACGCGCTCAAGTTCCGGGGCACCGAAGCTGTCCGGATTCACGTCGGCGCCGTCCGCAGGAAGGATGGATGGGAGTTCTCCGTGAGCGACAATGGCCTAGGGATCGAGGCGCAGTTTTTCGAGCGAATCTTCGGGATCTTCCAGCGATTGCATGCCGGTGGCGAGTTCTCCGGCACCGGCATCGGCCTGGCCGTCTGCAAAAAAATCGTCGAGCTTCACGGTGGCAGGATCTGGCTGGAATCCAAGCCGGGACAGGGCACCATATTTTTCTTCACGATTCCCGATAAGAATGCCGTCCCTCCCGGGTGAACGGAACGCACATGAAGATGGCATTGCATCGAACAATCGAAATCCTGCTCGTGGACGACAATATCGGGGACGTCGTGCTCGCCAGGGAGGCGCTCAGCGGAGCGAATTTTCAAAACCGGGTGAGCATCGCGCGCGACGGCTTTGAAGCGCTCGACTTTCTCCGGCGCGACGGAAAATTTTCCACGGCCCCACGGCCTGATCTCGTGCTGCTCGACATCAACATGCCGCGCAAAAACGGCTGCGAGGTGCTCGATGAAATCCGCTGCGATCAGGCGCTGAGGCTGATTCCGGTGGTGATTTTCACGAGTTCGGAATCGGAGGATGACATCCGCCGTTCCTACGAACTGGGGGCGAACTGCTTCGTGACGAAGCCTGTGGACCTCGATGAAATGGACAAGGTCGTCCAGGCCATCAACCACTTCTGGATCACCATCGCCAAGCTCCCGCGGCACTCCTGAGCGGCCTCGGCATACTGGAAAGGCCATGCAGGCCAAGGCGCTCGCCGCGCTATCTCAGCGTCTGGATGAAAAGAACCAGTGACTCGATCTGCGAGTCCGTGAGCGCGCCCGCATAGCTGGGCATCGCATACTCGCCGCGCTCGTAGCCGGCGACGATCTTGGCGGAAGGCTCGAGGATGGATTCGCGGATGTAGGCGGAATCGGCCATGCCGTGGCCCTTTTTCTTATCCGCAGTGAACCAGTCGCGCTCGCTGCCAAAGAGACCCTTCCACGTGGGGCCGACGTGAGCCATGTCCTTGCCCTCCTGCGAGTGGCATGCCGCGCAGCCGAACATCTGGGCCAGCCGGCGACCTTCCTCATGCGTGGGCTTGACCTCATTCTGTGCGGTGTCCGTGCGCGGGGTGAGATCCACAGTCAGATCGCCGAAGCCCTCGGCCTTCGGATCAAATTTCGCCAGACTATAGATCGTGGTGTAGCCGTTGTCCTCAAATGCGGCACCGTTGGCGGTCGCCAGTGACCAGCCGACGCGGAATTGCTGGACGGGTTTCATATTTGGCACGCCGACGAAGACGCTGCGCCGATCCGCAGAAAGATACGCGCTGCTCGCAGTCAGGTAGTCCTGCCCGGTCGTGCCGTCCTCTTTGAAAAGTGCGGAGCCGTATTTGAAAGTGCGGACGTAGTGGAAGCTCGCGAGCGAATAATTTGCAGGGTCGGCCGCCTTCTTCGGATCGAGCGGCACATCGAAGCGGAGCAGTATCCCTCTCGACGTCGGAACGATAGTGCGCGGCAGCGTGCTGGGAGCGCCGGTGAAGCGCATCCGCGCGAGGCCGCTGATGCGTGTCGCGGTGGTGCCCCAGCCGATGATTTGGAATCCTGCGAGGTAGAACTGGCCGTCTGCAGGATTCACGGAACCGTTGAGCGGCGGAAAATCGAGGGCGCTTGTGATGCTGACCACTGAAGCCTGCGGCTTCGCCGTGCGGTTGTTCATCATCACGCGGAAAATCTCGGGCTTGTTGAAGGCGATGTGGATCAGCGAGTCGTTGAGCGGCCCCATCTTTGCGTCGAAGAGCCACACCTGCGAGATGCCCGAGGCATTCACCGCATGCGGGATCCACGTGAGCGGATCGGCGATCGGGGCGGGATATTTTTCATGCGGCTCCAGTTCGCTGAGGAAGCCGTAGAACTGATTGTCGCGCACGATATGCAGCGGAGTGCTCGGGATGTACTGGCCCTCCTGATCGCACGCGGTGACGAGCCCCGTGCGGATGTTCACGCCGATGTTCGGCTGGCGGAAACCCCAGCCGAGCACGGTGGATTTGCTGCCATCCGCGGAGATACGGAGCACGCTGCCGTTGTGTTTTCCGAGCGTGGTATTTTGCTGGCCACCCTTCGCGATGACAAACTCACCGTCCGGCGCGAGACGCAGGCTGCTGGGAAATTCGCGCATGTCGGCTGTCTGTGCGAAGGCGTTGGAGAAAAGTTCATGCACGTCTGCCTCGCCGGTGCCCTTCGTATCGCGCAGGCGCCAGATGCCGTTGCGGTCGAAGACAAAGATTTCGTTGTCGCGGATCGCCAGCGACATTGGCTCGTGCAGGCCGGAGGCAAAGCGCCGCCAGCGCACCGCGCCGCCTTTGTCATTCAGCCCGCGGATGAACCACACGTCGCCATCCACCGTGACGCCGACGCCGGTGCCATCCTTCAAAAATTGGATGTCGCCGATGCGCACGTCGCGCTTCCACGGGTTGTCGAGCGGGAGCGCCACATCGTCCACGACGTATGCATCCTTCGCCGTGGAGAAGTTCACGTTGCTCGCGATTTCCTGCGGCCAGCGGCGGGCGGGCGGTTCTTTCGGGATTGCTCCCGAGGTGATGTTCGGAGCGGTCGGAGCATCGGCGATGGCGATGCAGAAATTCACGGCTTTGTCGTGCTGCGGCACGCGGACGACCCAGAGTGTGGGATCATCGATGATCGCCGCCGAGTGTTCTCCATTCGGCGTGCTGAGCGAGACGGTCGCGACGACTTCCTCCACTGAGCCGTTGTTCTTTGCACCGGCGATGAGCAGCAGCGGCTTCTGCGAAGGGCCGACCTCGATGTGGCGCTCGATGACCGGCTGTCCGCCGTGATCGGAAAGTGTCGTCCATTCGCGGATGTCCGCGCCGCCCGCGGTGTATTCGAGCACCACGCCCCCGCGCACGTGTCGCACGGCTTTGAACTTTCCCATCTCGACCGGCAGCGGGCCGCGTCCGACTTCATCAGCGGTCGGTGCGGGCTCGCGGGGATCCTTGATTGTGGCGCGGGCAATCGTCTGCCAGCCGGGATAGATGCCATTCGCGAGCCAGAGTTTGCCGTCGGGCTGCGGGGCGGGGAATTGTCCGCCGGGCGTCTTGCGGCTCGGGTCGTGATACGAGCCGGGCGCGAGTGCCTTCGCGGTGACGCCCGGCCCGCGCCACACGGCGGCGACGCGGAGCAGGTCGGTGTCGAAGCACACCCAGCAGTCCTGGCCGAGATTCAGCACGATGCCGCGCGGGGTCAGATTCCTGTCGCAGATTCCCGTGCGCCGGGCGTCGAGGATGGACGAGAAAAACGGGAAGTCCGGTTCGACCCACGCGGCCCACGGCGACGGCATGGCGGCCTTTGCGACCTTTTCCGTCTTCGGCGCAGCTCCGGCGTGGATGGCCGTGAAAAGAAGGATCAGAGCCAGAACCCCGGGCAGGCGGGCACCGCTGAAATTCATTTGGTAACGGAAAGCAGGATGAAAGTGGCGCATGGGCGGTGGGCTGGTTGCTGCTTTCATGCCAGCCGAGCATGCTCGTCTCAAGCCTCCCCGGTTGCACGGGCCGGGGTCTGGGACTGCTGCGCGGGTTTCATCCCGCGCGATCGCGCCTGTCAGCGGCGAACCCAGTGGCCGCTGTTCCAGACCCAGTTGTTATGATACCAGACCCACTTGCCGGGAGTCCAACGCGCGCCGGGATACGGCGGACGTCCCACGACTTCGCGGCGTAGTGCGGGCGCGTGCCGGTTCACCATCACGACCTCTTCGCGCCTTTCGTAGGGACGGTAGGCATCATGGCGATAACCATACGGATAATCGTAGCCATACGGGCGGTGGTGGTAGCCAGGCGTCACGACTACGGCCG
>JAYWEO010000043.1:0-5025 GCA_043779225.1 Prosthecobacter sp.
CTCGATACGGTTTAACCCGTATGACGCTTTAGCAAAGCGTTGCTTTCGACCACTCAGCCATCTCTCCGGTTGCAGTGGTGCGCGGAGTAAAGCGGCGCAGATTCCGTGCGTCAAAGGGTTTTAGTTCCCCAGTTCCCGCAAGCGGCAGACACCGCAAAAATGCTCAGCGCAGCGGGCCGTTGCTGAACGCTGCGGTGAGGCCGCGGAACATCGTGCCGTACACCATTGAGCGCGAGACCTTCACCTTTTCCGCGCTGGCGAGCGGCGGCGTGGCGGCCATGAGGTCGAGCGTCTTCACCGCAAGCTGCCACGGCATGTAGCATGCGAAACGGACGCGCCACGGGCGGATCGCGCGGATGTAGTCGCGTCCTTCGTTCAGGAAGCCGCGTGCCTTTCCGATCCATTCCTCGAAGACGGGCTGCGCGGCGGCAGGATTGTCGAGCAGCGTGGCGGGGTCGGCACCCGCGCTGCGCAGTTCGTCCGCGGGCAGATAGCATCGCCCGGCGCGCAGATCGGCGGGCATGTCGCGCAGGATGTTCACTAGTTGCAGTCCTTTCCCAAACGCACCGGCGAGCGGCATGATCTCCGATTCCGCACGCGCGGAGTATTTCGGGAAATGATGGAAGCACATGCGCGTCCACCATTCGCCGACGCAGCCGGCGACGAGGTAGGTGTAGTCTTCGAGCGTGTAGGCATCGGCGAGCGCGACCACTTTGGTCGGATCGGAAAAAGTGCGGAGATCGTTCGACTGGCCGGTGATGATATTTGTGAGCAGCTCGAGCGTCTCCTTCCACTGCCACGGCTTGAATGCGCCGAATCGCTCGAGCACCTGCGGCAGCGCGGCGATGAGCGCGCGCTCGCCGGCATGCGATGGCTGGATGTCGCGCTGGATATTGCCGACACCCTGCGCCGTCGCGCCGAGCTGCAGCATCTTGCCAAATTCCTCCAGCCGCCGCAGCCTCACGCTCACCGCGGCCCCGTCCGAATCCGCGATCGTGTCGCTGGTGCGCGCAAGCAGGTACGCGACGCCCATGGCCTCGCGCAGCGCCGCGGGGAGGATGCGGATGCTGAGGTAAAATGTGCGCGAGACTGAGCGCAGCAGTCCTGCGGTGACGTCGTCGTGATTCATCGGGCGGTGGAGAGAATCATCATTTGCTGGGCGGAGTTGCCAATATTAGTCCCTCGGAGCCATGCAGCTTTGGTGCCGATTGCGCCAAATCCTGCGCGGACCCGCCACTTTTCGAGGAGCTGAAGGCCGATCGCATCGAGTGCGACGGGATCGCGGCTGGCGTAAAGGGTGTTGTGGATGGTGGAATTCTGCGGATTGCCACCGGGGCCTCCGGCGTACGTGAATGCGAGCGCGTCGAGGATGTGCATCACGCATTTCCCGCCGAGGCGAGGGTCCGCGTAGCAATCGGCGATGGCGGCTGCACCGCCTTCGCCGAAGGTCGTGAAGCGCCGCCAGTTGTCGAGATTTCCGACCACGGCGCTGTGCAATGCGCCAGCGACGCCGCAGCCGGGCTCGTCGCTGAGCGCGGCGATATTGATGAAACGAGGGACATCACGGCTGAGAATCGTGGCGAGGTGGCTCTTTGAGCTTAAAAGATTATCGGAACCCTGGCCCCATTCCCGCGGGCTGAGCTTTTCCAAGAAGAGAAGGTCGCCCCAGATCAATTTCCCGAGCACGGGTGCCTGGAAGCCCGCCTCGCGATCCCATCCGCGCGGCGGATCGATCCCGCGCACTTCGCAGCCGAGCCTCTGTGCCGTGAAGCCGGCATCGTGCAGCGCGGCGGAACTCCGGTCCCATACGATCACGTCGCGCACGTCCGCATCACGCAGACCCGCGATCGCGGCGGCGACGACTCCGCGCCGCGTGGAAAAATACGGGCCGCCGGATGCGCAGACCTTGATGCCGACGCGCGTGTCATCGCCTGCGAGTTCGCGCCATGCCGTGCGCGTGTCGGAGCAGCCCGTGGCCGTGCGAACCAGCGCGTCCACCATGCGCCGCGTGACGGCGGGATTTTCATCGTAGCCCTCCATCGCCCGCGGATCCTGCGCGATGGCCACGAGCGAACGACCGGTCGGCTGCGCGACCGGAGGAGGCGGCGGTTCGGCGGCTGGCGGATTTACCTGGGCAGGCTCGCCGAGCAGCATGCCGCTGCTCAAGGCTGCGACTGCGGCGGTCAGGTAGTGAGACACGCGCTGGGGATACCGCCGGTGCGGCGGGGTGCAGAATGGATGGCGGGAGCGAAGAATGCGCGACGCCTGTCAGATTCCCAACGCGCGCAGCAGCCGGGAGTCAATCCGCCCGGTGACGTAGAGCCCGTTTTCAGCCTGAAATTCGCGGATCGCCGAGCGGCTGCGAGGGCCGATGTCCCCGTCCACCGGCCCATCGTAATATCCCTCACGCCGGAGCGCACGCTGCACACTGGCCTCCAGCGAAGAACTGCTCCGGGAGTAATACCGCGTCTGGGTGTAGGTGGTGGGCCTGCTTCCAAAATTGAAGCTCACCACCGGCCCGGGATGATAATAGTGGACCGGCGGCGCACAATAAGGCTCGGGACTATAGAAGATGACTTGCGGCTTGTGACCTGCGAATGAGGCGACAGGGGCGACAAGGGCGAGGGCGGCAATGAGGAATTGGGCTTTCATGATTTGGTTGATGTCGAAAATCAGACGTAGCTTTGCCTAAAAACATTCACCGCGCAAGAGCGTCGCGCACTCAGGCATCAAGGCATCCGGGCCTCTTTCGAGCGTCGGAAGTCGTCCGCCGACAGCGGCTGGGTCGAGCCCTTGAAATCGCGCTTCCACCACGCTGCGCCGCCATCCGCAAACCGCGTGAAGTGGTAGTCGTAAAAGCTCAGCCGCACGAGACGCGGCGGATGCGACGCGAACGGATTTTTTCCCAGCAGCGAGAGGACCACCGGCTCACCTTCGAGCACGCGGCGCACGAGACGCTGGAGGAGATAGCCGTATGGCCGGGGCGAGAGCGCGGCGAACCACATCTGCCAGTCGAGCCGCGGCTGGAATGGCGCGACGAGCGACGGACGGCGGTAGATGTCGCCTGCCTTGTGCGGGAATTCGTATTCGTGCCAGTTCACTCCATCGTCGCTGCCCTCGACGATGATTTCCGGCCGCGAGAGCGTCATAGTGCGGAAGAGTCCGTAGCCGTTGAAAGAGCGCAGCGTCGCGTACCACGGCTGCTCCGGCGCTTTTTTAGAACGCTGATATTCTTCGCGCATGCGCTGGAACTTCGACTCCTGCCCGGCAAGTCCCGCAAACGCGCTCGTGAACCCGTCGAACGAAAGCCACACCGATGCGATTGCGAGAGCGCCTGCGGGAATGAGCGGCCACCAGTGCCGCCGCGTGTCCTCGGCAGCAGGCAAACGCAATTTTCCGAATCCGCGGAACGAATCGTCGAGGAATGGCACGCACAGCGCGATCGTGAGCCAGTTGAAATACGTGTAGTTCCCCGTGGCCATGATGCCGAGTTGCAGCAGCACGTGCAGCAGCACCGTGCCGTGCCGCAGGAAGCGCCAGCGCGCCGGCGCAAGCAGCAGGATGGGCGTCGCGATCTCGACGAAATACGTGAGCCAGCATTCCGCGCGCAGCAGCCAGCGCGGAAGCTGATGCGCGTACCACGATGTCCACAGCGGCAGCGGCTGCGTCTCGAAATGATAGTCGAGCGCCGAGTAGCCGAGCCACTTCTCGTCGCCCCAGGTGAGCTTCACGATGCCCGATTCCAAAATCATCCGCACGAAAAGCCACCAGAGCAGCCAGCGCCCGATTTTCTGCGCGAACGACTCCACGCCCCAGTCGAGCCGCATGCGCCACGGGAGCTACAGCGCGGCGAGCAGCGATGTCTCCAGCAGCAGCGCATCCCATTGGAAATTCGCGAACGACTCGCCGACGGACATCAGCGAGAGATAGAGCGCCCAGCACACGAGCGCGCACGCGCCGGGAAAAAATCCCGCGCACATCGCTATGGAAAGCAACGCGCCGAGCCAGCATTGCGCGAGCAGCATCGTGTCGCCCTCGGCCAGCCAGCTCAGCGACGGCATCTGCCAGAATGATCCGCCCGCCTTGCGCAACGACGCGAGCTGTTCACCTACCGGGATGAGCCCGTGCTCGCCGACGAGCCCGCGCACCTGCGATCCCCACGACCAGAACGCGACGAGAAAAATCGCACCGAGCGCAAATGCGAACACGCGGCGCGCGGCGAGGAAGCGCGGCTTCTCCGCGGGCAGTGTGCGTGCGATCCACTTCGCCGCTGCGTCCGGTGGCGAAGTGCGTGCCGCGATTTCCACCGCGATCCACACCGCGCCGAGCAACGTCCAGAGCACGAGACAGCGCGTGAGCACACTGGCCGTCGCCGCTTCCAGCAGCGCCCACGCCACGGCGAGCAGCACGAATGCCGAGACCCGGAGGGTGGCCCGCATGTCGTGCTAACTGCCGCCGAGCTTCAGGATCGCCGCATACTCTTTCGCATCGAGCGGCATCACGGAAAGGCGCGACTGCCGCAGCAGCGCGATGTCCTTGAAAGTCGGCGTCGCCTTGATCGTCTCCAGCGTCACCGGATTTTTCAGCGCCTTCGCGGGCACGAGGTCCACGCATTCCCAGCCTGCCTGATCCGCCGTCGGATCGGGATACGCCTCACGCGCGACCTTCGCGATGC
The DNA here is from genome assembly GCA_043779225.1 of Prosthecobacter sp. Lineage (GTDB taxonomy): Bacteria > Verrucomicrobiota > Verrucomicrobiia > Chthoniobacterales > Chthoniobacteraceae > SXWH01. The sequence goes on from JAYWEO010000043.1 coordinate 4,676, forward strand.
CCACGACTTCCTTGCCCGTCACCGAGTGATAGAAAAGCACGAGGTCGCCGACCGCCATCGCGCGGAGATTGTTTCGCGCCTGAAAATTCCGCACGCCCGTCCAAGCCGCGCGTCCCTCCTTGGTGAATTGCTCCCACGAATACGAGGCGGGTTCGGATTTGACCATCCAGTGTTTCAGCATGCCGGGAAAAACGTCGCAGCCCGCGGAGAAGCTCAAGACAAAACCGCATCCCCCCGGACGATCAGCGCCTTCGGCGCGTTCATGGTCGGGCTGGCGGGATTCGAACCCGCGGCCTCCTGCACCCGAGACAGGCGCTCTACCAAGCTGAGCCACAGCCCGATTTCTGAAC
>JAYWEO010000044.1:0-9624 GCA_043779225.1 Prosthecobacter sp.
CAAGCTCGCGCTCGTGTCGAATGTCGGATCGCTCGCGGCACCGCTGACGCGCAGCACTTATCTGAACGGCACCGTCGAACTCCCGCCGCAGCTTTTCTCGCATGAGGATCAGCAGCAGCAGTGGCAGACCTCGTGGCCGGGAAATCCCAACCGCACCGGCTGGGGCGGACGCATGGCCGACCTGCTGCACACGCTGAACAATGCGAACGCGATCTCGATGAGCATTTCCATCTCGGGCAGCAATGTCTTCGAGGTCGGCAATGTCGTCTCGCAATACGGCGTCTCGACGTATGGCACCATCGGGCTCAGCGGCTTCAGCGGGCCGACCGACCCGAGCTACGTCGCGTACAACAACATCGTGAATCTGCCCTACACGAATCTCTTCGAGCGCGCCTTCGGAGCCGTCACACGAAGCGCGATCGACAACAATCTGCTGGTCACCAGTGCGCTCGCCGCAGCCCCGCCGATCACCACGGCATTTCCCGCGAACTCCTATCTCGCGGATCAACTGAAGATGGTCGCGCAGCTCATTTCCGTCCGCTCCGCGCTCGGGATGCGCCGACAGATTTACTTCGTCTCGACCGGCGGCTTCGACACGCACGATCACGAGCTGACCGATCAGCCGCAACTGCTCGCCGATATGAGCGGAGCGATGAGCGCATTTTACAATGCGACCGTGGAACTCGGCGTGCAGAATTCCGTGACTACTTTCACCGCGTCCGATTTCGGCCGGACGTTCACGACGAATGGCGCGGGATCGGATCACGGCTGGGGCGGGCACCACATCGTGATGGGCGGCGATGTGAAGGGCGGGAATGTGTACGGGAGATTCCCCGTGCTCAGCCTCGATGGCCCGGATGACACCGGCTATGGCCGATGGATTCCCAGCACGAGTGTGGACGAGTACGGCGCGACGCTCGCAAAATGGTTTGGCGTGAATCCGAGTCTCACGCCGGGCGGCGAGATGCTCACGGTGTTCCCGAACCTCGGCCGCTTCGCAACGCCCGATCTCGGGTTCATGAACTGACCTCGCCATCCTCCGAACATGGCGAACAAACGTATCGCAGCCGTCTTCGCATGCGCGCTGCTGGCGGTGGTTTCGCTCATCACATTTTGGCGAAACTCGAATCCGCCTTTGCTTCCGGAAAAAATCGCGACGCCCGCGCCGCCGACCGCGCCCTCCGCTGCGCTGGAGAAAAACGACGCGCCATTTTTGCCCGCGAATGTCACGGTGCCGAAGGCTCCGCCGCTCGCGATAAATCCACGGCCGATCACCGATGCGCCGCACTTCAGCACGATGCAGGAGTATCGCGCCGAACAGGCCGCGCGCACGCTGCCGCCGGAGCCGCTTGTCCCTCCGCCCGCGGGCAGGACGCCGGAGAATGAAGTACAGCGCATCCAGGGCACCGTGCGAAAATACCGCGCGGCCTTCGGGCAAAACCCAGTCGGGAGCAACCCCGAGATCACGCGCGCGCTCGCCGGAAAAAATCCCACGGGTGCGAGATTTCTGGACGCAGCGGGCGTCACGCTGAACGACGCGAGCGAACTGCTCGACCTCTTTGGGACGCCGTATTTTTTTCATCCGGTCTCCGGATCGATCATGGAGATCCGCTCCGCCGGGCCGGACAGGAAGCTTTTCACCGCCGACGATATCGTGAGGTGAGCGGAAGGTTCCTTGGAGTGCGGTGGCAAGCGAAGCGCGACACCGCCTTGGCGACGCGCAACCGGTGAACGCCGCGCGGACCGCCCGCAGGAAAACCCTCCGACGGCGGCGTGGCGCTGCGCTTCCCGCCGCACTCCAAGGAGTCCTGCGCGCCTCCATGTGTCCCTTTCATTTTGAAACCTGGCATTATGCGATTTCTACCATCGAACGGCCAGAATCCGTCCGCGATGGCTCCCCCAAAATTTTCTTGCCCCAATCTTTTTGCCCGCCTTCCTTTTGGGCAAGAAAATTGGCGGGAATCACGCCGACTCCCCTTCTGACCATCGGACGGGGCAATCGTATTAAAGCTCGATCCGCACGCCGGGCGCGGGGGAGAGCACTTCGGTGTCCGGCAGATCCTCGCGAGCGGCGGCGGCGAGCCACGCGGAGGATTCGGGATCGCCGTGGACGTAGATGAGCTTCCGCGGCTTTGCGCGCTTCACGTAGGCGCGGATGGATTCTCGCGAGGCGTGGGCGCTGAAATTGAACGCGCTGATCTCGCAGCACACGGTCTCCTCGGGGTGATCCGCGCCGAGCGAGATTCTCCCGCCGGTGCCCGCCGCGCGCAACTTGCCCGCAGGCGACTCAGGGTCCGCGTAGCCGACGAAGAAGATCGCATTTTCCGGACGGCTGAGGAACTGCCGCGCGAAGGCATTCGAGAGCGTCTTTTCCATCATCATGCCGCTGCTGAGCGCAAAGATGCGGTCCGGTTTCATGCGGAGATCGGCGAGGTTCTGGCCGTTCACGACGAAGGGCGCGACGTCATTCAGCAGGTCGAGATTTGGCTGCAGCCGCGGGGTCTTGCGCGCGAGCTTGCCATACACCTCGGTGAGCTTTGCGCCGAGGCCGCCGATGTAGAGCGGGCAGTCGCGGCGCAGCCGGCCACGGCTGCGGAGATCGTGGAAGAGCGCGAGAAACTCCTGCGTCTTGCCGAGTGCGAAGAGCGGCATGAGCACGCAGCCCCCGCGCGCGAAGACCGCGGCGATCGCATCCGCGAGCCGCTCGGTCTCGCTCGCACGCGTGAATCCCTCGGGTGTCGGGCGGCTGCCGTACGTGCTCTCCATGATCATCACGTCGCACGGCTCGCTGGCAAAGTCGGGAAAGGCCGCGCCGGGCGAGATATTCTGGTCGGCAAACTGCACATCGCCCGCGTAAAAAAGCGTGCGCCCGCCGCTGCGGATGAGCGTGCCTGCCGAGCCGAGGATGTGGCCTGCGTCGAAGAATTCGACCGTGACATCCGTGACCTCGGCGGGGCCGATGCGCTCGCCGTGCAGATCGAATTTCTGATTCAGCGGACGCGAGAGCCAGCGGCGAGAGCCGGCGTCCACTTCGCGATGCGTGTAAAGCGGCGCGATTTCCGAACCCGCAGCCTGCTCGGCGTGCATGACGTTCACGGAATTGTGCAGCATGATGTCGCCGAGCAATTTCGTCGCATCGGTCAGGAGCACGGGCGCGCGGGGGTGGCGGCGCATGGCGACCGGCAGCGCGCCGATGTGATCCTGATGCGCGTGCGACATCACGATCGCGTCCACGGTGTCATCCTTCAGAAGCCCGAGCTGTGGCAGCCCTTCGTTGCCGGCCTTTTTCGGATGGTATCCGGCATCGAGGAGGATGCGGCGCCCGCCGGTCTCGATGGAATAGCAGTTCGATCCGATTTCGAGCGCGCCGGTGAGATTGGTGAAATGGAAGGAGGACATGCTCGGTATTCTGGCGACGGCGGCAGCGTGCGAACGCCGGGGCTAGAACGCGATGATTTTCTCGATGCGCCGGGCGACGAGGCGGAGGAGGAGCACCCACACGGCGAGGCCGAGCGGCACGAGCGCGGGAAGGAGCAGGTTTTCACTGCGAAAAAACCACCACGCTGCGCCTGCGCAGCAGGCGAGCAGGAAGAGCGTGATGACGACGCACGCGACGGGCCGCCATTTCCGGATCCAGAGCGCGACGAATGCGGCGAAGCCGACGAGCGACCAGCCGAACCACTCGCTGACATGCCTCGGGAATGCGCCGATCTCCGCGGTGGCGAATGCCACTCCGATGAATTCGCCGGGCGAGACTGCGCGACCGTCGGGCATCGTGATGGTGCGCGCACCGATGTCTGTTCGCGCGAGCATCACGATGCGATTTGCAAAAAGCTCGGGCGGGCAGACGGGCGCTTCCTTGCGGTCGATCTGCTCGCGGGAGAGCAGGAGGTCGTCGTAGGAGACGCGGGTGAAATCCGCGCCGACATTCAGGAGCATGCGGCCGGAAGCATCGATCGGCAGCGTGTGCAGTTTCCCGAAGGCGATGTGCGAACCGAGGACGACCTCGACCTCGTCAATGGTGACTTTTTCCAAGTGCATCGCGAGCTGCAGCACCATCGAGGGCACGGGCTGGCCGCGGTAGCGCAGCACGAGCGGGCACCAGCCGCGCGGGCCGTTGTGCTCGGGGAGATTCGTCCAGCCGGGCTGCGTGGTGAGGCGCAGTGTCTCGCCGGCCCAGGATGAGACCGCGGCAAAATCCGGCACGCGGGTGAGGTCGCCTGCCACCTTGCGGAGGACAGGCATGGGCTGAATTTCCTGCACGGCCTCGGAGTCCGGCATGACTCCAAGCTGGCCGCCGAGCACGAGCTTCGGGCTGCGCAGCACCTGATCGTGCAGCATTTTCTCAAAGACCGGATCCGTCTCCGCGGCGGAGGCGGGATCGGAATTCATCACCGGCTCGACCGCCAGGACCGAGGGCTGGAAGGGGAGCACGGCGCGGAAGAAGAGTGCGAAGTCATCCGCCTTCCAAGGCCACGGGTGTTTGGAAAGGGTGTCGTTCGTGATCTCGACGAGCGTGAATTTTTTTCCCGTCGAGGCCGGAGTGCCGTTCTTCGAGAGGAAGGCCCACCATTGCTCATCAAACCGCGCCAGCCTGCCGATGGACGCCTCGCGCATGAGCGAAGCGCCGGCGAGAAAGACCAGGAGTGCATAGATCAAAGAGCCTCGGCGAAGCATGGGCGGGGAAACTGCGTCAACACGCGGCGGGAGGGAAAGCCGAAACCGCGCGATTTTCCTGACGTGGAAAAAAGTTCCGTCAGGGAACCACGACAAGGAAGGGCAGGATACCGTTGCTGCCTTCCGGCTCTGGCGGGGTTTTCCAGCCTTCCATCCATGGCCCCTGACGGAGTAGTGATCAAAGCATGTCGGGCGCAGAGTGACAAAATGAATTCGCGGGAATATTTTCGGAATGCCCTTGCAAAGAAAATTGCCAGCCGCTTAGAAAGCCGCCTCGCAGAAATTCTGACGTTTTGACGTTGCACCCCAGCGTCTAGATTGGCACATCTCCCAGCGACCCACCCACCAACTGAAACGAACTTATGGCAAAACTTTTCTCCGGCCTCACCCTCCTTGCAGCCCTCGCCGCGATTTTCTTCGGCTTCCAAAGCAAGGAGCTTGTCGGCAAACTTCAGGTCGCCGCCGAGCGTGAGCACACCGATCTCCTGTCCACACGCGACAAGCTGAAAAAGACCGAGAAGGATCTCACGGAGGCCAAGAAGGAACTCGAGGACACGAAGACGGAACTGGCATCGACCAAGGATGCGCTGACGAAGGCGAAGGAAGATCTCACGAAGAAGGAAGGCGAACTTGCCGCGGCCACCGAGGAGAAGAAGACGGCTGTGACCCAATACGAGACGGTGAAGAAGACCCTTGATGATCTGACCCTGGCGCTGAACGGAAAGCCGATCGATGAGATCCTCAAAACCGTCACAGAGATGGAGGAGACCAAAAAGGTTCTCACCGCAAAGGTCACGGAACTGGAGTCCAGGGTGGCGGAACTCGACACCGTGAACAAGACGATGGTCGCCCAGAAGAAGGCCACGGAATCGAAGTTCGCATCCCAGGAGAAGACGATCGAACACTACAAGAAGAACATCATGCAAAAGGGACTCCGCGGCCACGTGCTTGCGGTGAATTCCGGCTGGGGTTTCTGCGTGATCAGCCTCGGCGACCGCCAGGGAGCTGCCGCAAACAAGACCCTGATCGTGGCCCGCAACGGCCAGTCCATCGGCAGGGTGAAGATCATCAACGTCGAAGCCTCGCAGTCCGTGGCCGACATCATCCCTTCGAGCTTTGCGCGCGGCACCTATGTGGAGCCCGGCGACGAGGTCGTCTTCACCGGCGAAGACAAGGTCCGCGAGGAAGCAGCTCCTGCGACCCCCGCGGGTACAGCCGCCCCCGCAGGCAGCACTGCCCCGGGCGTCCCAGCCCTCCCGATCCGCTAAGTGGCGCAGCGATGAAATACGCTTTCCGACTTCTCCTCGTCATTCTCGTCGCTGGAATCTCCGGCTGCGCCAGCACTGGCAGGCCGAAGGAAGAGGAGCGCGTCTCCAACATCCCGTGGGCAAAACCGGAAAGCTGGCAGGGCCAGGGCCCCTTCGGTGGAATGTTGCAGCAGGGCGGTCGTTGACGGCTGAGGCTCGCGACGGATCCTCCGCACGCGCCCTTTTTGAGTGCATCAGCACCTCATGGGCCAACACGCAGGCGACACCCATTCTTAACTTTCCTCCTGCGTCAGATTTGGCAGGCTCGCCGAATCGCATCCGAATGAACTCCAGCGCCAAAACTTCACATTCAGGATTCCCTTCCGCTCTCGAACCCCGCGGTGTGACATTTGCCATTGCCCCCCTTTCCCCAGGGCAGATTCCAGCCCAAAAGATCATCTACCGGACCCGGCTGGCCACAACTGCCGATGATATCCAAGCCGCCCAGCGCCTCCGTTTTGAAGTGTTCAATGTCGAGCTTCAGGAAGGCCTGAGCGAGAGCTGGCGCACGCAGCTCGACTCGGATCGTTACGATGCCACGTGCGATCACCTCATCATCGAGCAGATCGCCACGGGAAAAATCGTCGGCACCTACCGCCTCCAGACCGGCGACATGGCCGCGGCGGCGAACGGCTACTACAGCGAGCAGGAATTCGATTTCACGCCATTTGCGCCATTCCGCGGCGAAGTCGTGGAACTCGGCCGCGCATGCGTCCACCAGGATCACCGCAGGGGAAACGTGCTCGACCTGCTCTGGCGCGGCATCGCCTCATACACCCGCGAACGCAAGGCCCGCTACCTCCTCGGATGCAGCTCGCTCACCTCGCAGGATCCCGCGCTCGGCCACGCGATGTATGCTCGCCTCGCACCGGAATACCTCGCGCCGGAGCCCTTCCGCACGTCGCCACTCCTGGCCTACGCGCTGCCGGATGCCGAGCCGCTCGCCGTCTGCCCGCGCCCGCCGCGGCTCCTCCGCACCTATCTCAGCGTCGGCTCGAAAATCTGCGGCCCGCCCGCGCTCGACCGCGAATTCGGCACGGTTGATTTCCTCACCCTGATCGATCTCACTGCACTTCCCGCGGCGACATCCGCGCGATTCCTCTCGTAAAATGGGCGCCGCGGCAGGTGCGGCACGCACGGTGATGCGCTCGCTGCTGCTTCCCCCGCTCGCCGCGGGATGTTTCGGTGATTTCATCCTCAGCGGCGCGCGGCGCAGCATCCGCGACCGCGTGCGATGGCTCTCACGCGCCGCTGTGAGACACGCGAAATGGATGGGTGTGCGCATCAATGTCCACGGCGAGATTCCCAGCCACGGCCTCATCGTCTCAAACCACGTGAGCTACGTGGACATCGTCGCGCTGAGCGCCGCCGCGGCGTGCGCATTCGTCTCGAAAATGGAAGTCGCGACCTGGCCGCTCTTCGGACTCTATGCAAAATGCGGCGCGACGATTTTCGTGGATCGCGAGCGGCGCGGCGCGGTCGCGGATGTCGCCGCTGAAATGCGCGAGCGGCTCGATGCCGGAGTTCCGCTCACCCTTTTCCCCGAAGGCACCAGCACCGGCGGCGACGACGTGCTCCCGTTCCGCAGCTCGCTCTTCGAGCCCGTCGTGGGATTCGCCTGCCCCGTCACCGCCTGCGCCCTGCGCTACTCGGTCGAAGGCGGCTCCGTCGCCGACGAGGTGGCCTATTGGCGCGACATGACGCTCGCCCCGCACCTGCTCCATTTCCTCGGCAAGACCGGCGTGACGCTCGACATCCACTTCGGCCCCTGCTCGCGCCGCACCGGCGATCGCAAGGCACTCGCCCGCAATCTCCACGCCGAAGTCCGCGCACTGCTGCACGGAAAAACGCCCTGAGCCTTTCAGCGCACGCCCATCTCGCGCGCCGCAGCCTTCACGCCTTCGAGCAACGAACGCCAGTCATCCCGCGTCGTCCCCCACCCCGCGCTGAAACGCAGCGCACGCCCGGCGTCTTCCGGCGAGATGCCCATGGCCGTGAGCACATGCGAAGGCTTCTCCTTTCCGCTCGCGCACGCCGAGCCAGTCGAGACGGCAAAGCCGAGCCGATCCATCACCACGACCCAGCGGCGGCGGCAGTCGGGCGTCTCCGGCATGAGCACTGAGACGGTGTTCCAGAGCCGCTCCACGCCCTCGCCGAGCACGCGCACACCCGGCAGCGAAGCAGCCGCTTCACGTTCAAATTCCGCGCGCCATTCCAGCCGTTCGCTCAGCGCACCGCCGCAGATCGCTGCCTCGCGTTCCTCCAGCGCGGCCACCATCGCGAGCACTCCGGCGACATTTTCCGTCCCCGCACGACGGCCCTCTTCCTGCGGCCCGCCACGCAGAAGTGGCGGAAAATCCGCGGGGCATTTCAAAAAACCGACGCCCTGCGGCCCGCCGAACTTATGCGCGCAGCCACTGACAAAATCGCACGCACCGAGCCCCGCCGCCGACATCCGCCCGATCCACTGCGCCGCGTCGCAGAAAAACTTCACGCCATTTTCACGGCACACCGCAAGTGCATCCCGCCACGCCTGAAGCACGCCCGTCTCATTGTTCGCGGCCATGAGCGCCACGAGTTGCGGTTTTTTCCCGGAAAAATCCGGCTGCTCCACCTCACCCGTAGCCGCCGACGGCAGGAGGCGGGCTGATCTTCTCGCGTGAGACATTCGCTCTTCCACAGCCATCCGCGCATCAGAAAAAGCGCGCTCCTTCGCCGACTCCATCACACACGGATGCTCAATCGCCGACACCATCACATCCTCAAATTGCGCGAGCACCGTGTTCGCCGATTCCGTCGCGCCACTGGTGAAAACGATCGCGTCCGCGCCGCATCCGAGGATCGCGGCGAGCCGCGAACGCGCATCCTGCAACGCTGTCTCCGCGCGCTGCCCGAGACGATGCGGTGATGAAGGATTTGCTGGGAATTTTTCCACTGCATCGAGCCACGCGCGCTTCGCCGTCTCGGAGAGCGGATGCGTCGCATTATGATCGAAGTAGAGCACAGTGATGCGATTAAGCGTGAGCGTGGGGGCGAAGGCAATGTGGGAGCGCAGGCGGCCCGCCTGTCGTTTGCGGCGGCCCGCCGCAAACACCCGGACACCCAAGGCGAGCCATTCACAAACAGACGCCTGTGCTACCCGATGCACGCCGCATGTGCTTCCGCGAATTTTGCCCGTGAATCCCCGGCACCACATTCCACTCGCCGCGCGCCCGACGATCCCCGATGTTCCGCGGCCCGATGAGCGCACCCGCGACGTCCTTTTACAAACGCAGCAACTTCGTCACCCACCTGCCGGTGGACTGCCTTTACAGCCCGTCGCATTTCTGGATCGCAAAGATGGGCGGCCCGCGGCTGCGCATCGGCTTCACGAAATTTGCGACGCGCATGTTGGGTGAGATCGTCGAGGTGCGGTTTGAAAAGCAGCCCGGTGCCGCGCTCGCGGGCGGCGACATCGTCGGAAGCATCGAGGGCTTCAAGGCGATCAGTGACATCTACGCGTGTGCGACCGGTGCTTTCGCCGGGGGCAATCCCGCGCTCGCGGCCAGCGTGGAAGCCGTCGGAAAAAATCCGTACGGCGAAGGCTGGCTCTACGAAGTGGACGGTGAACCGGATGATAAGTGCGTGCCGCTCGATCAAT
>JAYWEO010000045.1:0-19113 GCA_043779225.1 Prosthecobacter sp.
GCCGATCCCGGACCACGGCTGGATGAGCGTCGCCGCGCTGAAGGCGGGCAAGCACGTGAGCTGCACGGTGCCGATGGCGACGAGCATCGCGGACTGCAAAAAGATCGTGGATCTCGTGAAGCAGACCGGCCTGAAATACACGATGGCCGAGACGGTGGTTTACGCGCGGGAGTATCTTTTCATGAAGGAGCTGCTCGACAGCGGGAAGCTCGGAAAGCTGCAGTTCGTGCAGGCGAGCCATCAGCAGGACATGGACGGCTGGCCGAACTACTGGCCCGGCCTCCCGCCGATGTGGTACGCGACGCATTGCGTGGGCCCGGTGTCGGGACTCGTCGGCGCGCCTGCGGAATACGTGTCGTGCTTCGGCAGCGGGACGATTCGCAAGGAACTCGTGAAGAACTACGGTTCGCCGTTTGCCGTCGAGACGGCGCACATCAAATACAAGGGCACCGATGTGAGCGCGCGGATCATCCGTTCACTGTTCGACACGGCGCGGCAGTATCGCGAGAGCATTGATGTGTACGGCAGCAAGGCGTCCGTCGAGTGGCCTCTGGTCGAACACGAGCCGCTCGTGATGCACACGGCGAAACTCCCCGAGCCAAAAATCCCGACGCGCATCAAGACGCCTGACTTTGCCAAGCGTCTGCCGAAGGCGCTGCAACCTTTCACCACGGGCGGCGTGTACGGCGGCAAGGGCAAGAAGGGCCACCGCTCATTCACGCAGGGTGCCGGCCACGGCGGATCGCATCCGCACCTCGCGAATGAATTCGTGATGTCGCTTGTCGAGGACCGCGATCCGTTTCCCAATGCGAAGCAGTCCGCGAACTGGACCTGCGTCGGCCTCTGCGCGCACGAGAGCGCACTGAAGGGCGGGGCCATCGTGAAGCTCCCGAAGTGGACGCTCTGATTTTTCCCTCTCAATCCCACCCACCAACCCAACTACATCATCATGTCCGCAAAAACTGAAGGCATCGCACCCAACGCCAGCCGGCTCCTCTGGGCCGGATTCATGGCCATCCTCGCAGCCGGAGTCGGCTTCGCCATCCGCGGAGGCATCTTCGCAAATTGGGGCAAGGATTTCGGCTTCACCGCCGCGCAACTCGGTGACATCGGCGGCGCCGGTTTCTCCGGATTCTGCTTCGGCATCATCATCGGCGGCGTGATCGTGGACAAGATTGGCTACGGTAAACTCGTCGCTCTTGCGCTGATTGGTCACATCATCTCCGCGTTCGTCACCTTCGCTGCGAGCACTCCAGAGAATGCCTACACTTACCTCAAATTGGGCATGTTCATTTTCGCCTATGCGAATGGAACGCTCGAAGCCGTGGCTAACCCGCTCGTCGCCACGCTCTACCCGAAAAACCGCACTCACTACCTCAACATCCTGCACGCCTCGTGGCCCGCGGGCATGATGATCGGCGTCGTCGCCGCCTATTTGCTCGGCGATAAAATGCACTTCGGCTGGAAAGGCCAGCTCGCGTTCTATCTCGTGCCGACCGTGCTCTACGCGCTGCTGTTCCTCGGGCAGAAATTCCCGAAATCCGAGGCTGCGGAAAAAGGCGCGAGCTTCGTGCAGATGTTCAAGGCCGTCGGAATCCTCGGCGCGGTCGTCGCGTGCTACCTGCTCGCGCTTTTCTTCGGCGACCTCCTGAAAAGCTTCCTCACGCCGAGTGACGCGACACCAGAGAAAGCACTCGCAGCCGCCGCGCTCGCGAAGAACATCGGGTACGGAATCGGTGGCGCGCTGCTCATCCTCACCGGCGTCATCACGAATTTCTCCATCGGTTCGATTCTGCTCTTCGTCCTCTTCATCACGCACGCCATGGTCGGCGCGGTGGAACTCGGGACCGACCAATGGATCCAGAACATCACCGGCAACCTCTTCACTCCCGAGCAGGGCAAGATGCTCTTCTTCTGGACCTCGGCGATCATGTTCAGCCTGCGCTTCTGCGCGCACTTCATCGAGAAGACGCTGCGAATTTCACCAGTCGGTCTGCTCTGCATCTGCTCGATCATCGCCAGCATCGGGCTGACTCTCGCAGCCGGGATGAACACGTTCTCCGTCGCACTCGTCGCGCTCGGTGTTTACGCAGTCGGCAAGACGTTCTTCTGGCCCACGATGCTCGCCGTCGTCGGCGATCGTTTCCCGCAGACCGGCGCAGTCGCCATGTCCATCATGGGCGGCATCGGAATGCTTTCCGCCGGCCTCATCGGCGGCCCCGGCCTCGGCTATTGCAAGGATCGCTTCACCGGCGAGGAGTTGCAGAAAAACGACGCCGCACTCTTCGCGGAATACAAAGCCCCGCAGCCGTCGAAGTTCCTCAACATCGAAAGCACGGCAGCCTTCGGCCTCGACGGCAAGAAGCTCGGCGACGCAAAGGATGCAAAGGACAAGACCCCCGCGCAGAAGACCGTCGTCGCAGCCGACCAGCAGGGCGATCGCAAGACGCTCAAGACGGATGCCTACATCCCTGCGACCATGGCGGTGATTTATCTGCTGATTCTCCTCTATTTCAAGAGCATCGGCGGCTACAAGCCCACGTCCATTGACATGGAGAGAATCACCGGCGGCATCAACGGGCCTATGTAAGGGTAGGCTCCCCGTTCCAGATTCAAATTCAACGACGGGGCGCGGTCAAAGCCGCGCCCCGTTTTGTTTGTAGCAGCGCTTGTGAGAGCGCGGGCACGCTGTCCGGCGCAGGCGCTGAAAACGAGCATCCAGCAACGAACATCTGCCTCGCGCACCGCACGCATCCGAATTTTGATCAGCCCGCACTTTCACAAGTGCGGCTACGGGCGAAGAATTCCTTCGCGCCCTTCGCGCCCTTCGTGGTTCAACCACACCCGCACATGCCCACGAAACTCCGCGCCTGGCTGCAACTCTTCCGCGTCCCAAACCTCTTCACAGTGCCGGGCGATCCGCTCGCGGGCTTCCTCATCGCCACTGGCGGACGGCTCGACACCCGCGCGCTATGCGCCGTCCTTGCGAGTCTCGCGATCTACGCCGCCGGCCTCGCGATGAATGACCTCGCGGATTTCGCCGAGGACAAAAGCGAACGTCCGAAGCGCCCCCTGCCCAGCGGCGCGATCCCGCGCGGCACGGCGTGGTTCGTCACGGTGAATCTCATCCTGTTCGGCCTTGCGCTCTGTTTCCTGGCCGGACCTCAGGCGCTGCTCATGGGCATCGGCACGGTGATGGGCGTGGTGCTCTACAATTTCATCACCAAAAAAATCCCCGTCATCGGCGCGCTGAACATGGGCGTGTGCCGCGGGATGAGCCTGCTGCTCGGCGCTGCCGCCGGTCTCGGGCCAGACCCGCAGATGCTCGATGCCGCAGCGAAGCTCGACGCCTTCCAGCCCGCGCTCTCCGCGATGCTCGTCGCACTCGCGCCATCGAGCGGGCAGCGGTTTTTCGTCTTCGCCATCGGCGCGGCGCTGCTCATCGCGATCTACATCGCGGCGGTGACAAATCTCGCGCGCTTCGAGACGCGACGCGATTATCCGCGACTCCCGCGCATGCTGCCGCTCGGCGCACTGCTCGTCGGGTTCGTGATTTTGAAACAGGCGACAGACACGCTGCTGCGCGACCAGTCGCCCGCTCTGTGGCTCGTCGCGATCATTCTTGCCGCGATGAACACCTCCGAACTCATGCGCGAACCGCCCGCACCGCTGCCGCCTCGCATCGGAGGCTTCATCCGCATCCTGCCAGTGATGCAGGCCGCGCTTTGCGTATTGCCGAGCGTCGCAGGCCCGCTGCGCAAAACGCCCGTGAGCCTGCTCGTCGCACTCGCACTGCTCATGTGCGTGCCGATTCACGGCTGGCTGGGGAAAAAATTCTACGCAAGCTGAGTGCTCCGTTCATCGCGCTCAGTGTTCAGAAAATGTGCCGAAAGCATGGCATGGCCTGAGCGCCAACGGCGCAACCCACACCAGCCTGGGGCATCGCCCCAGGGATCTGCGGGCAAAATGAGTCCGAGGGCTGAAAGCCCGATCCGTTGCATTACGACAGTGCGGGATAGATCGGGCTTTCAGCCCTCGGGCCCGTGTGTACCGGTTTCCCAGGGCGTTGCCCTGGGCTGGTATGGATGCGGGCCTTTGGCCCTCCGTGAATTCCGGTAAATTTTCTCAGCACTGCGCACTTGCCTTCCTCCGCGCGATCCGACTTCGCTTTCAAAATGAAACACCGCACCTCCAGCATCTCCGCCGATTGGTGGGACTACACCTGCATCCCGAAGGACATCGTGGACGAAGTCGCGCGCCTCACGCCGCGCGACATCGAGAAACTTTCGCGGCCCGGATTCCGCGTGGTGATGTACGACACGCTCGAAGATTTCTACCTCGCCGAGGCGCTCGAGTACATCGCCGCGTGGCGCGAGAGCACGGACGACAACCCGGTCGGCATCTGCGGTCCCATCGGCCCGACGGAGCAGCTCCCGCTCGTCGCGCGACTCGTGAATGAACTCGGGCTCGACGTGCGCAGCGGGCATTTCTGGGGGATGGACGAGTGGTTCGATCCTGCGACGGGAAAAGAGGTGCCCGTCACGCATCCGCTTTCATTTGAAAAGGCCGACCGCGAAATGCTCTTCAACCGCATCGCGAAGAAGCAGCGCATGGCCGATGCGAACCTCCATTTTCCAAAGGCCGACACGAGCGCGTATCGCAAGTCATGGGAATCCGGTGTGCGCTGCGCAGTGATGCAAGGCGGGCAGGGCGACGTGAAGCACTGGGCATTCAACGACCCGCTGCCGCGCCGCGGAAAATTCAAGACCGCCGCACCGAAGGTCGAGGACTACCGCAGGCTCACGACGCGCGTTGTCGAGCTGCACCCGCTCACCATCGCGCAGAACGCGCGCACGAGCGGTGGCGGCAATATTTCCATGGTGCCCACGATGGCGATCACCGTCGGCCCGATGGAGACTTGGATCGCGGAGAAGGTCTCCATCTGGCAGGCGGGCTGTCACGACAATCCCTTCGGCCAGCGGCTCACCGCATTCATGATTTCCAAAGGCATCGCCGACCCGTGCGTGCCGATGTCACTCCTCGCGGATCATCTCAATGTGCAGTTCAACTATTACCGTGGCGGCCTCGGCTCGTGCGCGGTGGAGATGCATTGATGCGCAGCCGCGGTTGTGAATGCGCGGGCACATTTTAGCTCATGCTGCAAATGGAAGATCAGCCCACGCTTTCACAAGCGCGGCTACATGCACTCCTCAGTCTACGAAGAGGAACTCGTTCGTCTCCAGCAGCACCTGCGCATAGCGCTCCCACGGTGTGAAGGGATCGATCTTCGGCGGCGGGCCGGCGAACTGCTTTTGCGCGTCGTATGAGATGCCGTCCGCGGAATACAGGACGGTGCGCCACGTGAAGCCGTCGCTGTTGTCGTCGCCTTTGCTCTCGATGATGAAGTCGAGCGTCTCGCCGGCGGCGAGCTCGATGCGCTCGATGGCGCTCGGGACGGTCGCCTTCGCCCCCGCCTCGTATTCCGCGAGCTGGCCCTGACGGCTGCTCACGATGCGTGCATGGACGCCATTGCCCGCGGTGGCGGCGCGCACGAGCTCACCGGAAAGCGATACCGTCATTTCACGCGACGCGGTGAAGCGCCGGATGGCGGCGAGATCGCGCGAAGGATGCCCGCCGCCGGCGTTGATGTGGACGAAGCCGAATTTCGTGTCAGGCAGTTTCGGGCCGGCCTGCCACGCCGTGCCGCTCCAGTGCGCGAGCGGCGTGAACGAGACTGCGCGCGTCGCCGCGTCGTAGCTGCCGTAGCCGTAGCGCCACGTGGGAGTCGGCGGCGGCGTGCGCTGCGCAGTCTGCGCGGCCTTCACGTAATCAATGGCGGTCTTCACTTCGGCGGGCGTCGCCTTTCGCGCGAGCACGCGCTCGTAGAGCATCTGCACCTGGCGCTCCTCGGGATTGGTCGAGGAAAAATCAGGCGCGTCGGTGAGCGTCTCCGCCTGCGCGATGACAAAGGGACTGTTCATCATGTAGAGCGCCTGCTGCGGGACGCTCGTGGTGGAGCGCTGTGCGTTCATGAGATCGGGGCTGGCAAAATCGAATGTGCGCAGCGTGCCGGGGAGATTCTGGCGATCGATGTAGGCATACACCGCGCGACGCTTTGGATAGGGCTCGGAGAAAAGTTTCACCGGACGTCCGCCGATCGTCGCGTCGAGATTTCCGGAGGTGGCGAGCAGCGCGTCGTGCATCGCCTCCCATTCGAGACGCTGGCGGTTCTGCCGCCAGAGCAGGCGGTTTTCGGGATCGACGGATTGCGGATTTTTTCCTGCGGATTGGGCGAGCTGCGAGGGATGCACGGACTCCTGCATCCACGTGCTGCTCAGCAAAATCGTGCGGTGCAATTTTTTCAGCGACCAGCCCTGCTCGGTGAAATTCGCGGCGAGCCAGTTCAGCAGATCGAGCTGGACGGGTGCCTCGCTGCGCACGCCGAAATCACCAGGCGTGGCCGCAAAGCCGGTGCCGAAATGATGCAGCCAGACGCGATTCGCGATGACGCGCGCGGTGAGCGGATTCGCTGGCGCGGTGATGGCCTTGGCGAGTTCGAGGCGTCCGCTGCCCTGCTTGAACGGCGCGGCGTCGCCGCCGAGGAATGTGGGGAACCGGCGGTCCACGAGTTCGCCGGGACGCGCCGGATTTCCACGGAGGAAAACGTGCGGCTTCACGGGCTGCGCCCTGTCACGGAGCACATGCGCGCGCGGCGGCGAACCGGGATCCAGCTCCAGCTTCACGAGTTTGTTTTTCACCTTGGTCCGCTCCTCGACGATCTTTTTGGGCAGGCGGTTCTTCGTCGCGATGGAGTCCACGGTGTCCGCGGAGACGAAGATCGAAAGCCCGGATGCGATGCGCAAAGTTGCGCTGAGCTTGTCTCCGATTTTCTGATCGATCTCCCGCTTCTCCGCGAGCACCGCGGCGCGCGCCTTTTCAAATTCGGGATCGGCCTTTCCACCCGGAAGCAGCGGGAGCTTCTCAGGATCGGAGTCCTCCTCGCACGACGCCATGATGCCGTGCAGCGCATAGTAATCCTTCGCGGTGATCGGGTCGAACTTATGATCGTGGCAGCGCGCACAGCCGACAGTGAGCGACATGGTGCCGCGCATCATCACGTCGATGCGGTCATCAATGATGTCGTTCGGGTTGTTCAGAAAGCGGCGGCCCAGCGTGAGGAAGCCGAGTGCGGCGAGGTCGCCGGGCTTTGCGCCGGAGCCGGGAATGTCGGCCGCGATCTGGCGCGTGAGGAACTGATCGTAGGGCATGTCCTCGTTCAGCGATGCGATCACCCAGTCGCGATAAGTCCACGCGAACGGATACTCGCGGCTCACACCTCCCGCGAGGTAGCCGCGGTGATCTGCGTAGCGCGCGACATCGAGCCAGTGGCGGCCCCAGCGCTCGCCGTATTGCGGCGAGGCGAGCAGGCGATCCACGACTTTCGCAAACGCCTCGCGAACCGGCGCGGGATCATTTTGAAAATCCGCGACCGCGGGAGACGTGGGCGGCAGGCCCGTGAGATCGAAGCTCGCGCGGCGGATGAGCGCGTAGCGCGATGCGATCGGTGAAGGTGCGAGTCCTGCGGCTTCGAGCTTGGCGAGGATGAAGCGATCCACTTCGTTCTGAGCCCAGTGCGCGGAGTCCTTCACGGCAGGCACGGCGGGTTTGCGGATCGGCTGAAAGGCCCAGTGCTTGCGCGCGACGTCCTCCTTGGTCGCGATCGGCTTGTCGTTTTCCGGCCACGGCATGCCCATCTTCACCCACTCGGTGAGCGCGGCGATTTTTTCGTCGGAAAGCTTCGGCGCCTTCTCGGGCATCTTGTTGTCGATCTCGTGGCGGATGCTTTTGATGAACGTGCCCTTCATCGGATCGCCGGGGAAGACGACCGGCCCGGTGTCATTGCCCTTCAGCAGCGCCGCACGCGAATCCACGCGCAGCTCGCCCTTCTGCTTTTCCGCTCCGTGGCATTTGTAGCAGCTCTCCGCGAGCACGGGGCGGACGTGCTTTTCAAAAAACTCCACCTGCTCGTGCGGGGGCGCGGCCTGCGCAGTCACGCCGATGGCAGCGGTGGAAAAAAGGATCGTGGCAAGAATGCGTCGCATGTTCGGAAACGGTAATCGAAGAGCGGCGCGAGTCTTTAGTGAAAATCGCGGGGGCCATGCGAACGGCACGCATCAAGCCATGCGGCATTTTTCCCCTCCGAAAAATCCGCGAGCCGCGCGGATGCACTCCGGTTCAGACCCCGATCAGAACCTTGCCGCCCTTGCCTTTACCCGGTTCGAGCGCGTTGCGGATGATGGTGGTGAGCTTGCCGCAGAAATACGGCTTCGGCAGGTAGTTCACACCTTCCTCGATGTGCACGTCGCTGCCGAAGAGTTCGCTGCTGTAGCCGCTGGTGTAGATCACTTTCAGCTCCGGCCTTGTGGACTTGCAGTGCCGGGCTACGTCGAGGCCATTCGTTTCGCCGGGCATGACCATGTCGGTGAGCAGGAGATCCACATCGTCCCCGCAGGACTTCCAGCGCTCGATGGCCGCGTCGCCGGTCTCGGCTTCGATGACGGTGTAATTGTAGCTCTGCAGGACCTCGACGACGAGTGAGCGCACCGCGGCGTCATCTTCCACGACAAAGATGGTGTGCCCGCCTTCATCCGCAGGCGGTGCAGCGTGGGTCTCATCGCTCGGCTCGGGCACGCGATCGGTCACAGGGAGGCAGATGCGGAAGGTGGTGCCCTTGCCGAGATCGGTGTCCACTTCGATCCAGCCGGAGTGCTGCTTCACGATTCCGTACACCGTGGCGAGGCCCATGCCGCTGCCCTGGTTTGTGGCCTTGGTCGTGAAGAACGGCTCGAAAATATGCCGGCGCGTCTCTTCGTCCATGCCCGTGCCAGTGTCGGAGACACCGAGGCAGATGTATTCGCCGGGCCGGGCATCCGCGCTGCGCGCCGGTGCATCGGCACCGAGGCGGAAGCCCGATGTGGAGATCGTGATGGTGCCGCCGTGGGGCATCGCATCGCGGCCGTTCAATGCGAGATTCATCAGCACCTGCTCGACGCTCGTGATGTCGGCAAAGACCGGGCGCAGGCCGTCGGTGAGACTCGTCTGCAAGGCCACCTTTTCCCCCAGCACCCGCTGGAGCATGCCGGTGAGATTGCGGATGGAGTCGTTGAGGCAGATGACCCGCGGGCGGACCATGTTGCGACGGCTGAAGGTGAGCAGCTTCCGCGTGAGATCCGCGGCGCGCTCGGCGGCGCTGGCGATCTGCGCCAGCGATTTCTTCACCTCTGCCGATGCGCCCGTGGCGTCGCGATGCAGGCTCGCGTGGCCCTGGATGACCGTGAGCAGGTTGTTGAAATCATGCGCCACGCCCGCGGCGAGCTGGCCGACGGCCTCCATCTTCTGCGCCTGCCGGAGCTGGCTCTCCAGATGGACGCGATCCGAGATGTCCTGCGCCATCATGAGGATGTGCGGCGTGCCGCCGACGGTCATCGGCTCCAGTGAAACCAGCGCGCTGCGCAATTCGCGATTGCGCCCGCCGATCTGCGTCTCCACATCGCGGACGATTTTTCCCTCGCTGACGGATCGGAGAAAGCGCGTCTCGTAGTCCAGGCAGAGGCCGATATCCAGCGGCGTGCGGCCGGTGATTTCCTCACGCGTGAAACCGGTCATCGCGAGGAAGGCGTCATTCACATCCACAAACCGCTGCGACGGGAGCGCCTGGATCGCCTGCGGAATGGGGCTGTTGCGGAATGCCTTCGAGAGACGCTCCTCGGAAAGTGCGATCTCCGTGCCGGCGGATTCGAGTTCGGCGTTGCGCTGCGCGACCATCTCTTCGAGCTGGTGCATCTGCCAGTCGGCCTGCTGGGTCACGAGCCATTTCTTGGTCAGCGCGTGCGCGATTTGCAGCACCTCCACGTTGTCGAAGGGCTTCTTCAGCAGCACGAGATTGTCGCTCACTCCGAGCCGTTCCGACATCGCATCCCACGAATAGTCCGAATACGCCGTGCAGACGACGATCTGCAGCGAGGGATACACCTCCCAAAGCTTCTCGATGGTCTCCACTCCGTCCCAGCCAGGAGGCATCCGTACGTCCACAAATGCCAGCGCATACGGCTGCCCCTCGGTGATGGCCTGCTTCACCTTCTCCATCGCTTCACGGCCTTGGAATGCCGAGTCCACCGTGAACTGCGCCGCCTCGCGCTTCGGCTTCGGCTTTTCCTCGAAAAGCATCGCCTCGGCATCGTCGAGCGCATCGTTGCGATTCTGCGAATCGAGCAGCACCTTCCGGAAATCCTCGTGGATTGCCGGATTGTCATCCACGAGCAGGATGCGGCGGTTTGCCCCCAGGATCATGCAAATCCCTCCTGTCTCAAAGGATTCCGAGCCAAGCCCATTCCCCCGCTGCGAGACGGCGCGGCGGCGAAATTTGGGAATCGGACGGGATGCTTGCGCATGGATGCTGGTCGGGCTTGCCTGCGATATTCCAGCAATTCCAATTCCACCCATTGCTCAACTTTCCGTTAATCATCGTAAAGAGTATCCGCATGCCCCATCGCACCGCCTAAGATTTTTCGCGACCGCGGACTCTCCCTGCGCTCATCTACCGACTTCCAAACCCATGACCACCGCCCCGCGCATCCTCTTCGCCCTCATCGCCACCACCACCCTGGCCTTCGCCGAGGACAAGCCGAAGCACCCCGTCGGCTACCAGGACACGCCCATCATCCCCGGCACGAAATGGCACGTCCATGACGGTGAGCGCCCGCAGCCCACAGTCGTGACGCCCGGCGAAAAACCCGGTGACGCCCCGAGCGACGCGGTCGTCCTCTTCGACGGCAAGGATTTTTCAAAATGGAAAAACGCCAAGGGCGAGGACAGCAAATGGAAGGTCGAAAACGGCTACGTCGAAGTCGCCCCGAAGACCGGCGATGCCTTCACGAAGGATGAGTTCGGCCCCGACTTCCAGCTCCACCTCGAATTCGCCACGCCCCCGCCCGTCGGCGACAGCCAGGGCCGCGGCAACAGCGGCTGCTTCCTCTTTGGCAAATACGAAATCCAGATCCTCGACAGCTACCAGAACCCCACCTACGCCGACGGCGGTGCCACCGCGATCTACGGCTACATGCCGCCGCGTGTGAACGCATCGCGTCCTCCCGGCCAATGGCAGGCCTACGACATCGTCGTGGAAGGCACGCGCTTCAAGGACGGCAAACTGGAGAAGCCGCTCGTCGTCACCGTGCTGCACAATGGCGTCGTCACGCAAAATCACACCGCCCTCATCGGCACGACCCCGCACAAGCAGGTCGGCACCTACACCGCGCACCCCGAGAAAGGCCCGCTCAAACTCCAGGACCACGGCAATCCGATGCGCTTCCGCAATATCTGGATCCGCGAAATCCACATGCCCACCGCCGAGGACATCGGCGCAGGCCCGAAGATCGGCCAGTAAGTCCACGCATTCTGCGGCGGCAATTGTCCGGGTGGAGCACGTGTGCTCAGATATGGCGCATTCAATCGCGCCACATCGCGAGACCGCGTGTGTTTCAAATTGGACGGACGCCTTTCCCGCAGCCATCAATCCGCCATGACCCTCCGCACCGCTCCCCTGATCCGCAGCCTGCTCACAATGCTCGTGCTCACGCACACCGCATTCGCGGCAGACACGCCGCTTCCGCCGGAAGTGCGCGCGGAGATGATCGCGTCTCTTGAAAAAACCCGCACCGAAGCCGACGCCGCTCTCGCGAAGGATCCATCGAGCATGAAATGGCTCACGTGGCGCGGTGACGCCCGGCTTTTCCTCGGCGATGCGAAAGGCGCGGTCGCCGATTTTGAAAAGGAGATCGCGCTCGATCCTTCGCACGATGCCCCGCACTGGCGGCTCGGCATCGCGTATCTCTTCGCCGGCGACTACGCGAAGTCCGCGAAACAGTTTGAGAAATACCACGCCTACGATGGCCGTGATCGCGAGAATGGCGTGTGGCATTTCCTCGGCAATGCGCGTGTCGTCGGCCTCGAGAAGGCGCGCACGGCGATGCTCGAATACACCCAGTTCGATCGCGAGCCGTTCCCCGCGCTCTACGAGATGCTCGCAGGGAAAAAGACCGGCGCCGAGGTGCTCGCAGAGATGGAGAAGAAGAGCCTCGGCGACAATGCGCTCGTGATGTTTTTCGCGCACTACTACATCGGGCTGAACGAGGATCTGCTCGGCCACAAGGACGCCGCCCGCGAGCATCTCGCCAAGGCCGTCGCCCTCTCGCTCAAGTCCGGCGCGTCCGGCGGCCCCGGCTACATGGGCCAGGTCGCACGGCTGCACTACGAGCGGTTGATGGCAAAGTAGCCGCGGGAATTTTGCCGCAAAAAAACCAAGAGCCGGCCGCCGCTGAGCGACGACCAGCCCCGGTCTCCTTCGAGCGGGAATGTGGGATCTATGAACATCACCGCACCCTGCGCTCTCGTTGGAAATTCTGTCAGAAACGCACGCCGAAAGTCGCGGACACGCGGTAGTCGGGCACGCTTTGCACGCCGCTGTTTTCGCGCAGCACCGGGAACTGCACGCCGACCTCGGCGTGGTAGCGCTTCGCCCAGTTTGCGGCAATTTGCGAGCCGAGATACACGATGGTCGAGGACGTGTCCGTGGCGCGCACGCCTTGGAAGACGTCCTGGCCTTTCGTTGATCCGGTGCACTCAGCGGACAGCGCAAGATTGAAAGCCTCTCCGTCCACGAGGAACACGCCGAGCGCACCGCGGAAGTTCATTTCATCCGCGAAAGTGTAGCCGTGCGCGCCTTTCGTATGCACGACACCCTCGAGTCCCGCGGTGAGGAAAAGCCGCTTCCACTGCACCCGCGCGTCCACGCCGAAGAGCCCGCTCACGCTGCCCGAGCCGAGCGTGAGATCGTGGCCGTGGATGCCGCTGGCAATCGTCCCGCCCTCGCCTTCCCCTTCACCGGATTCGGCGGCCTCTTCGAGCACGCGGCGGCTGTCGCCGGTCGGCAGGCTGAGGCCCGCGAAGAATCGCGCGGTGACGAGAAAGTCCGAGCGCTGGATGTGAATGGGCGCCCAGTGCGCGAGGAAGGACACATCGCCGACACCGCTCTCGCTGGCCTTGTCGAGCACGCCATTGTGCCAGCGCTGGAAGGAGCGGTACACGAGCGGGACATTCACCTGCACGCCGAGCGCGTGAGCGAAATCGTAGCCGATGACGAATTGCGTGATGCTGCTGTCGAGGTATTCACCCGCGGGATTTGCGATGGTGTGGCCGTCCTGCTGGAGTGTGCCGAAGTGCGTGAACTGCTCGCTCACGCTGACGTGCCAGCCGGTGTGATTGCCGAGCCCCATGTCAGGGAGTTCGCAGGTGCAAAAATCGCATGCGGCGAGGTGCGAAGAGAGCAGCGCGGCGGTGACGGTGGAGAGGAGGAAGGATTTTGTTTTCATGGAAAGAATGGAGTGTGTGGATGGACGGATGATCCCGCGCCGACGTGGCACGTGGATTTTGCAGGGACCGGCGACAGACGCGCAGATGCGGAGGACTTCTCCGAATGGATTCCGGACAGCCGCGAAATACGGCCACCCACCGATCCCACATCACCACGCGCCGGAAGGCGTGGCGGCAGATCGGTTGCGCGCTGGACTTACGAAAGCCTTGGCGGCGGCACCGGCGGGCACTCGGCCCGCGGCGTTCCCTCAGTCGGACCCGACGGGAAATTCATGGCCCGCGACGGCGGCGCGATCGCGATGAGCCGCAGTTCGCAAAGCATGTCGATCTTCACCTGCGTCTGCATCTTCTCCTCGTGCCGCTCGTTCTGCTTGCCCTCGGTGATGCGCTTGCACAGGTCGCACGGATGCTCGCCGTCGAGCGTCGTCTTCACGGCGGTCACAAACGAATCCTCGTGCGTGCGCTCAATGATCATCCGCGTCCATGCGACCGATTGCAGCAATGCCCAATGCCCTCCGACGCTCGCGAGCAACGCGAGAATCACGATCAGACGGCTGGCTTTGCGGAGGACAAGGGCCACGGGGGACTAAATAGGAACGGCGAATGCGCGCGTCAAGCGCGCCCCTTACTTCGCGGGCTCGGCAGGCTTCGGCGGTGCGGGCTTGCGCGGCTGCTTCGGATCGAGGTTTGCGGCGAGTTCCTCGTCGGTGAGCTTCGATGCGATGCCACCGGACGGCACCTCGGCCTTCGCGCTCCACACGATCGCATTCAGCACGAGCTTGCGCTGGTTCTCATTGCCCCAGCCCTTGTGATAATGACCGCCGGTGAAGCCGAAACCGCGTCCGCCATCCTCGCGCTCCACGGCCCACGAGACGTGCTGCGGGACTTTGTTCTTCACGTCCTCGCGCACGGCGGGATTGCCGCTGTGGTGGCCGTCGGGACGCGACAGCGTCGAGTCCGGCGCGATGGCGCTGAGGATCGGTGTCACGCCCTTCATGCCCTCACGGAAGCGCATGTGAAAATACCACTCGTCGTTCGTGCTGAACGGTTGCACGCCATTGCTGATGACGTGCTTTGGCAGCGATTTGAAATCACCGTCCCAGTGCGGGTTCACGCTCCAGTTGATCTCGAATGCGCCGCCGAGCCAGTGGATGAACTCGTTGTTCCCTTTCTCAATCGTCGGCTCCACTGCGTAGTGCAGGCACACGAAGCCGCATCCGCGTTTCATTTCCTTGCCGAGCACATCGAGATGGTCGCCCTGCAGCGCGGGATGTCCGCCACCGCCGTCGGAATAAATCACGACCGTGTCCGCCTTGGCAAATTCCTCCGCGGTCGGCCACTCGGCATTCATATGCACCTTCACGTCCACGCGATCCGCCGCGCCCTGCGCGAGGCATTTTGCAAGGAGCTGCACGCCCGCATTGTGCTCATGCTCGCCCGGCCCGTGCGAGGGCTTGCCGGCGATCATGAGGACGTTCTTCTTTGCGTCAGCCGCAAAAACGGGAGCGCCAAGCGCGGCGCAGGCCAGGAGGATGAGAGGGAGTTTTTTCATGGGAAGATTTGGATGTGGCGGAGAATCAAGCCGCGCGCGAGCTAGTTCTTGGGGTCGGTCACCGGACCCGCCCCGCCTCAGTTCTGATTGGTGTTCGAATGCCGCTCATTCCCCGTCGAACGCTGCGAGGACTGCGCCTGGCGGCGCTCCCTGCGCAGCTTCCTTGCGTGGCGGTATCCGACCAGCTTGCCGCGTTGTTCGTCCCACAGGCGGAACGTGAGCGACTTCAGGCTCTTGAAAAATGTGAGCGGCTTCACGTCCCGGAACATCGGGTCCGCATCGTGGCAGCGCTCGAGGTTGTAGTTCGGGATGCGCGAACTGAGATGGTGGATGTGGTGGAATCCGATGTTGCCCGAGAACCACTGGAGGATGCGCGGCAGCTTGTAAAACGAACTTCCTTCGAGCGCAGCCGTCTTGAAGTCCCACTTTTCATCGCGCTCCCAATACACGTCCTCGAACTGGTGCTGCACGTAGAACATCCAGATGCCTACGCCGCCGCCCACGAGGGTGATCGTGAGATGAATGAGCAGGTACGCCGTGATGCCAAATCCCCATCCGCGATGATGCGAAAAGCCCCAGCAGATCGCCGTGGAAAGCGCGAGGATCGCGAGATTCATCCAATGCACGGACTTGCGTTCACGCGGACTGGCCTTCGCCGCAGGAAAGCGCTGGTAGAACACAAACAGGAAAATCGGCGCGACGCCGAGGAGCACAAAGGGATTCCGCGCAAGCTTGTAAGAGAACCGCTTCCATCGGCTCGACTGCAGATATTCCTCCACAGTCATCGTCCAAACATCCCCGACACCGCGCCGATCGAGTGAACCGGACGTCGCATGGTGGATGGAGTGCTCCCAACGCCAATGGTAATACGGCGTGAGCGTGAGCAATCCCGTGATGAAGCCGAACACGTCATTCGCCCGTCGCGATTTGAAAAACGAGCCATGCCCGCAGTCGTGGAAAATGATGAAGATGCGCACGAGGAACATCCCTGCCAGCACCGCCAGCGGGAACGTGATCCAGTACGACCACGACAGGCTCAGATACATGAGATACCACAGCGCCGCAAAAGGCACGAGGGTGTTCACGATCTGCCACGTCGCGCGCGGAAATGAGGGTTCCTGAAATTTGAGCACGATCGCCTTCCAAGCGGCCGCGTCCTGTTTTGGATCCCGGTTTGCAGTCGGCTCCGGGTTGCCGGTGATGTTCATTGCGTCTCCTTTGCCACACTTGCGGCGCGGATGCACCACCATGTTTGCAAAATATTTGCCCGTGCTTGTTCTTTAGAAATGGAAACGCGGACGCGCCGCGCACGCACCCTCACAGCCCGAGATCCGAAAGCCCCGGATGATCCTCCGGCCTGCGCCCGAGCGGCCAGCGATACTTCCGCTCGCCCTCCGTGATCGGCAGATCGTTGATGCTCGCAATCCGCCGCTGCATGAACCCGTGCGCGTCGAACTCCCAGTTTTCATTCCCGTACGAGCGGAACCACTGCCCCGAGTCATCGTGCCACTCGTAGGCAAAGCGCACCGCGATGCGGTTGCCGTGGAAGGCCCACAGTTCCTTGATGAGCCGGTATTCCAATTCCCGGTCCCACTTCCGCGTGAGGAACTCTGTGATCGCCCCGCGGCCCGACAGAAACTCCGCGCGGTTGCGCCACACGCTGTCCGGCGTGTAGGCGAGCGCGACGCGCCCCGGCTCGCGCGTGTTCCAGGCGTCCTCGGCCATTCGGACCTTTTGCGCGGCGGTCTGTGCATCGAATGGCGGCAACGGGGGTCTCGGGCTTTCGCTGGTGCTCATGGGGAAATGAATGCCGCCTCGGGCCCCGGATCGCAACGCAGGAGATGTGTGGAAGTTCTGCCAGATGGAAAATATTCCGCCCGCGGCCTCAGCGAAATAAGTCCCTCAGATTGGATTCTGTTGCAGCCGTTCGTTTCCAGTGCCGCAACGCGAAGGAAAATCACTTCACCACAGGATCCGTCACGCCGATGAAAGGCCCGAGATCGATCCTGAAGTCACTGCGCTTCAGCTTCGGCGCGTGGAGGCTGGAGACCGTGCCGTCGAAGAACAACGTATCGGGACAATGCAGCACGTCGCGGAACATCGTGGCGAATTCGTGGAAGTTCACCGGCGCTTCGCTGATCGCAAAGAGCGCGACATCCGGCGAAGGCACGCCGACGCCGTTGCGGAAGAGCCGGTTCTCCGATCCCTCCTTGAACGCTGGGTGCATCTTCCCACCGTGCAGCAGCAGCGGGCCGGACTGCGTCGCGAGCAGCACGCGCTCTTTCAGCCGCGGATACTCGGAGGTCTCGACGACCCGCGCCCCGCGCTCCGAGACGAGGAAGACACCGTTCGGCTTCAGGAAAAAATTCCCGACGCCGGCTGCCGAATTGAGCGGCGTGAGTTCCTTGCCATCGGCGACGGAGACGCCGACTGCGGTGTAGTCGCGGTGATACATTCCTGCATTCATCGCAAAGGTGAGCGTCTGCCCGCGCTCCCCGAGCCATTTCACGAGCGGATCGAACCGCTTGAACGGCTGCCCATTTTCATCGCGATGAAACAACTGCAGCCGCTCCTTCTTCACATCCACGCGGCAGACGGTGACGCGCTTCCCCGCGATCTCCACGGTGCTGAATTCCACGGCGCGCGCGACGCCGAGCAGCGCAAGCAACATGACTGAGACGGAGCGGGCAATCATGGGCGTGGCCTACTGCCCGAAGATATTCCACCGCACAATTTTCATCGGCTGCCCGAACCACACGTTGTAGGAAGGCACGGTGACCGTGAGCACGCGCTGCGCCATCGGGTCCGCCTCGATCCAGCGGTTTTCTCCGAGGTATGCCATGATGTGCACGCCACCCGCGGTGACGGCGATGTCGCCGGGCAAAATCTTCGCGGGGTCGAGTGCGTTGATGCTCGGTGTTTCGAAGAGCGGCGTGGTCATGCCGTGGCCCTCGCCGAGTTCGCGTGCGGTGCAGTCGTTCCACCAGAGCCACAGCGAGTGGCGTACGAGTCCGGCGTCGAGCGTGCGGATGCCGCGCAGAAAGAGCGAATCAATGAGCCCGCGCCGGATCAGGCCCGAGCAGTCAATGCCCACCGGACTTTCGCCGCCCCAGAAATAGCGCACGCCGTCGTATCGCAGCAGGCCCGAGACGTAGCCGCTGCGGAGCGCATCGCCGTCGCGGTGGCTTCTCCCCGGCAGGAGGAGGAAGCCCAATATCAGCACCGTGACGGCGATGCCGAGAAAACGCAGAACGCGATTTTTCCAGCTCATCGCAAGCAGGCCGAACCAAACGAGAAGGAACAACACGAGTCCGCTCGCACGGGTGAGCTTGCTGCTCACGGGATACCACCACCCGGCGACGAACAGCGCGAGCACCACGAGCCAGAACGGCCATCGCAGGCGATAGGTGAAAAACGTCGGCGTCATGCGAGAAGGCGCAGCATCAGATCACAGCACGCGCCACATGCAGTAGAAAAACACCGTCATCATGGCGATGAAGATGAACCAGCCCAGGAGTCCGCAGCACATGACGAGAAAGAGGAGCAGCAGCGCGAAGAAGATGACCCATCCGGCCAGTTCGTAGTGGCGAAACTTTGTCTTCTCTTCCTGCGATTCACGCGCACTTCGGATCGCGGCGACTGCCCAGCCGAGCGGCAGCAGGCTCAACCAGAATCCGTAGTCGCGAAAGCGATGAATTGCCCCTTTTTCAAGGTGCGCCCCGGTCGCCGCCATCCAATCTGCGTCGGCGATACGCAGCATGATTCCTAGGGTCATGATCCCGAAAAAAATCACCAGCAACTGCCCGATCAGCAGCATGGAGATGACGCGTGGGGGCATGACGGCTGAATTTTTTCCTCACCCGATCACCGCCCGCTGCATCCCCACCAGCTCCCCGATGCCGCCGCGCGCGAGGGCCAGCATCGTGTTCAGCTCCGCTTCGGAAAAGGTGCTCTCCTCGCCGCTGCCCTGCACTTCCACGAACTGCCCGCCCTCCGTCATCACCACGTTCAGGTCCACGGCGGCGTCCCTGTCCTCCACGTAGCAGAGGTCCAGCAGCGCCACGCCATTCACGATGCCCACGCTCACCGCCGTCACGAGCTGCTTGATGGGCCATTGCTTGATTTTCCCC
>JAYWEO010000046.1:0-12137 GCA_043779225.1 Prosthecobacter sp.
ATGATGCGGCTGCGCGACCTGCTGGGTTCGCAGTGGTAGAGGTCCTAAGCCGCGACGTGGTCAAACAGCTCGCGTTCGCGGGCGACCAGCCAGAGCGGCTGACCCGCATCGTCGAGGATCGGCGTGATGGCGACCTCCACCCAATACGGCGTTCCGTTCTTGTGATAGTTCAGGATCGTCTCGCGGCACGGGCGGTACTGATGCACCGCGTGTCGCATGCGCTCGGCCGTCGCCCGATCCGTCTCCGCCCCTTGCAGGATTGGGCCGAGATTTTTTCCGCGCAGCTCTTCGAGGGTGTAGCCGCACATGGCGCTGAAGGCAGGGTTCACCCATTGCACGAGGCCGTCCGGCCCGGATGCCACCATTCCCTCGGGCGTGGAGTGCTGGGGCATGCTGGCAATCAGACCCGCGATGCGAGCCTTCAAAGCGGGCGGAGCTGCGATACCGCCGGCAGGCAGGTTGGCCAGTGTCAATGACGCTCCGACTTCCACGAGCCCGGCAACGAATTCGCGGAGTTCATCGTGAAATTCGAGGACGAGTTCAAACGGCTCGCGCTGCTGCGCTGTCATCCCGCCGGATGCGTAGAGTGCGGCTTGGTCTTGCAGGAAATCGGTCAGCATTTTGGGAGCGCGTGGAATTTTACAGAGAGTATTGCCGAATCCCATTACGTCAGCGCGCTTGGTTTGGATACTTTTTGAAATCGGAATTTTTTGTGAGGCACCCAGACTGGCCCGGCTCGCGACGGGCAAATACATCCAGTGCATGTCGAACTATTGCACCGGCTGCCGTTTCGATCCCGCCGCGCGCATCGGCCCGCGCGCGTGCCCTTTCACCATGCCCTGTCGGGATTTTCTCCTGCAACACGAACCGACGCTCGCGAAGAACCCGCGCATCGTCATGCAAGTGCGCAATCTCAAGCGTCTCACCGGGGAGCAGAAGGAAGCGATCCGGCAACAGGCCGCACAGGTCCGCGAAACGGCTCTGAAATGACGCGGTCAATTTCCCGGAAGAGATCCTGCGCACTGGCCTCGCTGACCGGGCCGGTCATCTGCTTCACGATGCGACCGGCGTGGCCTATGAGGTCGATGTTCGCGATGCCCTTTTTGTAGCCGAACTGCCTCACCACGCTGCCATCCCAGTCGAGCATCACCGAGTAGGTGAGTTTTTTCCGAAACGCGTCGCGGAACATTCCGTGAAACGCCTTCCGGATGATGGAAACGTCTGCAATACCATCAATGTCTATGCGCGTTTCGTAGCGCTC
Organism: Prosthecobacter sp.; assembly: GCA_043779225.1. Classification (GTDB taxonomy): domain Bacteria; phylum Verrucomicrobiota; class Verrucomicrobiia; order Chthoniobacterales; family Chthoniobacteraceae; genus SXWH01. The sequence continues at coordinate 1,262 of JAYWEO010000046.1, forward strand.
GCGGACGCGCTGAATCCACGGCGCGAGCTGCTCCGAGCCCTTGTGATCCGCGACCGTCATCACGGTGATTTTCGCCTTCGGAAACCGGTAGCTGCGCGGCTTGGCTTCCTGGTCGGTGAGCTCGAAGTCGGTGAGTTTCGCGACCGGCGCTGCGAGAGCGGCGGCGTGCAGGACGATGAGGGCGAGGGCCTGGAGTTTCATGGTGAGTGTGCGGGAAAATAGGAGCGGCCTTTCCAGACGGCGGGGCGCTGGCGGAGCAAACGGAAGAATGCGAACCAGTGGATCGCGACGAGGGCGCAGATGCCGTGCGGATGCAGCAGCGGACCGGTGAGCGACTGGCGGAAACACACGACGGCAACGAGTCGCGGAAGCAATGCAGCGACCGTGCCGATGATGGCGAAAGTGAGCGCGAGCGGGGACGCGGCAAAGGCGAGCAGCACCATCGGGACGACCTGCCCGCCGAGGAGGAGGAGCGTCGCGGGCAGGATGAGCTGCGGGGAGCCGAGGCCTTCGTGCGCATTCTTGGCAAAGCCGTGCCAGACTTCCGTCGCGCGCCGATACATGCGGCAGCGGAAGGTGTCGGTGGCATCGAAGAGATCGGTCGCGAAGCCGTGCGAGCGGAACGCGCGCGTGAGCGCGACGGCGTCATGGATGCGGCTGGCGATCGCGGTGTGGCCGCCGGCGCGATCGTAGGCGTCGCGGCGGACGGCGAGGATTTGCCCGCACGCGGCGGCGAAGCGCGGGTCGGTGGACTTGCGCATTCGCTCCAGAGGAAGGAAGCCGAGCAGGACGAAATGGATCAGCGGGATGATGAGCTTTTCCGCGAGGCTGCGCGTTTCTTCGTGCGGCACGCCGCTGACGAGCGATGCGCCGCTGCGCCCCACGAATTCAGCGAGCCGCGCGAGCGAATCCGCGCGGGAGACGCGCACGTCGGCGTCCATGAAGATGAGCAGCGGATGCGTGGCGAGCGCCGCGAGTTGGTGGCAGGCGAAGTTTTTGCCGCACCAGTTGCCGTGCAGCGGTCCGGCGGTTTCGAGGCGCACTCGCGCGTCCGCGGTGAACGCGCGCACGATGTCGGCAGTGTGATCGGTCGAGCCGTCGTCGAGGACGATGATTTCGAGATCCACGCCTTCGCTTTGCAAAATCGAGCGCAAGGCGGCGGCGATGTTGCCTTCCTCGTTGCGCGCGGGGATGAGCACGGAGCACCGGATGCGATCCGCGCCGGGCTGCGGGAGCGGCGCGTAGAGCGCGAGGTTGCGCAGGAACAACGCGGCGGGGACAAGGGCGAGCAGACAGCTCACGGCGGCGAACCACGGGATCATCGGGCGACCTCGGCGGGATGTTCGGGATTGAACTTCTTTCCGCGCAGCCGAGCGCGCAGCCAGCGCCAGGCGTCGTAGATTCCGTTCACGCCGGACTTGCCGCGATTCACTTCCAGCCACTCGCTCGTGTCTCGGCGGAGGGAGCCGGCGGCGACTTTTTCCTGAGTGGTTTCGAGTGCGCCGGTCGAAGGGTGATTGAAATAGACCACGAGCGGACGCGTGCAATCGCGCGGCGGCGGGCCGTTTTTCAAAATGCGCAGCCCGTGAAAGTCCCGGCGCACGCGGCGATGGCAGTAGGCCATGAAGACCTTCTGCACGCCGGCCGAGATGTGCGGCGCGGCGGTTTTCATCGTGCGATTGCGAATTCTTGTGTGACCGGCGACGGCGCGGATTTTTCACCGAGGCCGTCGCGGTCGAGCGTGTCGGCGGCGATCCAGCCGGACATGAGCACCATCGGCATGCCGGGGCCGGGATGCGCGGCACCGCCGGCGAGGTAGAGGCCGCGCAGGTCGGGGCTGCGGTTGCCGGGCTTGAATGCGCCGAGGAATTTCCCGTGGCTGGCGAGGCCGTAGATGGCGCCGTCGAGCACGTGGTAGCGCTCGTGGATGTCCTGCGGCGTGAGCGTGCGCTCGAAGACGATGCGCGATTCGATGTCGGGCATTTTGCCGGTGGTCTTCAGCTTTTCCAAAATCACGCGGCGGTACTCGGGGAGCATATTCTTCCAGTCGTGATGCGGGCGCAGATACGGCGTGTGGACGAGGACGTAGAGCGCCTCGCCGCCTGCCGGCGCGGTGCCGGGCTCCGTGCAGGTCGTCGCTGCGAGGTAGCACGTGGGGTCGGGCGCGGGTTCGCCCTTTTTGTAAATGAGATCGAACTCCTCGTGCGGGTCGCGGCTGAAGACGAAACCGTGATGCGCGAGGTGCTCGTAGCGTTTGTTCAGGCCGAGGTAGAGCACGACGCCGGAGCAGGCGGGCTCGTAGCTCCGGCGGCGCTCGAATTTCTCCGCGACCGGGCCTTGGATCAGCTCGCGATGCGTGCAAACGGAATCGCAGTTCGACACGACGGCGCTCAGCGCGATCTCCTCGCCGGCATCGGTGCGGACGCCGGTGATTTCGCCACCGTGCGAAAGCATCTTTTCGATCTTCGTGCCGGTGCGGAATTCGACTCCGAGTTTGCGGGCGAGTTTTTCCAGGGCGAGCGGGACGGCGCGCGTGCCGCCCATCGGATACCACACGCCTTCCTCCGTCTGCATGTGGGCGATGCCGCAGAGCACGGCGGGCGAGCCGTAGGGCGACGAGCCGACGTATTGCGTGAAGTGATCGATCATCTGCGCGACGCGCGGGTCAGGCGTGAATTTGCGCACGGTGCCGGCGACCGAGCGGCCCATGCGCATCGCGAGCACGTCGCCAAGCATCTTGGGATCGAAGGACGCCTTCCAATGGAACATGTCGCGCAGGCCGCCGATGGGCTTGTAGAAAAAGTGACGCTGCGAAATGCCGTCGAGGCGCTCGCTGAAGGCGATGAAGTCGCGGTAGCGCCCGCCGGAATTTGTGCCGGGTGCGAAGGCGTCGAGCGTCTTCGCCATCACGTCGGGATTTTGCGCGAGGTCGAGCGAGGAGCCGTCGTCGAAGAAGCAGCGCCACTGCGGATCGAGCCGCACGAGATCCAGGTAATCCTCCATGCGCGCACCGGCCTCGCTGAAGATGCGCCGCAGCACCGACGGAATCGTGACGATGGTCGGCCCCATGTCGAAACGGAAGCCGCTGCCGGTCAGTTGCGCGGCCTTGCCGCCGAGCCAGTCGTTGCGCTCGAAGAGTGTGACTCGGTGACCGCGCGCGGCGAGCACGCAGGCTGCGGAGAGGCCGGCAAGGCTGCCGCCGATGATGCCGATGGGTTTCATGGTCGTGTCTTTCTGGTTTTGATTCTGGCGATCAATGCGCCGAACAGTTCGCGAATCGCGGCGAAGCGGCGGCGTCCGTGCGCGGCGCGGATGTAGGCGGAGAAAAGTTGCGCGTCGCCCGGTGCGGGTTCGTCGAAGTGCGGATGCGAGCGGCCGTAGCGGATGGCGACGACGTGCGGAAAAGTCATCTCGATCAACCCTTCATCGCCGCGCGTGCTTCCGAAGCCGCTGGCTTTCACGCCGCCGAACGGCATGCGCGGATCGGCGGTGGGCGCGATGAGGTCGTTGATGAGGACGAAGCCCGTTTTGATCTGCGCGGCGAGGGTGCGCGCTTTCGCGACATCGCGGGAAAAGATGGATGCTCCGAGTGCGAAGTCGGCGGAGTTGCACGATGGCGCCCGCCTTTTCCACGCCGGATGCGGTGCGGATGCCGGTGGCGCGGCGGCGCTCGAAGATCACTTCCTCGACGGGCGAGTCGGTGCGGATTTCGACGCCGAGCCGTTCGGCCACGCGGGCCATCGCGGCGGTCACGGCGGCGCATCCGCCGATGGGATGGAAGACGCCGTATTCGTATTCGAGGAACGAACGAATCGAGAAGAGGCTCGGGCAGCGGAAGGGCGACGTGCCGAGGTATTTTGACTGGAAGGAGAAGGCGAGGCGGATGCGCGGGTCGCGGAAGAAACGGCCGAGGTAAGTGTCGAGCGACTGATGCGGTCGGAGCATCGGGAGCAGCTTGAGGAGACGCATGTTGATCACGTCCTGCCAGCCGAGGAACGGGGTCTCGAGGCACGGTTCCATGCGCGCGAGCTTCGTGCGATTTTCATCCAGGAAACGGCGGAAACCCGGCGCGTCTCCAGGGGCTATCGCGGCGATCTGCTGCTCCATGCGGGCGATGTCGGGCGTTGCATCAATCTGCCCGCCGCCGCCGAAGATGATGCGGTACTGTGGATCGAGCCGCACCATTTCCACCTCCGCGCGGAGCGAGGTGCCGGCGGCGGCGAAGATTTCCTCCAGCACGCGCGGGTAGAGGAAAAAAGTGGGGCCTATATCAAACTTGAAGCCATCCGCCTCGATGGATGAGGTGCGTCCGCCGCCGGTCGGCAGTCGCTCGATGACTTTCACTTTCACACCCGCCGCGGCGAGGAGAATGGCGGAGGCGAGGCCGCCGGGGCCGGCGCCGATGATGATGACTTCTTGCTCATGGTGTGCGGTTGCGGGTGAGAGTGCGGGTCAGAGTTTCGTCTTCACGCCGCAGGCGCGGAGGGCACACCAGCCGCGCGCGGCCTCGAATGCGACGAATACGGCGGACGCTGCGAGGGCGATGCCCGCGGCACGCGAATGCGGCCAGGTGAAGAATGCAGCGACGGCCAGCGCGAGGGCGCCGATGGCGCGGATGATGCGGCCTTTGCTGTCGAGGTTTGGATGGAGGAATGGCATGGGATTCAGGGGCTTTACGAGCGAAGTCCCGGTTGGGATTCCTAAGTTTTTTCGTTTTGATTGCCGACGCGACGCGTCCCCGGCATGATCGCGACACATGGAGCCCGAACAGGAACTCGAAGCGGAGATCGCGCTGCTGCGGCGCGTCGCTCAGGGCGACCGCGCGGGCTTTGAGGAACTTTACGATCGCTTTTCCAGGGTCTTGTTTTCCACCGCCTATCGTGTGCTCAACAACCAGGAGGCCACCGAGGATGTGCTCCAGGATGTGTTCATCCAGATCTGGGAAAAGGCGCCGCTCTACGACGCGGCGCGCGGCAAGCCGATGACGTGGGCCATCACGCTCACGCGCAACAAGGCGATTGACCGCCTGCGTTCAACCGTGCGCCGCAATCGCCTGAAGGAAGACATGGAGCGCGAGTCGCAGACGCACGATCAGTTTGACGACCGGAGTTCCTTCGACGCACTCGCATCCGAGGACAGGGGCAGGCTCGTCCGCGAGGCGATTCAGAAGCTCTCGAAGGATCAGCGAGAAGCGATCGAACTCGCGTTCTTTTCCTCGCTCACTCAGACCGAAATCGCCGGGCGCCTCAACGAACCGCTCGGAACGATCAAGGCGCGCATCCGGCGCGGGCTGGTGCGACTGAGGGATGTCCTCCTCCCAAAAATCTAACGGCCAACCTATGCCGCGACGCGGTCGGTCAGCTCGCGTTCGCGTGCGACGAGCCAGAGCGGTTCGCCTTTGTCATCCAGGATCGGCGTGATGGCGATCTCGACCCAGTAAGGCGAGCCGTTTTTGTGGTAGTTGAGGATGGTCTCGATGCAAGGTTGATATTGATGCACCGCGCGGCGCATGCGTGCCGCCGTTTCAAGATCGGTTCCAGTGCCTTGCAAAATCGGCCCGAGCTTTTTTCCGTGCAGCTCATCGAGCGTGTATCCGCACATCGCGATGAAGGCGGGATTGATCCACTGCACGAGGCCATCCGGGCCGGACACGACCATGGCCTCCGGCGTGGAATGCTGCGGGCGACCGGCAACCAGGCCAAGGACGCGAGACTTCAGTCCCGGCGAAGGCGAGAGACGAGCGTGCGACTGGGTAGCCAGCGTCAAGGCAATGGAGACCTCGGCGATTTCCGCGACGAATCCGCGGGCTTCGTGATGGAATTCGAGGACGAGCTCAAACTGCTCACGCTCCTGCGCCGTCATGACTCCGGAGACGTAAAGGGCTGCTTGGTCTTGCAGGAAATCTGTGAGCATTTGGGATGACGGTTTTCAAGATTAGGATCCACCTTGATGTTCTACACGCTGCGGTTCCATTTTTGGACAGTTTTCGGAATGGAATTTTTAGGAGAGCGGCTGTCTCCCTGGCGTGGCAGCGTCCGGCGTGATCCGGCAAACGTGAGCCGATGGCGTGCAGGTTCCATACCACCTCGTAAGGTGGCCCCCCTATTTCAAGCGCAAGAATCGCAGCAGTGAAATGACCGCTGCCGCTCGTCGAACGTCACGCGTTGCTCGCGGTTGAAAGCATTCATCGCGTCGGATCCGATGGGATGGAATCGGGACTGTCGTTACGCAAAATAAACGATGTTCTTTGATGCATGGAACGACATGGCTCTCCATGGGGGGCACTCGCCGCGCTGGAAAAGTGTTGCAGAGACATCGATGCCATTTTTTACATCGTCTGCAAATGCCCAATCCCCATTTGTTTGAAGTGGTGCGCGGTGCAGGTTTCGAACCTGCGACCCCTACCGTGTCAAGGTAGTGCTCTACCACTGAGCTAACCGCGCGGACTTCAAGGGCGCGGAATGAAACGCTGCGCGGCTCGGATGGCAAGCGGAATTCGGTGCCTGTAAAATCCCACGAATCCGGCAGACCGCTCACACCGGCTCATCCTTCGCGGAAAAAATCCCCGCCGGGACAGTGGACGGAGCCCGCTCTTTCAGGCGCCTTACTTCGCCGCGTCCCTCGCAGCGCTCGCCTTGATGTGCTCAAGGACGTCCTTGAATTTGTCGGCATTCCTCGGGTCCACGGCCACGCAGGCGGCGTGGGCCTCGTGGATGACCTCGCGCGTCGCGGCCTTGTCGGCTGCGTGATGGATGGCCTCCTTGCATTCGCCATTATGCGCGGCATGCAGTGGCTTGTCGGAAAAAAGCGTGTCAATCCCGAGCCCGGCGAGCAGCTCGGTGTTGCGCTCGTTGCGGTTCACCACCCACAGATCGCCGCCGCCGACATCGTTCAGGCGGATGGCGAGGCTGGCCAGCGTGCCCATGAAGGTGGAGTCCATCGCCGGACAGTTTTTCAGATCCACGACGAATTGCCGTCGGCCTTCATCGATCAGCTTCCGGGAAAATTCCTTCAGCGCCGGACTGTTTTGAAACGATCCCCTGCCCTCGATCCGAACCCAGACTTCCGGGCAACTCTCCGTATCCGCAAAAATCGTAGGATGCAGGCTCATGATAATAATTGAACCCTTTCATCGCATCGAATGCACCCGCGGTCAAATCAACCGCAGGGACTCGAAGTCATGCCATTCCGTCAATTCCACAGGAATGATTGGTAAAGACCCACGGCACGTCCATTTTCGATCAGCAGCAGACGCCATGCGGTGATTTTTCCATTCTCCTTGTACTCGTCGCCGATGACGGTGAATTTCGTCTCATGCGTTCCCTTCGCGGATGAGAACCGCACTTCCTTGGCCTGCACGTGCGCGCCGAGTTTTTCCTGCCGGTACTCGAGTCGCACGGTGATGTCCGCCTGCCGCTTCGCGCTCCACCACACATTGAAGTAATAGCCGCGCCGCTCGATGAAATCCAAGGCGGTGATCGCTCCGTAGTTCACGCGCCGCCGCTCGAACTGGAGCATCTCATCCTCCGTCGGCTTCATGTAGAGCGGGTCGTTGAGGAATTTCGTCACCTTGGAAAATTCAAACTCATCGCTCAATGCGAGCGGCACCACATTGGCATGGGCGATGGGAATCTGCCGCAGCGGTTCCTTCGGCGTCGAGCAGGCGGAGAGCGCTGCCGTTGTGATGAGCACGGCAAAAAGGCGGGTCATGGGCGCGGAGTAGAACGGTGCCAGCATTGCGATGCAACGCCGTAAATTCCCTCGCGGCTCGCCTGAAGCCTGCTATCCATCGCGGAGCATGATTCATCCGCTGCTCCGCGCACTCCTCGCTGCTCCGGCGCTCCTTTTCTGCACGGCAAATGCAGCCGGGGCGCCCGCTGCAAAACCGCGCGATGCGGCCAAGCGCGAATACGTCCGCTATGTCGGTGACGACAAGCGCGGCAGACTCGAGACGGTGGTCGTCACCTTGAAAAAAGGCGGCGTGCAGGTGGAACTCGTCGGCGCAGTCCACGTCGCCGACCCGGAATACTACAAGGCTCTCACAAAACTTTTTGCAGGCTACGAGGAACTGCTTTTTGAACTCGTGGATGGCCAGAAGATGAAGGCGGATCTCGCGGACGAACCCAAGCCCTCAGCGAAAAAGAAGCCGCTCGCGCCGCTCAAGCAGGGAGAATTTTCGCCGGACGAAGACGATGCGCCTGCGGAAAAGGAACGCAGTCCCGCGTTCAAAATCATCAGCACGATGATGCACGGGCTCGGGAGCTACTTTCACTTCCAGCACCAGATCGAGGGCATTGACTATCACACCAAGAACTTCGTCCACGCAGACGTGAGCATGGATGAATTCGTGCAGCTCCAGGCGGACAAAGGCGAGTCGTTCATCGACCTCATGCGCAAGGCCATCGAGGCCCAGCTCGAAGTCGGCTCGGATCGCAAGGCCGAGCCCAAAGGCAGCCAGCTCCTGCTCGCGCTGCTCGGCGATTCCAGCGGCCTGAAAGTCGCGATGGCCCGCCAGCTCGCATCGGCTGGCGACATCGTATCCGAGATGGAAAAGCACGATGGCGGCACCGTCATCATCACCGAGCGCAACCGCAAGGCACTCGAAGTCTTCGACCGTGAAGTCGCCGCAGGCCGCAGGAACCTCGGCATTTTTTACGGCGCGGCGCACCTCACCGAAATGGAAAAAGACCTGGAGAAACGAGGCTATCGCCGCACCGGCGAACGCTGGCTGACCGCGTGGGACGTCAAGCCCCGCATCGAGCAAGCCCGCCCGCCCGCCTCCGCTCCGAAGGAGTAGAGCGGCCGGCGCAGGGCACAGGAATCGCTTTCCAAAGGCGACTTCCATGACTCACGCACAGCCATGCATGCCCCCGCAGGCGACGCTCTCCCGGAGCGGCGAGCAGACCGTCGCATCGCTGCGGGAACTGGAGGAAAGCCACATCAGCGGCCTCGTCGCCGAGGAGGATTATGTCCGCCAGCGTGCAGAGAAACTCGGCACATTTCTGCGCCCGATGGGCGGCCTGTGGCTCGCGGAAATTCTCGGCGGCGCGCTGATCGGCCCACCGCTCGGCACACTGATCTGGCTCTTTACGCAGCAACAATATTACACGACGGCGATCAGCGTGGTCGGCGGCATGTGGGGGTTCACATCGCTCGGGCGCGTGCTTCGGGAAAAATTCGCAGAACTCCGATCGCGCGGACGGCGGAAAATCCTGATCGCACTTCTCGACAATGATCTGCTGACCGCCAGCGAGTTTGCCGAATACGAGGACCGGCTGGCGATCGGACCGCAGTACGCGGCCTGATTTTACGCGTCGGCAGCGAGGCCGACGATCAGCTTGCGACCTTTGAAGCGCTTGCCGCGCAGGCCGGTGACGATTTCCTTCGCGCTCTCCTCCCGCACGTCGAACATCGTCATCGCAGGCAGGATGTGGATCGCGCCGAGCACTTCGCGGGACATCCCGGTCTCGTTCAGCACGAAGCCCACGACATCCGCCGGACGCACCATCTGCTCCGCGCCGGAATTCATCGCCAGACGCACCATGCCTGGCTCGTGCGACTGCGCCGAAACATCATCGCGCGAACGGAACACCGGACGGGTGCCGCGATCACCCTCGGGCGGACGCGAATCACGCGGCGCAAAACGCTCAAACTTCCCGCCCTGCGGACGCTCTCCCGCATCACGCTTGTCGAATTTCTTCCCGCCCGTGCGCGCCTCGTATGCAGGATAATCGCGGCGGCCCTGCGGCTCGTATTCGCGCCTCTGCGGCGACGGACGGTCCTCGGGGATATCCACCGGCTTCGGCCCATCGCCTTCGAGCATGGAAAAGAGCGCCGAGGCGATATCCGTGGGCGTGTGGCCCGCGTCGAGCAGTTGATCGACCAGCACGTCGTGCTTCTTGAATGCGCCGCCTTCGAGCGTCGTGCGGACTTTTTCAAACAGCGCACTGCTGCGGCGCTGCTCGACCTGCTCCGCGGTCGGCACGGGCTCGCGGCGGATGCGCGCCTTCGTGAACCGCATGATCTGCTGCAGCTTCCACACCTCGCGCCCGTCGGCAAAAGTGATCGCACGTCCGCTGCGGCCCGCGCGCCCCGTGCGGCCGATGCGGTGGACGTAGTCCTCGGCGTCATGCGGCAGGTCGTAGTTGATCACCACTTCGAGGTCATCCACGTCGAGGCCACGCGCGGCGACATCGGTTGCCACGAGGAACTCGATCTTCTTGTCGCGCAGCTTGCGCATCACGCGTTCGCGTGCGGCCTGCGCGATGTCACCGTGCAGTTTGTCCGCCATGAATCCACGCGCGGTCAGATGCTCGGTGAGCTCGTCCACCATCAGCTTCGTCGCGCAGAAAATGATGCCGTAGTGCAGATCCATCAGATCGATGATCCGGCACAGCGCCTCCAGCTTCGAGCGGCGATTCACCTCGTAATAGACCTGATCGATGTCCGGCACCGTGAGCTTCTGATCCTCGATGCGGATGTTCGCGGGATCCTTCGTGAACTTCGCGATCATCTGCTTGATCGCCGGCGGCAGCGTCGCGCTGAAGAGCACCGTCTGCCGGTCCGGCTTCGCCTTGGAGAGAATCGAGACCATGTCGTCGCGGAAACCCATGTCCAGCATCCGGTCCGCCTCATCGAGCACGACCATGCCGATATTTGCCATCGAGAGCGACTTCCGCTCGATGTGATCCATCACGCGCCCCGGAGTGCCGATGATGATCTGCGCGCCGTTCTTCAGCCCGGCAAACTGCCGCTCGTAGCTCGCGCCGCCGTAGATCGGCAGCTCCTTCACCCCGCGCTTGAACTGCGCGAGCCGCGACACTTCCTCGGCGACCTGCATCGCGAGTTCGCGCGTCGGGCACAACACGAGCACCTG
>JAYWEO010000047.1:0-4598 GCA_043779225.1 Prosthecobacter sp.
GATTTCGGTGTGGCCTTTCTGGCGTCCGAATCCTTTGACTTCCGTCACGGTCATTCCCTCGATGCCGATTTCGGCGAGGGCGTCTTTCACTTCTTCGAGTTTGAAGGGCTTGATGATTGCTTCGATTTTTTTCATGGGATTTTGCTGGTTGGTTTTTTTGAAGAGTGCGGCCCGGACTGTCCGGCTTCGAACAGCCGGGCCGCGTTTCCCCTACATGAATTCTTAGAGGACGTAGCCCTCCTCCTGATGGTCGGTGAGGTCGAGGCCGGTGGTTTCTTCCTCCGGCGTCGGGCGCAGGCCGACGACTGCCTTCACGATGAAGGTGATGACGACCGTGCCAACGATGGAGAGCATGAGCGTGAAGGCGACCGCCTTGAGTTGCTCGAAGACGAGCGTCTTGCCGACGATGTCCTTGAGGTTCGTGGCGAGGTTCGTGTTGCCGCTGTCGAGCGTCGCGAGGACGCCCGTCATGATGGCGCCGAGCGTGCCGCCGACGGCGTGGACGCCGAAGGTGTCGAGCGCGTCGTCGTAGCCGAACTTCGCTTTCAGGATGCTCACGAAGAGGTAAGGCACCACTGCGGCGAGGACGCCGATGATCATCGCACCGCTGGCAGTCACGAAACCGCAAGCAGGCGTGATGACAACGAGACCTGCGACGATACCCGAGCAGAAGCCGAGGACCGAGGCGTGACCGCGGTGAATTTTCTCAATGAGCGCCCAGATGAAGCCCCCGGTCGCCGCGGCGAGTGTGGTGGTCATGAAGGCGTTCGAGGCGACGCCGTCCGCGGCGACTGCGGAACCGGCATTGAAGCCATACCAGCCGACCCAGAGCATTCCGGTGCCGACCATGCAAAGCACCATGCTGTGCGGGGACATCTTCTCCTTGCCGAAGCCGAGGCGCTTGCCCAGCAGGATGCAGAGGATGAGCGCGCTCCAGCCGGAGGTCATGTGAACGACCGTGCCGCCTGCGAAGTCGATCGCCTTGATGCCGGCGTCCGCATTCCACACGCCGTTCATTTTGCCCGTGATGCCCCAGACCATGTGGGCCATCGGGAAATACACCACGAACATCCACAGGGCCACGAAGAGCATGATGGCCGAGAATTTCATGCGCTCCGCGATCGCGCCGACGATCAGCGCCGGGGTGATGATGGCGAACATGAGCTGATACATGGAGAAAACGTTTTCGCCGACCCAGTAGGAGTAGTTCGTGTTCGGCGTGCTGGAGACGCCCTTGAGGAAGGCCTTGCCCGTGCCGCCGAGGTAGGCCGCGAGGCCGGAAGCCTTGTTGCTGTCGTCAAAGACCAGGCTGTAGCCGATGGCCCACCAGAGGATGGTGACCAGACCGGCGATGCCAAGGCACTGCGCGCAGACGGAGAGGACGTTCTTCTTGCGGACGAGACCGCCGTAGAAGAGCGCCAGGCCGGGCAGCGTCATGAAGAGCACGAGGGCCGAGCAGACCATCATGAAGCCGTTGTGGCCGGGGTCGGACGTGGCGGTAAGCGGGAAGGCTTTCGCGAGATCCTCGGGCGACAGTTTCGCCAGCGCCGGAGGCAGTGCTGGGGCACCCTTCTCGTCCTTCGCGGTCTTCAGCACTGCCATGGGGTCACTATTTGTCAGAGCCGCTGTGAGCATTCCCACGGTCTGATCGGTGGTCGGTTCAGGAAGCTTCGCTTCTTCCTTTTTAGGCTCTTCCTTTTTTTCAGCAGCCGGGGCTGCTGCGGCGGCAGGTGCCGGGGCGTCCTGCGCACGCAGGGTGGGTGCTCCGAGCGTGCCGAGCGCGACGACGGCCGCGATGGCGAGGCTGGAGATGATCTTGGTCAGTTTCATTCGTGTTTTGGGATGTTGGTTGGTTTGTTGATGTTTGCTCGGCTTCCCCATCTGTCGAAAAGCGCTCACAGGGAGTGGCGCTGGTGCGATGGCTGGGTGAGTCGGTTGGCAGCGCCCCGTTAGCAACGCCTGTGCCAACCCATGCCACCGGCCCCGTTCGACAGAGTAAAATACTTCCCGGAGCCCACTTTTTCTCACTTTCCGCGGTGGCTGAAAACGCCCATCTCCCGTGCTTGTGAGCAAATTGCGACAGTTGAAAGGCCCGCGGAAATGAACAGATGCTCATCCCGTGGACTTTGCAGAGAGGCGGGGGAGGCAGGCGAAAATTTTGCACCGACTTTCCACATACGCCCAGAGGTTCGGAGTTCCATTCACGCGCCGATTGATGTTCAATCCCGCCATGCCTTCATTCGACATCACTTCGGAAGTGGACAATCAGGAACTCGACAACGCCATCAACCAGGCGCGCAAGGAGCTTGCGAACCGGTTTGATTTCAAAGGCTCCAAGGCCACGATCGAACTCGACGAGAAGGAGTCGAAAATCAAACTTTCCGCCGAGGACGCGAGCCGTCTGAAGAGCCTGCACGACATCGTCATCGGCAAGCTCTCGAAACGCGGCGTGGACCTTCGCAATGTGGATCGGAAGGACCCCGCGATCTCGCCGCTCGGCCACGCCACGCAGGATCTCGTGATCAAGCAGGGACTCGAAGGCGACAAGGCGAAGGAAATCATCCGGGCGATCAAGGAGAAGGGCCTGAAGGTGCAGAGTGCATTGCAGGACCGGCAGATCCGCGTGACGGGAAAAAGCCGCGACGATTTGCAGGAGGTGATCGCATTCTGCCGCTCGTCGGAATTCGAGGTCGGGTTGCAGTTCGGGAATTTCCGCGACTAGCCGCGCATGGGCACACCCGTCCGCGTCCTTGTCACCGGCTCATCGGGAAGAGTCGGCCGCGCCGCGGTCGCCGAGCTGCTGCGTCGCGGGCACATCGTGCGCGGCTTGGATCTCACGCCGACGCGCGGCTTGGCGGACTGCGTCATCGGCACGCTCACCGATCGCGCCGCGCTGGATCGCGCGATGGAAAAAATCGAGTGCGTCATCCATCTCGCGGCGACGCCGGACGATGACGACTTTCTCGCGAGCCTGCTGCCAAACAACATCACGGGACTTTTCCACACGATGGAGGCGGCGCGCTGCGCGGGCGTGCGGCGCATGGTGCTGGCGAGCTCCGGGCAGGTGAACTGGTGGCAGCAGGCCACGGGGCCCTTTCCGATCCGTGCCGAAGATCCGCCGAGCCCGAAGGCGTGGTACGCGGCGACGAAGATGTTCATGGAATCCGCAGGCCGCACGTATGTGGAAATGCACGGCATGAGCGTGATCATCGCGCGGCTGGGCTGGTGCCCGCGCACGCCGGAGCAGGTCGCGGAGATCGCGGCGAGCGAGCTTTTCCGCGATGTGTATTTCAGCCCCGGCGATGTCGGGCGGTTCTTCGCATGCGCGGTCGAGGCGCCGGAGGATGTGCGCCATGCAGTCGTGTACGGCGTGAGCCGCGCGATCGTGCAGCCGCGGTTCGATCTCGCACCGGCGGAGAAAATTCTCGGCTACGTCCCGCAGGAAAGCTGGCCGCGCGGCAGCATGGATTTTTGACCGCACGCGGGCTTGCGCAGGCGCGCCGGGCGATCACAATTCGCCCCATCATGAAGCGTTCCCTTCCTGCAGTTCTCGTCGCGTTCGCATTGGCCGCGGGTGTCTTCGCCTGGGTGCAATACAGTGGCGCGGCCTCGCTGAGGCAGCTCATCGCGGATTCGACCGCGGCGCGTGAGGCGGCGCAAAAGGCCACGCAGTCCGCGGAGGCGGAGCTGGCGCGCGTGAAAGCCGAGGCCGATCTTGCGAGGGAAAACATCGCCCGGCTCACCGCCGAGCGCGACGCGGCCCTCGCGCGGGCAAAAAGTGCGTCCGTCGCAGGCGCTTCGCCAGAGGGACCCGGAGCGCCAAAGCCCGGCACCGACACGGGCGGCAAGGGCATGATGGAGGGATTTGCAAAGATGTTCAGCACCGAGGAGGGAAAGAAGATGATGCGTGCCCAGATGAGCATGGCGATGAAGATGCAGTACGGCTCGCTGGCGAAGGATCTGAAGCTGGATCCAAAGGTCGCCGATCAGGTGCTCGGCCTCCTCGCAGACCGGCAGGCGGCTCTCAGCGAGGCCGCCTTTGGCGCGATGAAAAACGGCGGGCTCGACGAAGCCGGGACCAAGGAGATGGCCGCGAAGGCCACCGCTTTGCAAAAGGAATACGACGAGAAGCTGAAGGCGGTGCTCGGCGACGAAGGAATGACGCAGATGAAGGATTACGAGCGCACGCTCGGCGACCGGATGATGCTCTCAATGCACGAGCAGCAGTTCGCCGCCGCGGGCTCGGCACTGGAGCAGACGCAGCGCGACGGGCTCCTCCAGATCATGAAGGACCAGCGGATGAAGACGCCAACGAGCGACTTTGACATGAGCAACAGAGGCGATCCTGCGAAGCAGATGGCTGCGATGCGCGACGATGCTGCGGTGGAAAAATGGCTGCAGCAGGAGGAGGCCTACCAGCAGCGCGTGATGCAAAATGCGACACAGGTGCTGAGTCCCGATCAGGTGAACACGCTGCGTGAATCCTTCAAGCAGCAGCTCGATATGCAGCGTTTCGGCATCAAGATGAGCAAGGAGATGTTCAAGGGATCGGGTGACGGGGCGGGTGCGGTCGCCGTGCCGGCGAAGTGAAGCTTCGC
>JAYWEO010000048.1:0-7302 GCA_043779225.1 Prosthecobacter sp.
CATTTGCCTCACTTCCTTCGCTCCTTGTGATGGTGGGCGACGTGGGCTTCTCGGATCTCGGGTGCTGCAGAATGGGCACGCACCATGGTCGGAGACGAAGACGATGAGCCTGTTGGCGAGTTCGCCCGCGCTCGTGAGGTTTGCGGGCAGGCGGCGGTTTGATGGGTCACGTTAGTGACCGGCCTCAAAGGTCCATCGCTTCACCTGCTCGCCGCTGACGGCCTTGAGTTCGAGGCGGCGCAAGTCCGTCGTGCCGGCGGGCAGGAGGAGGCGGATGTGGACGATGGAACCTTCGGCGGGGACGGCCACGGTGACGTCCTGAAATTCGGACGATGCAGTGATTTCCTGAAGCGCAGTCTGGACAGGCGTGAAGTCCTTCTGTCCATCGAGCCTCCACTCGATGCCGAGCTTGCCGCCCTTTTCCGCACGCACGCTGGCGGTCGCGACGGCGGGGCCTGGGATGCTCAGATTCGGGAAAGCGATGAAGGGTCTTTGCTTTCCTTCGGGAGTGATGTGCAGCACGCCGTCCTTCGCCTCGGCATGTGCATTGCGAGCCACCCAGTTATTCGTGGTGTCATCGGTCTTTGCGCCACTTCCTTTCCGCGGGCGTTTCGTTGAAGTCACCCCGGTCTTGTTCACGTGGTCGTCGTAAAACATCTGGTCCTGAGCGACGATGTCGCGCGGCAGACCCGGCGGCGGCAGGGTGGCGTTCCAAGCCATGAGTTTCTTGTCCAGCTCGGCGGCGATCTCAGGAAACTCCGCGATGCGATTCTTGGTCTCTCCCTCGGGGCTATCGAGGTCGAAGAGATAGCGTTCGTCTTTGCCGAGCAGGATCAGCTTCCAATGATCCGCGCGCACGGCGGCCTGCGAACGCCAGCGCCAGAAGAGCGCGTCATGCGGGCTGCCATTCTTTTCGCCGAGCATGTAGGGCATGAGATCCACACCGTCCAAAGTGGCACCGGTTTTCGCCTCACCTTCCGGAGCAGAGGCCCCAGCCAATTTCACCGCAGTCGCGGCGACATCGAGATTGATGACCGGCGCTTCAAACACCTGTCCCGCCGGGATTGTCCCCGGCCATGCGGCGACGAATGGCGTGCGGATGCCACCATCCGTGAGCATTCCCTTTTCCCCGATGAGCGGCAGATTCAGCGATCCATTCCATGCGCCCTTTTTCAGCGGTGCGCCGTTGTCGCCGATGAAAAAAATGAGCGTGTTCTTTTCGATGTCAGCGGCGCGGAGTTTTTCGCGGAGCCGCCCGATGCCATCATCCATCGCCGCGATCATCGCGAGCGCCTGACGGCGTTCGAGCGGCGCATCCGCAGGAGTCTTCGAGAACCACGGCTCCGGCGATTCCAGAGGCACGTGCGGCGTGAAAAAGGCTAGGTACATGAAGAACGGATCGCGCTGATGCCGCTCGATGAAAGAGATCGCCGCGTCCGCCTGCCACACGCAGCGGAAGCGCTTGTCCGTGAGTTGCTGCGGCGCGTTCGGCAGTTTGTTTCCCTTCAAATCATGCGACGCCGCGAAGGTGTTCATCGGTCCGGTGAAGTATTCATCGAAGCCCTGAGTCCATGGCTGCGAAGCAGGACCGGCGCTGCGTTCTTCGTTCGCGGATTTCCCCTTTGCCTCCTTCCGTTCCGGCGGCGCTTCGAGATGCCACTTCCCGATCTGGCAGGAAACGTAGCCCGCGGGTTTCAGACGCTCTGCGATCGTCAGCTCGGCCACTGGCAGCGGGCCCTTCGTATTATCCTCCACGCCGAAGCGCTGCTGATACCGCCCCGTCATCACGCCCGCGCGCGAAGGCACGCACTGCGGCGCGCTCACATAGCCACGCTGGAAACGCACACCATCGCGCGCCAGCGCATCGAGATTCGGCGTGCGGATGTCCTGCACCGAACCTTGCACGCCGAGATCCGCGTAACCGTGATCGTCGGAATAGATGAGAATGATATTCGGCTTCGTCGCAGATGCGGAGGCGGTGAGAGCCGCAACGACGATGAGAACCGGGAGAATGAGGTGGCGTTTCATGGGAGAAATCGCGAGCAGGTTTAGAAATCCCAGCGCTTCGGTTTGCCGGTGGCTTTGAGTTCGATCCAATCAATCTCCAGCGGCTGCGGCTGCGCGGGGAGGTAGAAACGCAGGATGCCGAGCGGGCCGTTTGCCGGAATACTCACGCTCACCTCCTGCCAGTCGCCGCCGGCGAGCTTGAACGGCACGGACTGCGGCGTGGCCTTCTTGTCCGCAGTGTTGTTGAGCCATTCCAGTTTTCCTTCGCCGCCCTTTGCACAGCGTGCGCGGAATTTCACGGTCGCGGGACCGTTGGCGCCGGTGCCGACCCCGAGGAAAGGCTCCACGCCCTTTCCGTTCACCGTCACGATCCCGTCCTTCGCGGTTGCAGTGCAGTTGCGCGCCTTCCAGCCCTGCAGCCCCGGGAACTCGTCGTCGTTCGCCTTGCCGGGTTTGCCTTTGCCCTTTGGTGCGTCGGCAACTTTGCCAAAGTTCGGATTGCGCACGGGCACCACGGCCTGCGTGTCCTTCAGGAAGCCGCTGATGAGATCGTTCAGCTCGCGCACGAGTTCCGGTTTTTCCGCGGCGAGATTCTTCGACTCACCGAGGTCGTTCTTCAGATCGTACAGCTCAAAGCGATCGCTGCCGTCGTCGTTGTCCGCGTAAAAGCGGATGAGCTTCCAGTCGCCCTTGCGCACATACGTGCCGGGCAGAAAACCGGGAATTTGCACGGCCTGATTCGTCGAGCCATGTGGGAAATGGCAGAACATGCGGTCGCGCGGCGAAGCCTCGCCGAGCAGCGTGCCGCTTTGATCGAAACCGTCGAGCTTCACGTCCGCGTGAGGCTTCAGTCCGCACATGGAGAGCAGCGTGGGGTAGAAATCCGTGCTCTGAAAAAGTGCGTCGTTCACCGAGCCGGGCTTCACTTTTCCCGGCCACACGATGATGCACGGCTCGCGCGTGCCGCCGTCATAGAGCGAAGCCTTGCCGCTGCGCTGCGGAAGATTGCTCGTCGCGGGCTGGTCCGTGAAGCCCTCGGGGTCGGTCGCCTTGGGCGGATACGCCCAGCCGCCGTTGTCGGAGAAAAAGACGATGATCGTATTGTCCGACACGCCTACGTCATCGATCGCCTTGAGCAGATTGCCCACGCCGTCGTCGAGGCTGTGGACCATCGCCGCGTAGAGCGGGTTGTGCTGCGGATTTTTCAAATCCACCGTCTTCTTGGACTGCTCGATGTAGTCCGCGCGCGCATTCCACGGCGAATGCACCGAGTAGGCCCAGTAGTTCACGAAGAACGGCTTGTCCTTGTGCTCGCGGATATACTTCGCGGCCTCCTCCGACATGCGGTTCTCGATGTGCTCGCCGGGTTTTCCGACGATCGCAGGATCGGTGATGAATTTCCACGGAGCAAGGTAGCCGCCGCCAGGCCCCGCCGCCTTCGGTGCGTGTGGAAAGTCGATGTCGAACCCTTGGTCCTTCGGCTCGTAGTGGTCGTTTGCGGTGAGGTTGTGCCCGAGGTGCCATTTTCCAAAATGCGCCGTCGCATAACCCGCCTCGTGCAGCGTCTCGGCCAGCGTGAAGTATTCCGACTTCAGCCGCGTGAGGCTGTCGGCGTTCAGCACCTTCATGTTTGCGTTCCCGGGCGTCAGCCTTTTCTCAAGCTGCACCTGCGGCAGGTGGCATGCCGGCGACGTGATGCCCGAGCGCGCCGGGTCCACGCCCGCGAGGATGCTGCTGCGCGTCGGCGAACACAGCGGACTCGCCGCATACGCCTGCGTGAATTTCACCCCGCGCGTCGCGAGTCGGTCGATGTTCGGAGTCTGGTGATATGTGCTGCCGAAGCAGCCGACATCATGCGCACCGAGATCGTCGCAGAGGATGAAGAGGACGTTGGGCTTTCGCGGTTCGGCGGAGCCGCGGCTGGCCAGAATGCCGAGGATTACGATGGTGATGAGGGGGGTGATCCGTTTTTTCATGGAGAGTGGTGGTGAGTCTGGCGAAAGGAGGGGCAGGCTATCGGGCTCAGTGCCCGGTCATGCGCTGCTTGAAAGTCATCTTCCGCCAGCGTTGCTGCGCATCCTCCCAGGCCGAATCGTGCTCCGGCCGGAACTCCTCGACCTCGCTCGATTCGTGCGCCACGCGCCGGATGTCGGCGAGAGAGCTGAGTTCTCCACACGCGCGCGCCTGCACGAGCACATTGCCGAGCACGGTGGCCTCGACAGGACCGGCGAGCACGTTGCGGTTGCAGGCGTTCGCGGTGAATTGATTCAGCAGCCGGTTGCGCGATCCGCCACCGACGATGTTCACCGTCCAGATCAGACTCGCGGTCATTTCCTTCAGCCAGTTGAGCACGGTGGCGTATTTGATCGCGAGGCTCTCCAGCGTGCAGCGGACGAACTCACCCTCGGTGGACGGCACGGGCTGGCTGGTCTCGCGGCAGAATTCCGCGATCGCCTCGGGCATGTCGGGCGGACTGAGGAATCGGTCATCATCCGGATCGATGAGCGAGCGGAATGCGGGCGCACTTTCCGCGGCGAGCACGAGCGCCGCGTAGTCGCTCGTGCTTCCGTCTTTCGCGAAGGAACGCCGGCACTCCTGGACGATCCACAGTCCCATGATGTTTTTCAGCAGCCGATACGTGCCATCCACGCCGCCCTCGTTCGTGAGATTCAGCTCAAAGGCGCGCTCCGACAGATCGGGCTCGTGAAGCTCAACTCCGAGCAATGACCACGTGCCGGAGCTGATGTAGGCGAGCCGTCCGCGCCCCTCGGTCGCGGCACCGGGCACGCCGGCGACCGCTGAGCCGGTGTCGTGCGTCGCAGGTGCGATCACCTCCACGCCGGGATGGAGGCCGGTGCGCTCGCACAGGCCGGGAAGCACACGTCCTATCTTCGTGCCGGGCTGCACGACCTCTGGGAGCATCGCGGTGGGCAGGCCGAGCTTCTGGAGCAGGTCCACGGACCACGTCTTCTTCGTCGGGTGGAAAAACTGCGTCGTCGTTGCATTCGTGAATTCCCCGAGGCGCGCGCCGCACATTTTGAAATGCAAGTAGTCCGGAATCATCAGGAAGCGATCCGCCGACGCGAGCACCGCCGGATCGCGCTCGTGCGAGGCGAGGAGCTGATAGAGCGTGTTGATCTCCATGAACTGCGCGCCGCTCGCCGCAAAAATCTCTTCGTGAGATACGCGTGCCTTCACGCGTTCCAACATGCCATGCGTGCGTGCATCGCGGTAATTCCACGGCTGCTCGATCAGCTCGCCTGCCTTGTCGATCAGCACGTAGTCCACGCCCCACGTATCCGCGCCGACAGACACGATGGATTCGCCAAATCGTTCCGCCGCCAGTGTGAGCCCGCGCTCGACCTCGCCCCAGATGCGCGTGATGTCCCAGCGCTTCGTGTCGCCGATCGGCGTGATGCCCGTGGGGAAACGGTGGAGTTCTTCGAGGCGCATCTTCGCGCCGTCCCAGAGCCCGGCCATGACGCGGCCGCTCTCCGCGCCGCAGTCCACTGCGAGGTAGATTTTGTCGTTCATGGGGCAATTTCAGTCTAAATGAAAAACTTCACGGAGCGGCTTGGTCACCGGAGAGTTGTCCGCATTCACCTCCATCAGCGGAGCCATGCCCGCCCACCATTGCCTCACGATGGGATGTTCCGGAAGCTGTTCCGCAGTGCTGTCGTCGCTCCGCTTCTGCACGGCGAAAAGTGTCCGCGTCTCCTCATCGAGAAAGATCGAGTAATCGCTGATGCCCGCGTCCCGCAACGCCTCCGCAAGCTCCGGCCACAACGCGTCGTGGCGATGCTGATACTCGGCTTCAAAGCCGGGCTTGAGCTTCATTGTGAAAGCGACGCGCATCATGGCTGCCAGTTCACATCGTGGAAAATGCGGGGATTCATTTCGTGATCATGGGAGCGCTGAGTGCCCTGGGCGAACTGTGAAGACTAACGCGTTCCCAGTTGCAGAATCTCGTCCGCCCGCTTGCGGACCTCGCGGAAGAGATCGGCATTCGCGGGCAGCTTGATGTCCACGTCGTACGTCGGGATCATCTCCTTCATCCGCGCGTGGCCTTCGGGGCTGGCGAGCAGTTGAGGGAAGCATTTCTTGATGACCTCGAGCACGATGTTCACCGAGACGGATGCGCCCGGTGATGCGCCGAGCAGCGCTGAAATAGTGCGGTTCGCATCGGTGATGACCTCGGTGCCGTAATGGACGATGCCGGCCTCACCGTCGGTCTTTTTGATCGCCTGCACGCGGATGCCGGCATCAATCAGCTTCCAATCCTTCGCCTGTGCCGCCGGGTAGAATACGTGCAGCACTTTCATCCGCGCATTCATGCTCTGCGTGCCCTGCTGCACGAGGTAGCGGACGAGGTCCAGATTGTGGATGCCGATCTTGATCAGCGTGAAGATGTTGTCCGGACGGACGGAGAAAGGCAGATCGGTCACGCTGCCTTTCTTGTGCAGAAACTTCGTCGTCCACGCGGCGAACGGTCCGAAGAGCAGCGTCTTTTTTCCATCAAGAATCCGCGTGTCGAGATGCGGCACGGCCATCGTCGGGGCGGCGTCGAGCGCCTGGCCGTACACCTTCGCCTGATGCTTCGCGACGATCTCCGGATTGTCGCAGATCAGCCACTGCCCGCCGATCGGGAAACCGCCGAGACCCTTCGCCTCCGGGATGCCGGATTTTTGCAGCAGAGGCAGACTCCCGCCACCCGCGCCGACGAAGACGAACTTCGCGCGACTCACCCGGACCTCGCCCGTCGCGAGGTTCTTCGCGCTGACTTCCCATCCCTCGCCCTTGCATTTCAGGCCGACCACGCGATGTCCCGATGCGATGCCGCAGCCCTCCTGCTTGCCGAGCCACGTGAGAAGCTTGCGCGAGATCTCGCCGAAGTTCACATCCGTCCCCGCATCCATCTTCGTCGCGGCGATCGGCACGTTGCCGCGGCCTTCGAGCAGCAGCGGCGCCCAGCCCGCGATCTTCGCGCGGTCGGTGGTGTATTCCATCTCGCGGAAGAAATGGTGTGCCGCCATTCCGGCATGCCGCGCCTTCAGAAAATCCACCTGCTCGTCGCCATGCACAAAGCTGATGTGCTGCACGGGATTGATGAAGTCCTTCGGCCGCTCTGCCATCCCGCTCGCGACGGCGTAGCTCCAGAACTGCTTCGAGTGCTCGAACTGCTCGAAAATCTCGATCACCTTGTTCACGTTCACCGACCCGTCCTCCTCGCGCTTTGGCGTGTAGCTCAGCTCGCAAATGCCCGCGTGCCCGGTGCCCGCATTGTTCCAGCCGTCC
>JAYWEO010000049.1:0-14124 GCA_043779225.1 Prosthecobacter sp.
GAGCAGACCCTCGTGCTCGGACTCGGCGCGGGAAGTGTGGTGCCGAGTTGGGACAAGGAGAAGAGCGTGTTCGTCCCCGTCACCGAGGCGCAGGTCACGCTGAGCTTCGATCACCGCGTGCTCGACGGCGGCGCGGCTGGCCGACTCCTGAAGCGGATTGTCGAGCTGCTCCAGCAGCCAGAAACGCTCTGACGCCCTCGCGTAGCTGCGCTTGTGCAAACGCGCGCTGATCTTTCCGGTTCGCTGTTTGCACTGCGAAAAAGTGCCCGCGCTTTCACAAGCGCGGCTACTGCGCCACGTGTTCCGTGAATGCCGCGAGATCGCCTTTCACGCCGGCCTGCTTGAGGATGTCCAGCACCGCGATGAGCGTGCCGACCGGCGCGCGTTCGTCGGCGGCGAGCGCGAGCCTCGGTGGATTCGGAAGTGCGAGCAGCTTGTCGAGTTCGCCGCGGAGTTCCTTGAGGGTGACTTGTTTTGCCCCGAGAAAAATCTCCTTCCGCTCCGAGATGGAAAGCTTCAGCGCCTCGTCGCCGCGCTCGGCGATCACCGCGGTCTTGGAGTCCGGCAGCTTGATCGTCACCGCGGGCGTCTCGCTTTTGAACGTCGTGGTGACGATCACGAAAATCAGCAGGATCGCGAAGATGTCGATCAGCGAGACGATGATCACCTCGGGTTTTTTCTTGCGGCGTCCGATGAAATTCACGCCTTCACCTCCGTGGGGAATTCAAACGATCCGCGCCGTCCCTTCTGGTTGTAGCATTTCGTGAGCAGCCCCGAGATGAGCAGTTCCATGTCGGACGCGAGCTTCTCGACTTTCTTCGTCAGCAGCCCGTGCGCGATGAGCGTGGGGATCGCGATGCCGATGCCGACGACGGTCGTGCTGAGCGCCTCGGAGATACCCTTGGCGATCGTGTGCGGGTCGCTCTGATTCGCACTGCCGCCGAATGCGCCGAACACCTGCACGAGGCCGGACACCGCGCCGAGCAGCCCGAGCAGCGGCGCAATGCCGATGATGATCTCGAGCACGTGCAGCCCGTGCTCGAGCTGGCCGATCTCGTGGCGCGCGACGGTCTGCACGGCGTTCTGATTTTCGTCCTTCGGCTGATGCAGGTTCGAGAGCCCGACCTGTGCGATGCGGCCGAGCGTGGACGGATCATTCCGCACGTAGCGCGAAAGGCGCACGACGGCGTCCGGCGTGTCGTTCGGCGCGAGGCGCTCGATTTCCTTTTCGAGTTCCTCCGGCACGACGAGGTGCCGCCGCAGTGCGAGGCCGCAGACGATGCCGACGGTCACAGAGATGATCGAGCACGCGAGCAGCGGGAACATGAAGAACCCGCCACCGTGGAAAAATTCGTAAATCTGGTGGAAGGATGCGGCGAGGATTGGGAGCGCGATCATGGATGGTCAGAGGATGGTGAAGGTGAAGGGAATCTCGAGCTGGCCTTGGGTGAGCGCACTGGCCGGCGGCTTTTCAAATTTCGTCCCGCGGACAAACTGCTCGCAGAACTTCGTGAAAGGCTCATTCGAGGAGTTCTTCAGCACAGTGAATTCCGTGACCTTGCCCTCCGCGTCGAGCTTGAAGGTGACATTCAGATCGCCCTGCGAAAACTCCGCCATGTGCGGCGCGAGTTCGGTCCCCCAGCGCTTCGCCATCGCGGCTTTCACCTTCGGCGTGTAAGCGGCAGCCGTTTGAGCGCCGCTTTTCCCAGCAGTCTTCTTCCCCGGTGGTTTTGATTTTGCGGGAGCTTCCTGACCTTGTGCGGACGGGTGCATGGCAAGGAATACGGCGAGGAGCAGGGCGGACGGGATGTTTGGGATCATGCTAAATCAGAGAAGGTGAAAGCTCATGGGATACTCGAAGGCGCCGTTGCGCAGCGCCTCGGGCGGCGGCGGATCGAACTCCGCCTCGCGCACCGCCTGCTCGATCAGTGCGGCGTGCGCGCGGTTCGAGGTATTTTCCTCAATGCGGAAGCTGCGCACCTTGCCCCGCGCATCGAGGCTGAAAGTGGCGGTGATTTTTCCAGTCTGCAGCAGGCTCATGCGCTGGCGGATGTAATAGTTCCATCGCGAACCGACGGCGGAGCTGACTGCTTTCTTGTAGCGGCCGAGCGGAGTGGCGACCGAGTCCGCGCCGTCCTCGCCTTCGGGCATGTCCGCGCCGTTCACTTTCGTGCGGCGCATCTGCGGCGAGTAGCCGGGATTTGGCACAGGGCGCGGCTGGTTGTTTTTGAAATCGAGCTTCGTCGCGACGATGACGGATTGCGGCCGCGTCGGCGCCTTGTTCTGCGAATCCTGCGGCGTCGGGGTTGGCAATAGCGTCGGCTTCGGATGGGAGGTATCGGTGGGTGTGGGTTTCGGCGGCGGCGTCGCGGTCGGCTGCGGGGTCGGCGTGGGTGTGGGATCTGGCTCGGGCTGCTGATTCGCCATGGCCTTGGGCCTGTTCGGATCGGATCGACGGTTCAGGAAGACGGGGATTTGATCCGCGGCGGCGTCCGTCACGGACAAGATGTTCGGCGGAGGCGTTGCCTTCGCGACAAGGATCGGTGTGGGCGTGGGTGTGGGTGTCGCGGCCACAGCAGTCTCGGGAGTCGCGTTCGAAGCCTGGGCCTTCGGGTCCACCGGCTTCGGTTTGAACAGCGACGGCATCTCGCCCTGCGCGGGTGGCGGCGTGGCGTTTGCGCTCTCGGGAGGATTCTGTGGTTTGCCGATGCTTTCCGCGCTGTTTGTGAGATGCCGGAATTCCATGTTCTCCAGTCCGTCGATGCTCGGCAGCGGATCGGTGCCCGTGCCCTTTTTCCGGCTCGCAGCGACGCTGTCGCGCCAGCTTTCGAGCAGTGCCTGTTTCGAGGTGTTCTTCTTTTTCGCGAGCCCCTCCACGTCCACATACTCGCGCTGCTTCTCGGGAGGGAGCTGTGCGAAAAGTTCCTTCAGCAACTGCTCATCCTTTTCAGGCAGCTTCGACGGTGTCGGCGTCGCCGCGATTTTTGGCTCTGGCGTCGGCGTGGGGGTGAAAAGTGTGACCTCGAGTTTTTTTGGCGGAGGAGTCGGCGTCGCCGCGACATACGTCCGGCTGCAGGCTGAGGGGAGCAGCGAGTACTTCGTCAGCAGTTGCACCACGAGCGGCCACGCCCATGCGAGCACGAAGACCAGCGCGTGCAGCAGCAGTGCGAGGAGGACCGCAAGCGGGAGCTTGATGCGGTCGGGCAATGCCACGAATGCATCAAGCCATCGGCGGAAGACGTTCGGGCTGGATTCGGCTGGGGTCAAAGGCTGCGGATGATCCTGCCATCCATCGCACCGATCACGCCAAAACGCGAGACTTCAGCGCACCACTCGATCTGTTTCTTCCAGCCTTTTGCGATGAGCGCGCAGCCGTTCCGCGCGGCGAGCAGTCCGTCGAGCGGGGTGGCGAATCGCTTCGCAG
Source organism: Prosthecobacter sp. (assembly GCA_043779225.1). Taxonomy (GTDB): domain Bacteria; phylum Verrucomicrobiota; class Verrucomicrobiia; order Chthoniobacterales; family Chthoniobacteraceae; genus SXWH01. The sequence continues at coordinate 3,425 of JAYWEO010000049.1, forward strand.
ATGCGACCACGGCCACCGCGGCGTCTGTCAGTTCCGCATCGGGAAATTCCGCGGCCAGCACCCCGGCTGCGATCGCGTCCTCGAGCGCGAAGGTCTCGAATGTGCCTGCGCAGACGAGCAGCACCTCGGGCGGTCTTGTGCGCGCAAGTTCATCGCGGAGCGCGGCGATGTTCAGCAGCGCGCCGACGAGCACACGCCCGGCGCGCTCGCAGGCGCGGAGTGCGATGGTGCCGTTCGTCGTCGTGGAAATGATCCGTCTTCCGGCGGTCGCGGCATATTCAAAGGGATTGTTCCCGAGGTCGAAGCCCTCGATGCGTTCGCCATGCCGCTCGCCCCCGAGCAGTGCGTCCGGCATTTCCGTTCGCAGCGCCCGCGCTTCCTCGATCGTCTTCGCGGGATGGATTTCTGCGGCACCATTTGCGAGCGCGGTGATCATCGAGGACGTCGCGCGGAGCACGTCGAAGACGACGCACGTCGTGTGGCTGAGGTCGCGTTCGGGCAGGCGGCTGATGTCGGAGGGTGAAAGTGCTGCGTCGAATTTCATCGGGATTTTTTTCCGCGTGGCGTGGTCGTCCGCGCGTGGTGAAAGAGATACTGCTGCGCGTAGCCGCCGAACGGCCCAAAGTAACGCGCGGAAAACTCGCGCAGACGCTTCGTGGTGACCTTTCTTTTTCGGGGGAAGTAGGTGTTCCGCAGGATGCGCTCGATCCACACATCGATCGGGAACGCCGCCATCCGCTCGAAGCCGAACAGCAGCGCGCACGCCGCGACCTTCGGCCCCACGCCCGCGAGGCGCTGCAATTCGAGCGAAGCCTCCGCGTCCGCGAGTCGTGTGACAGCGCCGAGATCCACTTCGCCACCCGCGATCATGCGGGCGGTGCGCAGGAGATTCTTCGCGCGATAGCCGAGCGCACATGAGCGGAGGTCGCCCTCGCTCAGCGCGCCGAGCGCGGCGGGATCGGGATAGGAAAACAGCCGCACACCATTCCACTCGTGCGCGCGCCCATATCGCTCGCGCAGCGTGTGCGAAATCTGCGCGATGTGGACGACCGCCTTCTGCGCGCTCGTGATGAATGTCGCGAGGCATTCCCAATGGGGCTGCCGCACGAGCCGCAGCCCGAGGCATGCGGTCGCCGCCGCATTCATCGCTGGGTCATCCGGAAATGTGGCGCGCATTTTCCCCAGCGGATGATCGAGGGCAAAATAGTGCGCCGCGATTTTTTCCAAGCCGCGCGGCACAAGCAGTTTTTCTCCGCGCTGCTCCGCATAGCACGGCGTGTCGCCGATCATGCCGAGCCAGCCGTCGCCATGACGCCGCCAATGAAAGACCTGTCCGCAGCCTAGTGTGAGCGCGAGGTCGAATTCCGGCGCGGCAATTTCCGCGAGCGTGCCGCTCCCCGCGAGCGCGCGGCTCATTTCACAAAGTAGCTCAGATTTTCGAGCTGGATCGCGAGGTCCACGTTGTTCACCGCGATGCGCTCCGGCACGTGCAGCACCGCGGGCGCAAAATTCAGGATGGCCTGCACGCCACATTCGATGAGCCGGTTTGCAACCTGCTGCGCGACTTTGCCAGGCACGGTGAGGATCGCGAGCTTCACGCTCTTGTCGCGGATGAAGCTGGCGAGCTTTTCCATCGGGAGGATCGGGATCGGCACATCGGTCGGGCGTTTGCGCGCCACATCCTCATCGAAGGCGGCGACGACCTCGAAGCCCTCGCGCGCGAAACCACCATAGCGCAGCAGTGCCGTGCCGAGCTGGCCTGCGCCGACGAGGATGACCGGCTGCAGCTTTGCCATCCCGAGCACTCCGGTGATCGCCTTGCTGAGTTCCGCGACATTGTAGCCGAGCCCGCGCGTGCCCCATTGCCCGAAGTAGGTGAGGTCCTTGCGAAGCTGGGTCGGCTTCACCCCGGCGGCAGTCGCGAGTGCCTCGGAGCTGACGGTGGCGACATCATTTTCACGCAGCCTCTGGAGCGCGCGATTGTAGATCGAGAGGCGGTAGATGGTCTTCTTGGGGATGTCTGCCTTGTGCATTTCTTCGTGAAACTGAGTTTGAAAATAGCAGAGAGCAGCTTTCCCGCCAGTCGAATGCGGTCCTGAGGTGGTGACAGTTCGTTGTTTGCGTCGCACCGCGCGTCGGCTATGTCCGCCGCATGAGCAATGTCCGCACCGACCGCACCATCGAGCACGATTGGTCGCCTCGTCGCGTGCCGGAGAACGTCACGTGGGGCGAGGGGTTCTACTGCGAGAGCGCACAGTGCTTCCTGCATTTCAAGGGCAAGCGCCAGCCGGCGATCGAATTTGGAAAGCATGTGAGCGTGTATGCCGCATGCCAGTTTGCCGTGGCGGCGGATGCGCATGTGACCGTCGGCGATTTCACGCTCATGGTCGGCGCGCTGATCACTTCGGACACGCGCGTGGAGATCGGCTCGCACTGCCTCATCTCGTGGGGCGTGGGAATCGCGGACAGCGATTTCCATCCCGTCGGTGCAGCGCAGCGCATGATCGATGCGGAGGCACTCGCGCCCTACTTTGAAAACAAACCCGCGCGCCCGCTCGCAGCGGTGCGCTCGAAGCCGGTGAAAATCGGCAACAACGTGTGGATCGGCATGAACGCGATCGTGCTCAAGGGTGTGACCATCGGCGACAATTCCGTGGTCGCCGCCGGCGCGGTCGTGACGAAGGACGTGCCGCCGGGCACCATCGTCGCGGGCAATCCCGCGCGGTTTGCAAAGCGCGTTCCCGAGTAAACAGAGTAATGAAAAAAAAGCGCATCATCGTCATGGGCTTCATGGGTGGCTGCCCGATTGCGGGCGTCATCTGGCAGCACATCCACTACATCGTCGGCCTGCAGCGCCTCGGGCATGAGGTGTATTACATCGAGGACTCGGCGCGATATCCCTACAATCCCGTGACCTACGAGGAGAACGAGAACTACCGCTACGCCGCCGAGGTGCTGGATCGGCTCGCGCGGCAGTTTGGATTCGAGCACCGCTGGAGCTACTGCGCGCGCTTCATCCCCGGCAATCCGACCGCGGGAATGCCGCTGAAAAAACTGCGCGAACTTTACCGCACCGCCGATGCGATCCTGAACGTCTGTGGCGCGCAGGAATTCAACGAGGACCTGCTCGTGTCGCAAAACATCCTCTACGTCGAAAGCGATCCCGGCGTGGAGCAGATCCGCGTGGATCTCGGCGAGAAAAAAACGCGCGCATATTTGAAACGGCACCGCGCGCTGTTCACGTTTGGCGAACTTGTCGGCACGAAGGATTTCCCCGTGCCGGTGCATCGCTTCCGCTGGTTGCCGACGCGCCAGCCGGTCGTCACGGATTTTTGGAAGACGCGCACCGCGCCGCCCGCGAAGGCGACCTTCACGACCATCGCGAACTGGAACACGAGCGGCCGCAAGGACATGAAGTGGCGCGGGAAAAAACTGCTGTGGAGCAAGTCGCTGGAGTTTTTGAAATTCGTCGGGGGCCCGAAGCGTGCGGGCGAGACATTCGAGATGACGACGAACATCGGGGACGCGGACACGCGCGCGCTTTTCCTGAAAAACAAATGGCAGCTCGCGCCGCCGGACGACATCAGCATTCACTGGGACAAATACCGCGACTACATCCGGCGCTCGAAGGGCGAGTTCACCGTGGCGAAGGATCAATATGTGCGCCTGCGAACCGGCTGGTTCAGTGATCGCACCGCGTGCTACCTCGCGAGCGGCCGGCCCGCGATCACGCAGGAGACGGGCTTCACAAAAATCTACGGTGGCCTTTGCGGAACGAGGGGGCTGCTGTCATTCCGCACCGTGGACGAAATAGTGGAGCACGTGCGCGCGATCAACGCCGACTACAAGGCGCACTGCCGCGCGGCGTATGAGATCGCAGCCGAGCATTTCGAGGCGACGAAGGTGCTCGCGAGCCTGCTTGAACGCGCGGGCATCTGACCATTTATGCCCCCCATTCTGCTGCGCGCGGCGCTTGTCTGTCTCACCGCGACTTCCACTTTTGCCCAGGGGACAAAGGCCGATTACGAGCGCGCTGCTTCGCTCGCGAAGCGGACGGAGGGCAAGGTGTTCCGCACTCGCGTCGAGCCGCACTGGCTTCCGGGCGGGGATTCGTTCTGGTATCGTGTGGAGATCGCGCCGGGGAGATTCGAGAACGTGTTTGTGGACTGCGTGAAGGGCGAGCGTCGCGCGGGCTGTGAGCCACCGAAGGATGTGACTCAGCCCGCGGTGCTCGATGTGCCGCATGCGAGCGGTGCGAGCGGTGCGAGCGGTGCGAGCGAGGTGCAGACGCACATCACGTTCATCAACAAGACCGAGGGCAACGCCGTGTGCTGGTGGATCAGCACGACTGGCGCGCGGAAAAAATACGCGACGATCAGACCGGGCGAGCGGTTCGAGCAGCACACGTTCGCGGGGCATGTGTGGGTCGTGGAAAACGATGCACGTGAGCGACTCGGTGTCTTTGAGGCACACGAGGGCGGGGGAGAGGCGCTGATCGATGGCTCGCGCAAAGACGCAAAGACGCAAAGCCAGGAAAAGCGTGATGGCGGGAAAAATCCGCAATCTGCGATCCGCAATCCGCAATCACCTTTGCGCGCTTATGTTCGCAACTTCGATGTGTGGACCAAGAACCGCGACACCGGCGAGGAGTCGCAGCTCACGCGCGACGGGACAAAGGATGACGCGTATCACGAGCCTGTGCTCATTTCGCCGGATGGCACTCGCGCCGTCGCGCTGCGCGTGAAGCCTGAGCAGGAGCACACGGTTCATTTCATCGAATCATCGCCGAAGGATCCGAAGGATCCGCAAGTGCTTCTTCAGCCAAAGTTGCACTCGCACCAGTATCTCAAGCCCGGCGACCGCATCCGCCACGAGCGGCCGGTGCTTTTCGATTTGGAAAAGCGCGAGCCCATTGCGGTGGATGATTCGCTCTTGGCAAAGCCGTGGGATATCTCCGACCTGCGCTGGCAGCCGGACTCATCGCAGTTCACTTTCCTCTACAATGAGCGCGGGCATCAGGTGCTGCGAATCGTCGGCGTGAATGCCAGGACTGGTGCGGCGCACACGCTCATGGAGGAGAAGTCGGCGACCTTTGTGGACTATTCGCAGAAGACGTGGTCCCGCTGGCTGGATGCCACGAATGAGCTGATCTGGATGAGCGAGCGTGACGGATGGAATCATCTCTACCTCGGTAGCCGCCGACGGGAGGAGGCGGGCACTTCATCCGGTGCGGAAAAGATCAGCCCGCCTCCTTCCGTCGGCAGCTACGAGATGACGGCGATCACTCATGGCGAGTGGGTCGTGCGCGGGGTCGTGCGGGTGGACGAAGAGAAGCGCCAGATCTGGCTGCGCGTCGCGGGTGTGAAGCCGGAGCAGGATCCGTATTTCGTCCATTTCGCCCTCGTGAATTTCGACGGCAGCGGTTTCACGCTGCTCACGGATGGCGACGGCACGCACGCGCCGCGCAAGGGCGACAGCGGCGGCGGCCTCATGCTCTCGCCGAATGGCCGCTGGCTTGTGGACACCTATTCGCGCGTGGACATGCCGCCCGTCACCGAATTGCGCAACGTGGAGACCGGCAATCTCGTATGCGTCTTGGAAAAAGCGGATGCCAGCGCGCTGACTGCCGCGGGCTGGGCGACGCCCGAGCGTTTCGCCGCGAAGGGGCGCGACGGAAAGACGGACATCTTCGGCATCATCATCAAGCCCTCCAATTTTGATCCCGCTAAAAAGTACCCCGTCGTCGAGGAAATCTACGCCGGGCCGCACGGCTGCTTCGTGCCGAAGGAATGGGGACGGCAGCAGCGGCAGCATGCGATCGCAGAGCTGGGTTTCATCGTCGTGCAGATCGACGGCATGGGCACGAACTGGCGCTCGCGGGCCTTTCACGATGTCGCGTGGCGCAACTTGAAGGACGCCGGTTTTCCCGACCGCATCGCGTGGCTGAAGGCCGCCGCTGCGACGCGCCCGTGGATGGATATCACGCGCGTCGGCATCTATGGCGGCAGCGCGGGCGGGCAGAACGCGCTCGCGGGTCTGCTGCACCACGGGGACTTTTACAAAGTCGGCGTCGCTGACTGTGGCTGCCACGACAACCGCATGGACAAAATCTGGTGGAACGAGGCGTGGCTTGGCGAAACCGGCCCGTGGTATGCGGAAAATTCCAACGTCACCCACGCTGCGAAACTCACCGGAAAGCTCATGCTCATCGTCGGCGAAATGGACCGCAACGTGGACCCGGCCTCGACGATGCAGGTCGTGAACGCACTGGAAAAGGCGGACAAGGATTTCGACCTGGTCGTGATGACCGGCAGCGATCACGGTGCTGCGGAGTCGCCGTACGGCAGCCGTCGGCGGGCGGACTTTCTCGTCAGGCATCTGCTCGGCGTCGAGCCGCGTGGCCGATGAAAATTCCCCGATTTACTCCGCGCGCTGTGGTCGCCTAGTCTGCCGGAACGATGAGACCACCCATGATCCGCAGTTGCCGGTTCGCGGATCCTTTTGAACGCAATCAGCCATGGACCTGATCCACACCCTCGGCTGGCAGGAGATTTCCATCCGCCTCGGGAGCGCCGCGCTCGCGGGTGCGGTGCTCGGCCTGAATCGCGAACTGAAAGGCAAGCCCGCCGGCCTCCGCACGAATGCACTCGTCTCGCTCGGCTCTGCATTGCTCATCCTCGCGAGCCTCGGCATCGCAACGGCATCCGACACCACGCTCCAGGCGAATGTCATGAGCCGCGTCATGCAGGGCATCATCACGGGCATCGGGTTTCTCGGTGCGGGCGTGATTCTCCGCGACACGGGCGGCACGCAGGTGCATGGCATCACGACTGCCGCGACCATCTGGCTCACGGCGGCGCTCGGTGTGCTGTGTGGTGCCGGGATGTGGAAAGTGGCACTCCTCGGCGTGGGCCTCACGCTCGTGATTCTCGTCTTCGGCAAGCCGCTGGAAAAATTCATCCACCGCAAATTCCCGAAGCTCTCCGAAAACCATCCGGGAGATCCGCCGCCGCGCGCCTGAGTCATGCGGAAGATCAGCATGGTGGATTCACACACAGGCGGCGAGCCCACGCGGGTCGTCACAGGCGGCGGCCCGGATCTCGGCGGAGGCACGGTGGCTGAGCGGCTCGAAGTGCTCCGGAAAACTCACGACCGGTTCCGCCGCGCGATCGTGAATGAGCCCCGCGGTTCCGAGGTGCTCGTCGGCGCGCATCTTTGCGAGCCGAGCACGGGCGACTGCGCGGTCGGCGCGATTTTTTTCAACAACGTCGGCTATCTCGGCATGTGCGGCCACGGCGCGATCGGCGTCATCGCCACGCTCGAGCATCTCGGGAAAATCACGCCCGGCGTGCATCGCATCGAGACCCCGGTGGGAGTCGTCGCGGCCACGCTGAATCCGGATCGCACGGTGTCCGTTGAGAATGTGCCGAGCCATCGGGAGACGCGCGGTGTGAGCATCGTGGTCGAGGGCATCGGCGAAATCACCGGCGATGTGGCCTGGGGCGGCAATTGGTTTTTCCTCGTGGAAAATCACGGCCTGCCGCTCGCCGGGGCGAATGTGGCGCAACTCACCGACTGCGCATCGCGCATCCGCCGTGCGGTGAACGCGCAGGGGTTTCCCGAAGTGGATCATATTGAATTGTTCGGCCTGCCAATGTGCGGAGGCGACTCGCGCAGCTTCGTCCTGTGTCCCGGCGGTGCATATGACCGTTCGCCGTGCGGCACTGGCACGAGTGCGAAGCTCGCGTGTCTCGCCGCCGATGGAAAACTCGCCGAGGGTGCGATGTGGACGCAGGAGAGCGTCATCGGCAGCAAGTTCACCGGAAGCTTTCGATGGATCGATCGTGAGCAGGGGATCATCGCGCCCACCATCACAGGCCGCGCGCACATCACGGGCGAAGGCACGCTGCTGCTCGATGAGGATGATCCGTTTTGCTGGGGCATCGGCCCGGCGATTTGAGGCGACGTGAGCAGGAGCATCGTCATCGTCGGCGGCGGGATCATCGGGCTTTGTGCTGCGCACTATGCCCTGAAGCGCGGACATCGCGTGACGATCATCGAGCGCGGTCCCCATGATGGTGACGGCTGTTCATTTGGAAATGCGGGGATGGTCGTGCCAAGTCACTTCATCCCTCTCGCCGCGCCCGGTGCCGTCGCGCTTGCGCTGAAGTGGATGTGGAATCCCGAGTCGCCGCTCTACATCAAGCCGCGCCTCGACTGGGACCTGATCTCGTGGGGCTGGAAATTTCTGCGCGCCTCGACGCGTGCGCATGTCCGGCGGGCAGCACCGCTCATTCGTGATTTGTCGTTTGCGAGCCGTGCCTGCTTTGAGGAACTCTCGGAATCATTCGATTTCGGCCTCGTGAAACGCGGCCTCATCATGCTCTGCAAGACACGGCATGCGCTCGACGAGGAGGCCAAGGCTGCCGCTTACGCCAATGAACTCGGGGTCCCGGCGGAGGTGCTCGATGCCAAGTCGCTCGCCGCGCTCGATCCCGGTCTGCGCATGGATGTGGCCGGCGGTGTCCATTTTCCAAAGGACTGCCATCTCTCCCCGAACCGGCTGATGACTGCGATGCAGCGCTCCCTCGAAGCCGCGGGTGCCGAGTTTCGCTTTGGCAGTGAAGTGAACGGCTGGCGTGTGGACGGACGGCGCGTGCAGGCCGTGAGCACGATCGGCGGTGATTTTGTCGCCGATGAATTTCTCCTGTGCGGCGGTGCATGGTCGCCCTCCATCGCGCGCGATCTGCGTTTGCGGCTGCCCATGCAGGCGGGCAAAGGCTATTCGCTGACACTTGAGCGCCCGCGTCAGTCGCCGGAGATCTGCTCGATTCTCACCGAGGCGCGCATCGCGGTGACGCCGATGGGCGGTTCGCTGCGCTTCGGCGGCACGATGGAAATTGCAGGGATGGATGAGCGTATCAACGAGCGGCGCGTGCGCGGAATCATCAAGGCCGTCCCACGCTATTTCCCCGATTTTTCGCCGGATGATTTTGCAGGCATCCGTCCGTGGAGCGGACTGCGGCCATGCTCGCCAGACGGGCTTCCGTACGTCGGGCGGTTTGGCGCGTATGACAATCTTTCCACCGCCACGGGCCATGCGATGATGGGCCTCAGCCTCGGGCCGATCACCGGCAGGCTTGTCTCCGAGCTGCTCGATGGCGAACCGCCATCACACGATCTCACATTGCTGTCGCCGGATCGTTTTGCCTGAGCGACGTCAGAGTCCGAGTGCGTGGGGCGTTGCGGGAATGTTGCTGAGGTCTTCGAGCAGGATGTCCGGCGTATGCGGTGCGAGATTTTCCGCACTGAATGCCCCGGTCACGACGGCGAACGCCTTTGCGCCGATGGCGCGCGCGCAGGAAATGTCGTGCGGCGTGTCGCCGATCACAAATGTGGGCGACAGTGCGATGTCGTGCCCGCGCTCGCGTGCCCGGGAAAGTGCAAAGGGGCCGAGGCGGTCGCGCTCGTGGTGATCGTCGGCGAATGCGCCGAAGCCGAAATAGTCCCACACGCCATAGTGCGAGAGCTTGTGCTCCGCGCCGCGTTCGATGCGAAGTAGAACGTCCGAATTTCAGTTCATCCAGAACTCACGGCGACAGAGTGAGAAGTTCCGGCCATCCACGTTTGGACGACTTCGTGCAATGCCACGGGATCCTTCGCTGCGCTCAGGATGACCGCGATTTTCAAGCGCGTCACAAAGTGCTACGCTGGGATGATCGCCTGGTTGCCCTTCTTCAGCTCGCTGCGGAGATCGCGGCCACCGCGGCGGCTCCACCAGAGGACGATGGGCGCGGCGATGAAGACGGAGGAGTAGGTGCCGGTGATGACGCCGACGAGAATCGCGAATGCGAAATCGCGGAGCACCGGGCCGCCGAATGCGAACAGGCCGATGGTCGGGATGAGTGTGGCGGCGCTGGTGAGGAAGGTTAGCCCGAGCATCTCGTTCACGCTCATGTTCATGATTTCGTGGAGACTGCCCGCGCGCCCGCTCTTGATGGTCTCTCGGATACGGTCAAAGACGACGATGGTGTCGTTGATCGAGTAGCCGCCGATCGTGAGGATGGCGCCGACGGTCACAAGGGAAAGCTCTCGGCCGAAGAGTGCGAATGCGCCGACGGTGATGATGACGTCGTGCAGCAGCGCGACGATCGCGCCGACTGCGAAGCTGAACTCGAAGCGCAGCGTGACGTAGAGAAAGATGCCCAGCATGCCAAGGCCGAGGGCGAGGGCGCTGCTCTTTTTAAGCTCGCTGCCGACGAGCGAGCCGACGGTCTCCTCCTGGCTGACCTTGAATTTTGCTTCTGGGAATTTTTCCAACAGCGCGGCCTTCACCTTCAGGCCGGTTTCCTTCTCGGACCGCACGGAGACGTAGTCGAGGCCGGTCGCGCCTTTTTCGCTCTGCACGACGACTTCCTTCAGGCCGAGTTCTTCGCAGACTTTGCGCACGTGGCCGTCGTCGGGCTTGGTGCCGTTGGCTTCGAGGACGATGAGATCGCCGCCCTTGAAATCAATGCCGTAGTTCCGGTCGCCGCGGTAGGCGAAGTAGCCCATCGAGCCGACGATGACGGCGAGCGAAAGCGCGATGGCGCGTTTGCGGTAGCTGAGAAAGTTGATCTTCGTGCCCTGCACGACGGCCATCATCTTGATCCGATCGAGGCCGAACTTTTCGATCGCCCACGCATACAGCGTGCGGCTGA
>JAYWEO010000050.1:0-28551 GCA_043779225.1 Prosthecobacter sp.
TCGGGCGAGTCGCCCGATGAGACTGCGGCAGACGAGTCGTCTGCCCCACTGGCTGCGGCAGGCGGGTCGCCTGCCCCACTGCAAGGCCAGCCCGACTGGGCGCGCATCGAGAGCATCGTGCGCGAACTCGACACGCGTCTCGCAGGCATGGGCCCGGTGAATCTCGATGCGATCGCGGAATTCGAGGAACTCGAGCAGCGCCACACATTCCTCGAAACGCAAATCGCCGACACGACGAATGCGAAGGACGAGCTGCTCGGCGTGATCAACAAGATCAACACGACGACGAAGACGCTCTTCGCGGACACGTTTGAAAAGATCCGCGTGAACTTCCAGGAGATGTTCAAGGAGCTGTTCGGCGGCGGGCAGGCAAACCTCGTGCTCTCGATGGAGGACGATCCGCTGGAGAGCGGCATCGAGATCATCGCGAAGCCGCCGGGCAAGCAGCTCCAGAGCATCACGCTGCTCTCGGGCGGCGAGAAGACGATGACGGCGGTCGCGCTGCTCTTCTCGATCTACATGGTGAAGCCGTCGCCGTTCTGCGTGCTGGACGAAATGGACGCGCCGCTCGACGAGTCGAACATCAGCCGGTTCATCAAGATCCTCGATCGCTTCGTGGAGCAGTCGCAATTCGTCGTCATCAGCCACAACAAGCGCACCATCGCCCGCGCCGATGCGCTCTACGGCGTGACGATGGAGGAGCACGGCGTGTCGAAGCTCGTCGGCGTAAAATTCCGCAGCCGCGACGAGGCGCACGAGGGGCGCGACATTCTCGGCGGCGAAAATGCGACGCCCGTGCCAAGTGTCGCCGAGGCCTTTGGCAAGAGCGGCGACCTGCACAGCGAAGGGATCGCAGAAGCTGAGGAAGTCGGCGGCGCGGCGTGATGTGTCCGTAGCCGCGCTTGTGAAAGCGCGGGCACTTTCTGCATTTTGCGCGGGGAAAGTCAGCCCGCGCTTTCACAAGCGCGGCCACGGAGGCTTGCCTAGGCGGGCACGCTCTGCGAAACGATCGGCATGGACCTCAACGCACAGCTCCGCGCAACCATCCGCGACGTTCCCGATTTTCCGAAGGAGGGCATCGTGTTCAAGGACATCACGCCCGTGCTCGCAGACGGCAAGCTGTTCCGCAGTGTGATTGATCGCTTTGCGGCCGAATTGGACGGCCTCGGCGTCACGAAGATCGTCGGCATCGATGCACGCGGTTTCATTTTCGCCGGAGCGGTCGCGAGCCAGCTCGGTCTCGGCTTCATCCCGATCCGCAAGAAGGGCAAGCTGCCGTGGACGGTGCACTCCGCGTCCTACAAACTCGAATATGGTGAGTCCACGGTGGAGGTGCATGTGGACGCGGTGGCCAAGGGCGAGAAGGTGGCGCTGATTGACGATGTTCTCGCGACCGGCGGCACGGCGGCGGCGGCGATCAAGCTGCTGAACGAGTGCGGTGCGCAAGTGGTGCGGGCGGAGTTTCTGATGGAGCTTGGGTTCCTCGCGGGCCGTCTGGCTTTGGGAGCGACGCCAGTGGTGAGCCTTGTTAATTATTAGACGGAATATAATTACTATAATCTGGCATGGCATCGGCTCTTTAGCAGCCAGCCATGCGACACCAGCCCTGTCAGCCTAATCCTGAACTCTCCGCCCGAGCGCCTGCCATTTCTGCAAAGGGAATCGCAAAGAGCAGCAATCTCGCGAGCGCGGTTCTTCTGGCCAGCCCATTTCCTGCGAGCGGATTTGCCGCGACGCACGCAGACGCGTATCCGGTGTTCACCGTGATTCTCGCGGTGCTCGCCGGTGTCCTTGGACTTTCGGCATCGCTCCTTTACAGGCACATGCACCTCCGCGAAGAGGAACTGCGCCGCCGGGCGGACAATGCGGAGGCGGAATTGCGTGCCTTGCTGCTGATGACGGACGAGGCCGTGCTGGTCCTTTCGCCAGACGGCACCGTGCGTGCGGCGAATCCGGCCTCCGAGGAAGTCTTCAACCGCGCCGCGGACAGGATTGTCGGCGAATCGCTCACTGAAATCATCGCGCAGCCGCTTGCACTCAGCGAACTGACCAAGCACGGCCCGGTGAATTTTGAAACGACCGCGAAGCGCGGCGGGGAAGACTTTGCCCAAGTGGAAATGCTGCTCTCTCCCGTGGAACTGACCACCGGCAGGGGCTATCTGGCCCTGGTGCACCGGGCACTGGCGGAAGCTCCGGCAGAGCCGCAGAAGTCATTCCACGCGGCTCCTGATGTCCGTGCCGCGGTGGAAAAATTCACCCACGATCTGAACAATCAGCTCACGTCAGTGCTGGGCAATCTGTCCCTCGCCTTGATGTCCCGCCCCGGTGATCCATCTTCGCATCAGCGGGTGCTGGAGGCGAAAAAGACTGCGATTCGCGCCCAGATACTGAGCCATGACATGCAGGCATTCATGAATCCGGAATTACAGGAAGAATATTCGCAACCAGCCACACCAGAAAAGATTCTCACAGAACTACAAGCCCATAACCCTGATATGACTGACACTAACTGCACCATCCTTCCGATGCCAAAAATGGCACCGCCCGCAAAAGTGCCTCCTGAGCGGGATTCAGGACCGACCCGGATTCTGATCCTCGACGACGAGGAGGCCATCTGCATGCTCGTGAGCAGCGTTCTCGATTCGGCCGGGTTTGAGGTGACGACTGCGACTTCCGTGGCCTTCGCGCTGGAGTCCTGCAAGGAGGCGTTGGAATCCGGGTCTCCATTCGCGCTCGTGATTTGCGACCTGAGCCTTCCCGGCGATGTGGATGGCGTCACGGCTCTGAAGCAGCTTCACGCCATTGACCGGAATCTCAAGGCCATCGTCTCCAGCGGCTACGACAGCGATCCGGTCATGCGCGATTTTCGGAAGTCCGGATTCTGCGGCGCGATGTCGAAACCCTATGACATCGGGAAACTGATCCGGACCGTGGGCTCAGCCATCGCCGAGGACGCATCCCTGCGCAAGAGCGCGTGATGTTTCCCGGGCCGGAATTCGAAGGCGGGGATCCTTCGGTGCGACTGACATTGGGCTGACAGTCGTGCTGAGGCTCCGCCTTCGAATTCCGCCTCGGGAGCGCGGATGAAGGGGAGGAAAAGGGAGGATGGCCTCTCGGCCCGAGCGTTATTCGGTCTTCAGGATGAGATCCTTGAACTGCACCATGAACGGCGCGCCCTGGTGGATCTGCAGCGCGAGGACCCCGGTCTTCGCACCTTCCGCAGTCTGATCGGTGACATCGATCGTCTGCTTGCCATTGATGAAATGCTGCAGGTGGTTGCCCTTCGCGACCACGCGGTATTCGTTCCATTCACCCTGCTTGATGCCCGCCTGGATTTCGTCCGACTTGCCGACTTCGCCCGTGACTTCGATCTTCGGTTTCTTCGGATTCTCGCCCTCGGTCATCACGACTTTCTGGCCGCGTTTCGCGAGGATGCCGCGTCCCTTTTCCTCGTAAAGGATGCCGCTGTAAGTCTTGCCGATTTCGAAATCCGCCTGATAGCCCGCGACCACGAAGCCGGCAGGATCCACGACCTTGCTGCGATACTGCACGCCGCTGTTTCCAAAGCCCTCGCCTTTGCCGTCCTTGTCCGTGATCTTGTATTTGAAAGTCAGATCAAAGTCACCCACTTCGCCGTCCCAAATCAGGAAGGTGTTGCTTTTCAAAGTGGATTTTCCGGGGTTCGCCGGGTCGGCCTGCGTCTGGCCGGTGATACAGCCGTCCTTCACGGACCACAGTTCGGTGAAGCCTTTCCAGCCGGTGAGGTCCTTGCCGTTGAAGAGCTGTTTTTCGCCTGCGAAAGCGATGGTGCCGAGGGTGAGGAGAGCGATGAGGGTTTTCATTGGAGCGGGTTAGTGTCGCTGGCTTTACCCTCGAAGGCAAGCCGCCTTGGGAGAATTTCACGGCGGGAATATCTCGGCTGCGTTTCGCATTGCCGCGCCCGTTTCGACGTACTAGCGTCGCCGAATGGTCAAACCCGCCCTCGGTAAAGGTCTCAGCGCGCTCATCAATCCGCGCGTCGCTTCGCCCACGCCAAGTGTGGAGGCCGGGGAGCGCATTCAGACCGTTCCGATTGATCAGATCATCCCGTCGCCGTGGCAGCCGCGCACCGAATTTCGCGACGAGAATTTGCAGGAACTCGCCGAGAGCATTCGGGAAAAGGGAGTCATCCAGCCGCTGATCGTCCGGCGTGCCGGCGAAAAATTTGAACTCGTAGCCGGTGAGCGCCGCTGGCGTGCGGCGCAGCGCGTCGGGCTGAAGGAAGCGCCGGTCATCGTCCGCGAGGCGAGTGATCAGGACGTCCTCGAACTCGCGCTCATCGAGAACCTCCAGCGCGAGGATCTGAACGCGATCGAAGAGGCGCGCGCCTTCCAGCGGCTCGCGACCGACTTTCATCTGAAGCAGGAGGACATCGCGCAGAAGGTCGGCAAGAGCCGCGCCGCCGTCGCGAATTCCATGCGCCTCCTCGACCTGCATCCGCAGGTGCAGACGTGGGTCGTGCAGCAGCGCCTCACCGTCGGCCACGCGAAGGTCTTGCTCAGCGCAAAGGGCCACGAGGAACAGCTCGCGCTCGCCGAGGAATCGCTCCGCCGCGGACTCACCGTGCGCGGCGCCGAGCGTCTCGTGGCCGATCATTTTGCCGGCAACGGCACACGCAAGCCGAAGCGCGGCGCATCGAGCAGCCCGCAGATCGAACCCGCGATTGCACACCTGCAAAACCGGCTGCGCCAGCACCTCGGCACGCAGGTCACGATGCATCACGGGGAGAAGAAGGGGCGCATGGAAATCGAGTACTACGGCAACGATGACCTCCATCGCTTGCTCAAGCTCATCGGCATTCCGGACGAGCAATAGCGGCGCGGTGATGCGGACATCTTTCATTTTGCCCATGCGCTCATTCGGCGTGCTGGTCGCCGGTGCACTCCTCGCATGCACGGGATGTTCGGAGAAGAAGCATGCCGATGTGGAACCCGATGCGGTATCATCCCGGGAAATTCCGGCGAGGCTTTGGGAGGAATTCTCCGGTGAAAATGCGCTCGCCGAGGTGCGCAGGCAGGTGGACATCGGGCCGCGGCCCTCGGGCACTGCGGCGCTCGCGCAGGCGCGGAAACTGATCGCTGATTCACTCGAAAAGTCAGGGTGGGAAGTGGAGCCCCAGGAGTTCGAGCATGCTCCGGTCCCGAAGCAGGGCGCCCTTCATTTTGTCAATCTGATCGCGCGTTTTCCGGCCCAAAAAAACACCTCCTCCCCGCGTGACACGCAGCGCGTGATCGTGGGCTCGCACTACGATTCGAAGCGCATGGACAGCGTCCGTTTTGTCGGCGCAAATGACGGCGGCTCCTCGACCGGCGCGCTGCTGGAACTCGCCCGCGTGCTGGCGAAGGCCCCGGCGCTGGCCTCGCGCATCGAGCTGGTGTTCTTCGACGGCGAGGAGGCAGTCGTGAAATTCGATCCCACCGAGACCGGCCCGGATGGACTGGTCGGCAGCCGCTTTTATGCGCAGGAGCTTCAAAGAAATGGACGCGCCAAGCAATTCCGCTTCGCCATCGTGTGGGACATGATCGGCGATGCGGACCTGACCGTCACGCTCCCTCCAAGCACCCCTGCGAATCTCTCGGGCGCGCTATTTGCCGGGGCCGAAGCACTCGGCGTTCGCCGTCATTTCGGCTTCTTTCCCGGAGACATCCAGGATGACCATTCGCCACTCCGCGACATCGCGCATATCCCGGCGATGGATGTGATCGATTTTGAATATCCGCCGTGGCACACCTCCGCCGACACGGTGGACAAGCTGAGCGCTGCGAGCCTGCAGACGGTCGGCCGTGTGACTGTCTGGATGCTGGTGAAGGAACTCGGGAAGTAGCGGAGCCCCGCCGAAGGAGCGCCGTGCGTCCTCTCCGGCCACGTCGCTCGGTGCTTCAAAAAAACAGCCTCCGTCCGGATCGCGGACGGAGGCTGCAATGATTCGCGCAGTGCGCGGGAAAGTTACTTTTTCACCGGCGCCTTTTCAGGCGAGGCGGGCTTCGCGGGCGCTTCCTTCTTGTCGTCGGCCTTCACGTCCACCGTGGCGGCGGTCATCACATATTTGATGGTGACCTTCGCGCCGACCTTGAGGTCGCCGGTCACCTTCGTGTTCGCGCTGCGCGAGACCTCGAAGCGCTCGGTGCCCTTCATCACGACGATCTTCGTGTCGGTGACTTCGGCCACAGGGCCGGTGACCTGATACTTGTCCGCTTTTTCGACTTTCGGTGCGGCTGGTTTTTCCGCCTTTGCAGCGGCCGGCTTGTCGGCGGCGAATACGCAGAGGGGAGCGATGAGGAGTGCAATGAGGAGTTTTTTCATGGTGTGTTTTTGGTTGTTCTTGGAGCCTTGCTTTTAGCGCCGACAGGAATGTCTGCGCAAGTTTGGCCGTTCGCCAGTGATTGACGGAGTGCCCGCGAGGCTATTCAGGAAAAATCGCACGATGTTGAATCCGGTGGTTCAGTGCGCGAGCAGTTCGCGCAGCTTTGCAGGATCGGTGACCGGCGCCTGGCAGGTGAAGTTTTCGCAGACATACGCCGCGGCCTTTCCGTCCACAGGTGCGGATGTGCGCAGGAATTCCAGCTTCGTACCGAGCCATTTCTCATCTGTCCCGCCATCGGCGAGCAGCACGATTTGATTCGGGGAAAATACGGCTCGCACTTCTTTGAGCAGCGCCCGCGTATCCGCCGCATCCCGCTTGCCGGCGATGACGATCTGCCGCGGCTTCGCGAGCGACGCATCCACGGCGCAGAGCATCTGCGTCATCGCGCTGGGCAGGCGATCCAGTTGGTCGGCCGCGCTTGCAATGGCTTTTTCGGCACGCTCGCGGAATTCCTTTGAGTCGGTGAGCTGCGCGAGGCGCAGCAGATTGGCCGCGGCGACGCTGCCCGGCGCGGGCTCGGCACCGTCGTAGTCTTCCTTGGTGCGGAACAAAATGTCCGATGCGCCCGGCGCGGTCTGGAAATATCCGCCGTGTTCCTTGTCGAGAAAACGTTCGTCCATTTTCGCCTGCAATTCGACGGCCCATTTCAGCCATGCGGTGTCGAAGTCGGCCTCGTACAGATCGAGCAGTCCGGCGATGAGCGCCGCATAGTCGTCGGCGAACGCGGGGACGTTGCTGGCGCCCTGTCGGAAGCTGCGGATCAGCGCGCCGTCGTGCCACAGGTTTGCCTGGATGAAGCGCGCGCTGCGCTGCGCGGCGGCGAGGTAGCGCGGCTCACCGAGCACCTGCGCAGCACGGGAGAGCGCGGAGATCATCAGGCCGTTCCATGCGACGATGATCTTGTCGTCGAGATGCGGCTTCTGGCGTTTGGCGCGCACGGTGAAAAGTTTGCCGCGCGAATTCGCGAGCGAGCTTTCGATCTCGGCTTCTGGCCTCTTGAAAAACTTCGAGGCGTCGGAAATTGAGAACCGCTGGATGAGTGTGTTCTTGCCGTGGAATTCATTCATCGGATCGCTGCCGGCGGGCGCGTTTCCATCGGCCTCCACGCCGTAGAAACGGATGAACAGCGCGGCATCTTCGCCGAGCAATTGTTCGATTTCCGCTTTCGTCCAGACGTAGAATGCTCCCTCGCCGTGTTCGGGCTTGCCGTGTTCGAGCAGCGAGTCGGCGTCTTCGGCGGAGTAAAATCCGCCGTCCTTGTCCGTCATGTCGCGAAGGACGTAGTCGAGCACGTCGCGCGCGATTTTTTCCCAGCGCGAATCGTGCGTGAGCTGGAACGCATCCACGTACGCCCTCGCGAGCTGCGCCTGGTCATAGAGCATTTTCTCGAAGTGCGGGATGTGCCAGAACGTGTCCACCGAGTAGCGGTGAAATCCACCGCCGACGTGATCGTGCATTCCGCCCGCGGCCATTTTTTCCAGTGTGAAGAGCGCCATCTTGCGAGCGCGTCCACGATCGGTTTCCTCGCTCTCGGGGGTCGCACCGAGCCCGCGGCGCACGGACATGCGGAGGAGAAAATTGAGGATGCTCGGCTGCGGAAATTTCGGCGAACTGCCGAAGCCGCCGTGCTCACCGTCGAAGCGTTTCACGAGCTGGCCGAGTCCTCCGTAGAGGCTCGCGCGGCCGGGCTTCTCGGCGCTCGATGCCGCGCTCGCCGCGGCTTCGTTGAGCTGCTTTGCGACCTCGTCACCGTGTTTCACGATACTGTCGCGATCCGTCTTCCAGCCGTCGGCGATTCGCGCGAGCATGTTGCGGAAGCTGGGGCGTCCGCCGCGATCCGTCGGTGGAAAATAGGTGCCGCCGATGAAGGGCTTCCGATCTGGCGTGAGCCACACGCTCATCGGCCAGCCGCCGCTGCCGGTCGTCGCCTGCACGAAGGTCATGTACACCTTGTCCACATCGGGCCGCTCCTCGCGATCGACTTTGATGCAGACGAAGTGCTCGTTGAGATATTTCGCAGTCACCTCGTCCTCGAACGACTCGTGCGCCATGACGTGACACCAGTGACACGTCGAGTAGCCGATGCTGAGGAAGATGGGCTTGCCCTCCTTTTTTGCGCGCTCGAAGGCCTCCGTTCCCCACGGCATCCAGTCCACCGGATTATGCTGGTGCTGGAGCAGGTAGGGGGACTTTTCCTTTGCGAGTCGATTGGTGAATGGTGATTGTGCGGCCACAGGAGGGCTGGTGTCGGGTTTGGGCGGGTCGGCTGCTTGACACAGGATCGCTTCTGGCACGAGAAGTGCCACGACTTTCCACCAAGCGAACTTTGACATGAAGAACATCCCGGCAACTTTCCGCGAACCATCCGCCTGTGGCAAGGTGCGTCGTTCGCCCGTGCTGTCTGTCTTGGGAATGGCGGCTTTCCTTTTCTCGGGTTGCGCGGGCGGTGTGAAGGACACGAGCCGGACTTTTGCCAGCGTGGTGCTCGATGCCGGCCACGGCGGCCATGACCCCGGGACCACTTCACGGTACGGAGGCCGTGAAAAGGATGCGGCTCTCAACGTGGTGATGCACCTCCGCCCGAAGGTGGCTGCAGCGGGCTTCCGCACGGTGATGACGCGGAGCGACGACACCTTTATCCCGCTGAACACGCGGGCCGCGATCTCGAACCGGCAGCACAATGTGATCTTCGTGAGCGTCCACTTCAATGACTCGCCGCGGTCGGGCGTGAGCGGCACCGAGGTGTATTATAATTCAAGCTGCTCGGCGCAGATCGCCCGCAATATCCTGAACCAGGTCGCGGCGCTTCCCGGTGCATCTTCGCGTGGGATCCACACCGCGAATTTCTGCGTGCTGCGCAAGGCGCAGTATCCGGCAGTGCTCGTGGAATGCGGTTTCTTCAGCAATCCGTCCGAAGGCAGGCGATGCGGCAGTGGCGAATATCAGGAGCAGCTCGCCGCGGCGATTGCGCGCGGCATCGCGATCCAGCGGCACGGCTCGGCCACGATGCTTGCAGCCGAATAGGTGGCCGCGCGGCTTACTTGATGAGAGGCTTGTAGGCGAGATCGCTGTAATACTCGCTCAGCACTTTCCCGTCCTTGATCACGCGCACGGCATAGCCGACAATCTTCTCGCCCGAGGCCGGAACCTTGGTCGGCTTCGCGCCTTTTTTTGCGACATCGTAATGCTCCTCGGCGTACGTTTTGGAGACGACTTCGCTCTCGACAGTCTCCTTGCCACGCGGGGCGAGGGCTGCCTTTCGCTCTCCCTCGACGAGCGGCTTGGAGGCATGCTCGGTCACGGCGTGCCCGATGAACCAATATTTGACGCTCAGACCGTCGAAAGCCTCCGCCGAATTGTTGTCGAGTCGGATCTTGAGCGAGACCACCTGAGTCTTGTCGTGCGAGGGTTTGCCCTTGTCGGTCTTCACCTCGAGCTTGCGGACTTGCTCGACCGTGAGCCGGATCGGGCCGACCTCGGCGTGGAGGAAAAGGGTGGATGCGGTGAAAACGGCGAGGAGGAGGGCGGGGGATTTCATACGGGCTTTCTGACACGGTTCCGATGCGAAGGCAAGTGCGCCAAGGCGGCAAATCTGGCCCATGAAAAATATTTCCCCGCGCCGCGATGTCGCACCTTGCGTAAATCGCGGAGGCGCTCCAATGTGCATCGCATCCCTGTTGCAGCGCTCCAGTTCACGCGAAGTGCGGATCAAAGGTGGCACGGCATGGGGATAGCTCAGCCAAACCATGATGAATAACTTCACGCCCCGCGCGCAGCAGGTCCTCGCACTCGCCCGCAAGGAAGCAGACCGGTTCAACCACAACTACGTCGGCACCGAGCATCTTTTGCTCGGGCTGATCAAGCTCGGCCAGGGCGTCGCCGTGAACGTCCTCCAGAAGATGGGCCTCGATCTCGAGACCGTCCGCATGGAGGTCGAGAAACAGGTCGGCAGCGGGCCGGATCAGAAGATGGTCGGCAACATTCCCTACACGCCGCGCGTGAAGAAAGTGCTCGCGCTCGCGGGCAAGGAGGCGAAGGCGCTGAATCACAGCTACGTGGGCACCGAGCACATCTTGCTCGGGCTTTTGCGCGAAGGCGAAGGCGTCGCCGCGCGCGTGCTGAAGAATCTCGAAGTGGATATCGAGCGCACGCGGAATGAGATTTTGAAGGAACTCGATCCGAACTTCACGCCGCCGGAAGGCGAGCAGGATTCGCCGCAGGAGCAGCCGACCAGCGGCAGCAAGAAGGACGGAAAGACGCCCGCCTTGCGCGCATTCGGACGCGACCTCACGGAACTCGCGCGCAAGGGCGACATGGATCCGGTCATTGGCCGCACGAATGAAATCGAGCGCGTGATCCAGATCCTCTGCCGACGCACGAAGAACAATCCCGTGCTGATCGGCGAGGCAGGCGTCGGCAAGACCGCGATCGTCGAAGGGCTCGCGCAGGAAATCGCCGCGGGCAACGTGCCGGAGCTGCTGCGCGACAAGCGCGTCATCACGCTCGATCTCGCACTCATGGTTGCGGGCACGAAGTATCGCGGCCAGTTCGAGGAGCGCATCAAGGCGGTGATGGATGAAATCCGCCGCACGAAAAACGTCATCCTTTTCATTGATGAACTGCACACCATCGTCGGCGCCGGCTCTGCCGAAGGCGCGATGGACGCGAGCAATATCATCAAGCCCGCGCTCAGCCGTGGTGAACTCCAGTGCGTCGGCGCGACGACGCTGAACGAGTTCCGCAAATACATCGAGAAGGACGCCGCGCTTGAGCGCCGCTTTCAGCAGGTGAAAGTCGAGGCACCCAGCGTCGAGGACACCATCCTTATTTTGAAAGGCATCCGCCACAAGTATGAGCAGCATCACAAGGCGCGCATCACCGACGAAGCTGTGAAGGCCGCCGCCGAGCTGAGCGACCGCTATCTCACCGGCAGGTTTTTGCCCGACAAGGCCATTGACGTGATGGACGAAGCTGGTGCCCGCGCGCGCATCGCCTCGATGACGCGTCCGCCGGACATCAAGGACATCGACAAGGAAATCGAAGCCATCAAGGCGCAGAAGGAAGGCGCGATCAAAGCGCAGGACTTTGAGAAAGCCGCCGCCCTCCGCGACACCGAGAAGCAGGCGAAGGAACGCAAGGATTCCGTGCTCAAGGATTGGGAAAAGAAGCGCGAGGAGAAGGAAATCGTCGTCACCGAAGAAGACATGCGTGTCGTCGTCGCAAAGTGGACCGGCGTGCCTCTGCACCGCATGGAGCAGGAGGACACCGAGAAGCTGCTGAGGATGGAAGTGGAACTGCGCGGCAAAGTCATCGGCCAAAACGAAGCCGTCATCGCGGTCGCGAAGGCGCTGCGACGCTCGCGGGCGGACCTCAAGGATCCGCGCCGCCCAATTGGCTCGTTCATTTTCCTCGGCCCGACCGGCGTCGGCAAAACGTATCTCGCGCAGACGCTCGCGGAATACATGTTCGGCGCACGCGATGCGCTCATCCAGTTCGACATGTCCGAGTATCGCGAGGAGCACACCATCTCGCGGCTTGTCGGTTCGCCTCCGGGCTACATCGGCCACGACGAAGGCGGCCAGCTCTCCGAGCAGGTGCGCCGCAGGCCGTATTCCGTCGTGCTTTTCGACGAGATCGAAAAGGCGCACCCGAACGTGCTGCACCTCCTCCTGCAAGTGCTCGAAGAGGGCAAGCTCACCGACTCGCTCGGACGGAAGATCGACTTCCGCAACACCATCATCATCCTCACGACGAACATCGGCGCGGAGCAGATGAAGAAAGTCACGCTCGGCTTCGGCGGCGACAAGGAGGACGGCACCTACGACTCGATGAAAGGCAAGGTGCTCGGCGAGGCCAAGCGCGTGCTCAAGCCCGAGTTCATCAACCGCTTCGATGACCTGATCGTGTTCCACCAGCTCGCGAAGGATGACCTCAAAGTCATCGTGGATCTCGAAGTCGCGAAGCTCGTCGATCGCATCAAGCAGAAGGAGATCAAGGTCATCCTCGACGACAAGGCCCGCGAATTTCTCATCGAGAAAGGCTTCGATCCGGCCTATGGCGCACGTCCTATGCGGCGCGCGGTCGAGCGTTACCTCGAGGATCCGATGGCGGAGGAGATGCTGAAGGGCACCTTCAAGCCCGGCGACACCGCCGAGGTCACCGCGACCGAAAAGGAGCTTGTCTTCAAGACCGCCGGTACTCCAAAAGAACCCGCACCGACCGCATAGCGCGGCGATACAGATTCCTCCTACAAGGGCGGGCGAGCATTCCCCCAATTGAAAGCTCGCCCGCCCTTCCCTTTTTTTTGCGTCGCAAAAAAGTAGTCTTGGGCTTTAGCCCGCAAAACCGTGCAAACCCGTTTGCGCTCCGGAACACGACGCGGCACCGGAGTCCGAGAGCCTTGGCGCGCTGAAGCGCGGGACTACTTTGCCGCGAGGCTTGCAGCAATCGTGCAGCGCGGCATCGTCACTGGCATCATGTCCAAAGTTCGCGCCATCATCATCCGTGAGCACGGCGAGCCGCAGTTCGTCGCGAAGATGGAGACCGTGGATCTTCCTGCGCCCGCTGCGAGTGAGGTGCGGCTGCGCGTGAAATTTTCACCGATCAATCCTGCGGACATCAACGTGCTCGAAGGCAAGTATCCCATCCGTCCCGAACTGCCGGGCACGCCGGGTGTCGAGGGCGTGGGCCTCGTCGAGGAATGCGGTGCGGGTGTCACCGGCTTTGCGCCGGGCGATGCCGTGTTGCTGCCGCATCGCTTCGGCGCGTGGCGCGAGGCGGGGAATGCGTCCGCACAGGATCTCGTGAAAATCGGATCGGATGTTCCGCTGGAGCAGGCTGCGATGCTGCGCATCAATCCCGCGACCGCGCTCGTGATGCTCCGCAATTTTGTCGCGCTGCAGCCCGGCGAATGGATCGTGCAGAATGCCGCGAACTCCGCCGTGGGCCGCTGCGTGATCCGGCTCGCGCGGCACTTCGGCTGGGGTACGGTGAATGTTGTGCGACGCGCGGAACTGGCTGACGAATTGAAAGCCGAGGGCGCGGACGTCGTGCTCGTCGAGGGCGAGAAAATCTCCGCTGGGATCAAAGCCGCGACCGGCGGCGCGCCGCTCCGCCTTGCTCTGAATGCCGTCGGCGGCGACAGCGCCACGCGGCTCGCCGGTGCGCTTGCGCCCGGTGGGACGATCGCGACGTACGGCGCGATGGCGCGGCAGCCGCTGAAGATCCCGAATGGCCAGCTCATCTTCCAGGACATCGCGTGGCGCGGATTCTGGATCTCGCGCTGGTATCAGCAGGTCGGTGAAACCGCGGGCAACGCACTGCTCGCCGAACTCGCATCGCTCGCCGCCAGCGGCGTCATCGCCACACCCATCGAGGCCGTGTATCCACTCGATCAAATCGCCGAGGCGCTCACGCATGCCCAGCGCGCCCAGCGCGGCGGCAAGATTTTGCTCCGCTGCTCATAAGACTATGCCGGACGATCCTCTCGCACTCCCTCAGCCCGATGCGAACCGCGCGGTGCGCCGCACGCTCGTGCTCATCGCGCTCACCATCATCGGCAGCCTCGCATTTCACGGTTATGATCACTGGCAGACGCGCAAACGCCTCGAAGCCGAGTGGAACCGCCTCGGCCCGCTGGAGCCGAGCGGCGGTTCGTTTCAACGTCCGCGCTTGGAATTGAAGGTGCCGCCTTTCCGCCAGGCCGACGACCGCTGGCGCAACGACAAGCTCGGCAACACGCCCGCGTCGCTCGCCGCCGAAGGCTGCGCCGTGTCCTCCGCCGCGATGGTGCTCGCGAGCTACGGCATCGACACCGATCCGGGCCGCCTCAACAAACTCGTCACCGAGGCCAACGGCTACGAAGGGCAGGGCTGGCTCGATTGGGACAAGGCCGCCGAAGTCACTGGTGGCATCGCACGCAAAGTCTATGAGGACGATCCGAGCTACCGGCTGATCGATGGAAATCTCGCGCGCGGAAATCCCGTCATCGTCCGGCTGCGCACTGAGGGCGGCACGACGCACTTCGTCGTCATCGCGGGAAAGGACGGCTACGACTACCTCACGCGCGATCCTGCGGCCGCCGCGGAGAGAGGCCTCTACCCGCTGAAGGAATTTGGCAGCAAGATCGAGAAGCTGCGCTTTTACGAAAAGGTAAAGTAACCGCCGCGCGGTCGCGGAAGAAAGTTGACACCACGCCCTGCGGAAACGTCCCATCCGCGCGTGCTCGCCATCGCCCTCAGCATCCTCTGCAGCTACCTGCTCGGCTCCATCCCGTTCGGCCTGCTCGCCGCGAAGCTCAAGGGCATGGACATCCGCCAGCACGGCAGCGGCAACATCGGCGCGACGAATGTCTGGCGCGTGTGCGGATGGCGATACGGGCTGCCCGTCTTCGTGCTCGATGTGCTGAAAGGCGTGGGCGCCGTGTGGCTCGCCCGCTGGATCGCGGGGTGGCTCCACGCGGATCCCGCCTGGACGGCCATCGCCGCAGCGATGGCGTGCGTGATCGGCCACAGCTTTCCTGCGTGGCTTGGGTTCAAGGGTGGCAAGGGCGTCGCGACTTCGCTCGGCGTCTTCCTCGGGCTCATGCCGATCCCGAGCGTCATCGCGCTGCTCGTCTGGATCGTGATTTTCAAAATGAGCGGCTACGTCTCGTTCGCGAGCATCGTCGCGGCGCTCGTGCTGCCGGCTGCGGCGATTGGCATGCAGTTCACGAGTCACGCCTACGGCTGGCCGGTGTCGGGATTCGCCCTCGTCGCCGGACTCCTCGTGATCCTGCGCCATCGCTCGAACATCACCCGGCTGCGCGCGGGCACGGAGAACCGCTTCGGGAGGAAAAAATCATGAGCTTTGCCAATGTCGGCATCATCGGCGCAGGGAGCTGGGGCACCGCGCTCGCGCTGCTGCTGCATGGCAACAAGATCCCCGTCACACTCTGGGGACACGACGAGCGCCACGTGCTCGATATCGTGAACTCGCACGAGAACACGGCCTACCTGCCCGGCATCGAAGTGCCGAAAGAGATCCTGATGACGGCATTGCTCGGCGACCTCAGCGAGTGCGACCTGCTCCTCCTCGTCACGCCATCGAAGGCCGTCCGCGAAGTCGCCGCGCGGCTCTCCGCGAGCGGCGTGCGTGAAGGCGCGGTGCTGCTCAGTTGCACGAAAGGCGTCGAGCGTGGCCGCGGACTGCGCATGAGCGAAGTCATTGCCGAACATTTTCCAGCTCATCCGCTCGCCGTGCTCAGCGGCCCGAGCCACGCCGAGGAGGTCGCGCGCAAGATGCCGACCTGCGTGGTGCTCGGCTGCGGCGACGGCGGCATCGCGCAAAAGCTCCAGCGCGCCTTCACCGCCCCATTTTTCCGCGCCTACACGAGCGACGACATCCCAGGCGTCGAACTCGGCGGCGCGCTGAAGAACATCTTCGCCCTCGCCGCCGGCGTGAGCGACGGCCTCGGCCTCGGCGACAATGCCAAGTCCGCGATGGTCACGCGCGCACTCGTCGAGCTCGCCCGCCTCGGCGTCGCGCTCGGCGGAAAGCGCGACACCTTCATGGGCCTCAGCGGAGTGGGGGACCTCATGGTCACATGCTTCAGCCAGCACAGCCGCAACCGCGCCGTCGGCGAGCGCCTCGGACGCGGCGAGCGCCTCGCGGACATCGTCGCCTCCATGCAGATGGTCGCCGAGGGCGTGCCCACGACCTACAGCGCCTTCGAGTGCGCGCGGAAATTCGGAGTCGAGACGCCCATCATCGACCAGGTGAAGGCCATCCTCGACGGAGCCGTCTCGCCCGCCGCCGCCATGGCCCGCCTCCTCGGCCGCGACCCGAAGCCGGAGTAAGGCGGACATGCCTGCCCGCGCCCGCGGCGGGCGCCACGTCCCATGCCCCCATCACCACCGCCGCAGGGCCGGATGCCGATGCCGCGGAAGCCCGAGGAAAGGCGAGGGGACATTCCCAGCCGGCCATAGATTCCCGCAGAAAAGGGAATGGAACCGCTCAGCCCTCGATGAACATCGCCCTGCCGTGGATGTGGCGCACGCGCATCGCGCACCATGCGCGGGAGGAGTGGCTCGCTGGTATCGTGAGGTTGGCAGGCTTTGAGCCACTGTGCGGACGCCGGATGGAAAGAACTACGGATGGCTGGAGGCAGGTGCCGGAAAGCGCGGAGGAAAAGAAGCGGCGTGCGATGCTGGAACGGGAGTTCCCGGCGAAGGGCGATGAGACGCAATACAACTCGGCGGCGCTGCGCATCCTGTTGCTCGAAGGAAAAGTGAAGCTGGAGGAATGGCAGATTTACAAGGCGCTGCGCTCGGCCATCCAGAAACGCGGATACGGGCGCGTGCCGTGGAGCAACCGGGAGGAAAAGCGTGGCGGCAAGACAGAGGATGAGACGGAAAAGGAGATGGCGAAAAAGGATCCCGGCTACCGCGCGGCCATCGAGGCATGGCCGAAGTTCAAGCGGCAGACGCCCGCGGAATTTCACTCACCGTGCTATTACGACGCATCACATGTGGGGCTGTGGACTGCCGCAAATCCCGGTGTGGTGAAGCTGCGGCAGAATCATCATGCGACGAGCACCCGGCGTGTGCGCTTTGATCGTGTCGATGTGGAGCGGGAGATCGCGCGGCTCGCGGAGGCAGCGGCAGCGGAGTGGCCCGCGTTGAGGGAAGCATTCGAGCGCATCTGCACCGATGGCTGGCGATAGACGGAACACGCGACGATGCGCCGCCCTCTCAAAGTGCATGACAGACTCTAGAGTTTCCTGATGGAGATGTTCCGGAACTCGACCGGGTCGTTGTGTCCGGCGAAGCCGAAGTGGCCGCTGGTGCGCGTCGCGCCGGGGTGCTTGCTCTTGGCCATCACGGTTTCCATGTCCACTTTGCTGAGGTCGCAATCGAGGATCACGGTGCCGTTGAGCACGACCTTGATATTCGATCCCTTGACGGTGACTTCCTGCGAATTCCACTCGCCGATGGGCTTCTGAAAGCCGCGCTTCGCGGCGACCATCCCGTAGGCCGAGCCGTGCGCCTGGCGCGGGTCGATCTTGCCCTTCACCTTCTCGTAGTTGTCGTCGAGCACTTGAATCTCGCACATGCCGTCGTAGGCGGTGTTGCCTTTGCCGGGATAGCGGATGGCGAGGCCGTTGTTGCCGCCCGCCGGGACCTTGAACTCAAGCCGCACGACGAAGTCGGCATATTCCTCCTTCGTGAAGATGGTG
The DNA here is from genome assembly GCA_043779225.1 of Prosthecobacter sp. GTDB lineage: Bacteria > Verrucomicrobiota > Verrucomicrobiia > Chthoniobacterales > Chthoniobacteraceae > SXWH01. The sequence goes on from JAYWEO010000050.1 coordinate 17,619, forward strand.
CCGCCCTTGCCGGGTTTGCAGACGATCGCACCGTCCTTGACTTCGTAGTTGTCCACAGGGCCGTCCCAGCCGGTGAAGTCCTTGCCGTTGAAGATGGAGACGAAGCCGTCGCTGTCGGTGATGGCGGCCGTGAGTGAACCGGCCAATATCGTGACCAGCGTGAGGAGGAGGTTGCCGAAGATTTTCATATCAATGGGGAGTGAGGTGAAAGGTGAGGTTGCAGCGGGCTAGGGGAGTTCCTTGATGAAGATGTTCTTCCAGCGGATTTCGCTGCCGTGGGTCTGGAGCTGGATGGGGCCGCGGTCGAGGATCGGCCGGCGTTTGTCAGCCGGGAGCTTCTTGTCGAAATAGTTTTCGAGGACCGCATTGTCCACGACCTGCTTCTCGTTCAGCCACACGCTCACGCGGTCGCCTTTCATCACGATGCGGAAGTGGTTCCATTCGCCGAGCGGTTTGTCCGCGAGCACGAGCGGATCTTTTCCAGGCGATCCTTTCTCATTGTTCCAGAGCCCGCCGGAGCCCTTCGGCTTTCCGAGTTCCACGGCCTTCGCGTCGTTCTCAGTGAAGTCCCATATCTGCACCTGCGGCACGCCGCGGAGGTAGATGCCGCTGTCGCCCTTCGGCAACATCTTGTAGTCCACGAGCAGCTCGAAGTTGCCGTAGTCTTTTTCCGTCGTGAGGTAAAGGCCCCTGCCGTCGTTCACGAGTTCGCCGTCCTCCACTTTCCAGTGCGCCTTGATGTGCTCCGCGGGAGCCACGCCGGTCTTTGGATTTGGCTTGTTGATTTCAGGGCCGCCCTCGACGGACTGCTTCTTGTAGGCGGCAAACTGCTCGGGCGTCGCCGCGAGGATATCGCGCGGATCCTTCGTGCCCCAGCCGTACCAGCCGGAGGATATCTGCTTGCCGTCGAACAGCGCGGTGAACCCCGCGGGCGGCACATTATCCGCGCCGAAGGCAAAGCCGGAGAGCGCGACGAGGAGGAGTGGGAGGGTTGCTTTTTTCATGGAGTGGTTGGGAAAAGGGGATGTCTTGCGACAATTCGCATGCCCACCGAACGCTAGGGATTTTTCAGCCCTGCGGGTCGGGATCGGTCTGCGCGTTCGTCTCGGCGATGACCTCGTCGAGCGCGGCGTAGAAGTCATTGATGCCCGTGTCCGGGAGGATCACCACGTTCGCCTTGCCGCCGCATTTTTCCACGATGCGCAGGAAGCGCCCGCGCGCGTTCTCGCGCATCTCGATGCTCAGCTGCTTGCGCTCTATCTGGATCTCGCGCCGTGCGAGTGTCTTCTCATCGGTCCGGAACGGGGAATACATTTGTGACAAAAGAGCGACCGGGCGGTGGAAATGCAATCCCCGAGCGTCGTTCATGGCTTGGAAGCGGTCGCCTGCGTGCCAGCTTCAGTGGAGAATCAGTCCCTCGATTTCTCCGCGAAATCAATCGCCCCGTGCCACGCCGGAGACGGCCCGCGCATCGGACGCTGCCGGGGAGTGAGGGGGGACTGATCCGTGCCGCGTCTCACGCGTGCGCTTTTTTCCAATTCTGATACGCGGAGATGAGCTGCTGATCCGCGGCCGTGTTGAGATCGTAAATCGCCTGGCCCTTGGTGAGGTCGGCGAAGTCAATCATCACGATGTTGGGCAAGTAGGCCTTCAGCCGCTTGACTCCACCGTGTGCCATGGTGCGGATCTCCTCGCGCTGGAGCTGGGTGTCGATGGATGCCTTCAGACCCTCGCGCCAGAGCTCGCCCATGCGGCGCACGCCGCTCACACCCGTCTGGCCCTTGTTCCCTTGTTCCGCTTGTTCCGAGAGGAAGAGCGGCGTCGGGCAATTCGCGTGTTGGGCATCGCCGCCGTGCGGATTGCCCGCTAGAAGCCTGGAATGTTGTCCTTCAAGAGCTTCTTTGCCTCGTTGATCTTGATGGCGTAGTTGATGCCTTGGATATCAGTGCCAATTCCCTTCCCGCTCCGCGACGAGAGTCCTGCACTTCCCAACCCGAACGTGTTGATTCCGATCACCTGTCCCATCTCATCGAGCAAAGGACCACCACTGTTACCGTGGTTAATCAGCACGCTAATCTGGAAACATTTGTTGTCACGGAAGGTGCGATCGGCATTGCTGATACTTCCCGCAGTAATGCTCAGCGCTTGGCCCTGCGGAGAACCGATTGCGGCAGCATGCGCACCGCTTTCTACTTTGTCTGAATCTCCGAGCTTGATGACGGGATGATCCTTTAATTCGACCTTCAACAGCGCCAGGTCCGGGACATCCGAAGATTGAACCAGTTTTGCTTCCAATGCCTCATTGGCCGCAGTGAGGACCCCGAACACAGTTGCACCCTCGATCACATGCTTGTTGGTCAGAATATAGCCACCCTTTGCGAGGAAGAATCCGCTGCCGAGTCCCACTCCGCTCTTGCCGCCACTGAGGATCGTTACACAGGCGGGACTGCATTGTTTGAATATCTCCTGATCGCTCAATTTGCGCCGCGATGCCGTCTTTGAAAGATCATGGGTCGTCCGAATCCGCCCGGCCTCCCGATACAAGCCCGCGATTTCATAGTAACTGACTGCGGACTCGTAGTCCTTTTTGTCTTCCCATTGTTTGGCCACGAGGCTGGCAACTCGCTGGATATCCTCCCGTACATTGGCCTTCTGGAAAAGATCGAGGGCATTATCGTAATTCGCCGCCTCCTCCTGCTGGTGGCCCTCGGTCATGAGTGACTCCCTTTTGGCAACAAAGGCTTTCGCTCGCGCCACTTCCTCGGCATTAATCTCGTTAGCGTACTTCTTCTTCGTTTCTTCTGACAGATCCGCTATCCGAACTCGGGAAACACCAGCATCGTGTGCGATAGTAACGAGGTCGCCAACGACGCCTGAGACTCTGACATTGGTATACCTTATCCCAGTCGTGGTCACGATCTCCGTTACAGCAGCGGCATTCTTACTTGGAGAAGAAACCGGGGGCGAGGCGACAGGTTGCGGAATGGCAGCCGCCGGAGCGAAGCGTAACGGGGCATCAGTCCACGTTTTCTCGACTAAGGTCAGGCGGCGATTCACGTCAGGATACGTCTTGCGCGCAAGTTGGAGCAGAGCGATGGCTTTCTGCCGATCTGCTGCGGGATCGCTAGGATACGGAATAAAAAGCGGCCTATAGGAATCCAATACGCGGAGTTCGCCACCAGTTCCATCGATTACCACGATGGCGGTTCCGAAGTCCTTGTAGGACCGATATTCCGCAAACGTTGCGCCTGCATCAACTTGTCGCTTGTAGACGACGCAGCCCACAGCCCCCGATGGCGCTTTGTCAGCGGTTAGAGCAGGAAGCGTTTGGACGAACCAGACAAGAGCAACAAGGAGGGTTTTCATTTAATGAGGGAGACTAACCCTCGCGAGGGTGAAATAGGAGTGGGCGGCAAATAGCAAGTGGTTTTTTGGCGCTTTCCCGCAGCCGACGACGGAAGGAGGCGGCTACCGGAAATGCTGCGTCAGCCTACACGATCGGCGACGGCGTCCTGCCGCCCGCCTCGCCGCCGGGGCGGATGGGCGAGACCTTCACACATTCTCCGCATCGTAATCAATCAGGTGCAGCCAGTCCTCGGTGATGTCCGTCGGCGGGAAGATGTCATTCTCCACGTATTCGGCTTCGAGCGAGATCAGCAGGTCGTCCTCGCTGATGCCCGCGTCCTTCCCGGTCGCGAGGGCGCGCTTGATCGCGACCGATTTCGCGCGCTCGACGATGCTCGCGATGATCGCGCCGCTCACGAGGTCGCCGCGGTAGAGCGTCTCTTTGCGTCCGCTGCGGAGTGTGATGCTCAGGAAGCGGTTCTCATCGCGGTGTGCGAACTGCGCCTCAATCACGCGATCCACGAGGTGCGAGACGACTGCGTCCGCGCCGCCTTTCGCCGCGACGAGCGCAGGATCGTATGGGAGATTCGGCGTGAGATAGATGCGGTAGATCTCCTGCGCCCCTTCGCGCGTCGGGCGGTTCACCTTGATTTTCCGGTCAATGCGCCCCGGCCGCAAGATCGCGGGGTCGATCAGATCCGCGCGATTGCTGGCGATGATGATCACTGCGTCGTGCAGCGATTCGAGCCCGTCCATTTCCGTGCAAAACATCGGCACGAGCGTGCTCAGGATGCTGCTCCAGCGCCCGGCGCGGCGCGTGCCGAGGATGCTCTCCGCCTCGTCGATGAACACGAACGGCAGATAGCCCTCGCGGCGTTTCTCCCGCGCGGTGGCGAAGATTTCGCGCACGATGCGTTCGCTCTCGCCGACCCACATGTTGAGGATTTCCGGCCCCTTGATGTGCATGAAAAACTCCTTCATCTCCTGCCCGGTCTGCGTGCGGAGCTGCTGCGTGAGATTCCACGCCGTCGCCTTGCCGATGAGCGTCTTGCCGCATCCGGGCGGGCCGTAGAGCAGGAAGCCTTTCGGCGTCGCGTGATGAAATTTCTCGTAAAGCTCCGGGTGCAGCAGCGGTCCCTCGATGGCCTCGCGGATCGCGGTGATGGCCTCCTGCTGTCCGCCCACTTTTTCCCACGGCAGCTCCGGCACGGTGTCGAGGTAGTATTCGTTGCCCTTCGTGCGCGCGAGGACTTCGAGCGCGACGCGGAAGTTTGCATCCGCCCGCACCTCGTCGCCGGGCTTCAGCTTTTCCTTTGCGAGCAGTTCGCTGCGGAAGAGGATGGTGCCCTGCTGCCCCGCCTCGCCGCCGACACGGATGCGGTCGCTGCCGAGCAGTTCCGCGACTTTCACCACCGGCCCCGCGCGATCGTAGCCGAGATCGCCCACGACGACGTAGGCCTCATTCACGAGCACGCGCGTGCCGCGGCGGAACGCGCGCAGATCGAGCCGCGGGTCCACGTTGCAGTAAAATTCCGATCCCCCCACGACGATCTGCGCGAGCATCGCGGGCCGCCCCTCGTCGTATTTCGGATACGCCGTCACAAAGGTGCCGATGCGGTTCGCCGGCTGCGTCACCTTTTGCAGTGCCGCCTCCAGCTTCTCGATCGTGTCCTGCGCCTCGAACATGATCTCCTCGCGCTCCGCGACCTCCGAGCGGATTTCCAGGAGCCGCGTGCGCGTCGCGTCGCCCGGCGGGAGCTGCGCGATGAGATGTTCGATGCGCTCGACCAGCCCGCGTGGCTCATGAGACGACGAATCACCACCCTCATTCGCCGGAGAAAATTGCTCGTCCATCGTTTGGCGAAACATACATCACATCGCGCCGCGTGCAATCCGCGGCAAAAGGGAATCGCGGAATATCGTCCTAGTTTTTCCGCCGCGCGGTGTTGTCATGCTCGAACCTCACTTTCTCCCCGCCATGAAAATCCCCGCCCGCCTTTTCGCCCTTCTCGTCCTGCTCACATCATTCGCGTGCGCCAAGCCGAACGTCCTCTTCATCGCCGTGGACGACATGAACAACGACCTCGGCTGCTACGGGCATCCGCTCGTGAAGTCGCCGAACATCGATCGCCTCGCCGCGATGGGCACGCGCTTCGACCGCGCGTATTGCCAGTTCCCGCTCTGCTCGCCAAGCCGCTCTTCCATCATGACCGGCCTGCGGCCCGACACCACGCGCGTGTTCGACCTCTCGTATCATTTTCGCAAAGGCATGCCCGACGTGGTCACGCTGCCGCAGATGTTCTCGAAGGCCGGCTACTACGCCGCGCGCGTCGGGAAAATCTACCACTACGGCAATCCCGGCGACATCGGCACGAGCGGGCTCGACGACCCCGCGTCGTGGCAGGAATTCGTGAACCCCGCGGGCCGCGACCACACCACGCTAGAGACGGACGTCATCAACTATTCGCCGAAGCGCGGCCTCGGTTCCGCGATGGCCTTCCTCGCCGACAAGGATGGCAAGGACGAGGAGCACACCGACGGCAAAGTCGCCACCGAGGCCATCCGCCTGATGAACGCGCACAAGGATGCGCCGTTCTTCCTCGCGGTCGGATTCTACAAGCCGCACACGCCGTACATCGCGCCGAAGAAATACTTCGACCTCTACCCGATGGAGAAAATCACCCTGCCCGCGATTGCGCCGGACTTTCAAAAGACCGCGCTGGAGCCCGCGCTCGCGTCCACGAAGCCCTGGCCTTACATGGGCGTCACGCCCGACCAGGCGCGCGAATGCAAGCAGGCCTACTACGCCGCCATCTCATTCGTGGACGCGCAGATCGGCCGTGTGCTCGATGAACTCGACCGCCTGAAGCTGCGCGACAACACCATCATCGTCTTCTGGAGCGACCACGGTTACCACCTCGGCGAGCACGGCCTCTGGATGAAGCAAAGCTGCTACGAGGAATCCGCGCGCGTCCCGATGATCATCGCCGCGCCCGGACAGAAAGCCGCGGGCAAGCCCAGCGCCCGCACCGTCGAACTGCTCGACATGTATCCCACGCTCGCCGACCTCGCCGGCCTCACACCGCCAGCGAACCTCGAAGGCGCCAGCCTCCGCCCGCTGCTCCACGATCCCACCGCCGCGTGGACGCGCGCCGCCTTTACCCAAGTGCAGCGCGGCGGCATCCCCGGCCACAGCGTCCGCACCGAGCGCTGGCGCTACACCGAGTGGGGCGGGGGCGAAAAGGGCGCGGAACTCTACGACCACGCCGCCGACCCGCAGGAACTCCGCAACCTCGCCAGCGATCCCAAGCACGCCGATGCCGTTGCGGAGATGAAGACGCTTTTGCAAAAAGTCCACCCCGTCCCGGTCGAAGGCGGCAAGGCCGATGGCGGGAAAAAGAAGAAAGGCGAGTAGCCGCAACGCAGTCTCACGCTTTGGCGTGCGAAGCCTGCCAGCCCGGGATGCGCTCCGACGCGGGATGCGCCATCGACTCTCAACTCTCAACCCTCAGCTCTCAACATCTTCCCCTACCTCCGCAGCGCGTTGATCAGCTCATCGAGCTTGTCGAGCAGCACCTGCATCTGGTTCTGATTGTAACTGCCGTCGGCCGCCTGGCCGAGCGTGGCGACGCCGTTGCTGTTATTGCTCGTGCCGGAGATGGCCACGGCGAGATCGCCCTGCGTGGCGCGCTGCTGGAGGTCGGCAAAGAGCTAAGTGAGCTGCGCGCGCATCTCGGCGGCAGTGGCCTGGGTGTGATCGGCGGGGAGAGCGGGGTTGAAGGGCATGGGAAGGGGACTTGGGGACTTGGGGACTTGGAGACTTGGAGAAGAGGAGACTTGGGGAAGAGGGGACTTGGAGAGGAAGGGCGGGTGTGGTTGGATGCAGGCCGTGAAGATTACCCGTCACACGGAACTGGAGGTTTTTCAGAAGGCATTTGCGGCGGCGATGGAGCTGTTTGAGGTTTCAAAGCGGTTCCCCCGGGAGGAGACCTATTCGCTGACCGACCAGATGCGCCGTGCATCGCGCTCGGTGGCGGCCAATATCACCGAGGCGTGGAGGAAGCGCCGCTACGAAGCTGCATTCATCAGCAAATTGAGCGATGCAGAGACGGAGGCGGCCGAGACGCAGACATGGATCCACTTCGCCACTTCCTGCGGTTATCTCGCCGAGGCAGACGCCCGTCATCTTGAAGAGCAATACGAAGTCATCCTCCGCATGCTCGTCTCGATGATGAAGTCCGCCGATAAATGGGTGCTGTAATTTCATAGTCTCCAAGTCTCCTCTTCTCCCAGTCTCCCAGTCCCGTCATCGTGGCTAAGCCACGGTGACGCTCGCCTCCGGGCTCGGCCCCGCGTCGCCGCCATCATTCCCGGCGATCACGCGCACCTTCACCACCTGTCCGGCCGTGAAGCCCTTCAGGATCGCTTCGAGATCCTTGAAGCTCCCCTTGCCCTGCCATTCCAGATCCACCGCCGTGATGAACGTCTCTACCCGGAACCGCACCGCCCGCGTCGCATAGTCCCACGACACCTCGATCCGCCCATTCCCCAGCGCCGCCGCCGTCACACTCGCCACCGTCTCCGGCGCGCTCGGGTTCGCCGGGATGTTCAGCCCGAACGCCTCCCAGCGCGGATCATCGTCCGCGATGAGTCCCTCCAGCTCATTGATCAGCCCGCGCACCCGCTTGCGCAGCGGGTCCACCGCATCCCGGCGCACATTCATCGCCGTCGTCTGCGCGCTCTCCGCATCGGCCACCGCCTGCCGGGCATTCGAGAGCGCCGTCCACGCCGCATCGCACAGGGCCGCCGTCGCCCCCATGTCCGTGCTCGCATTCGCAGGCACCGCCGTGAAATAGGCCTTCAGATCGCCCAGCAGGGTGAAGCGCGGATCCATCGTGGTCGGCACCGCCGTGGACTGGCCGGGGAACCCCGTCGGCTCCCACGCCGCGCTCCAGCGCTGCCCGAGCTTCTGCGCCAGGCGCAGCTTGCAATTCGTCAGCGTCACAAAGCCGGCATTGTCCTGCACCTCCAGATTGCCATAGGCCCCATCCACCGCCAGCTTCTTTAGCCCCACCTGCAGTTCCGCGGTGGAAAGCCCGGCGATGGCGGCACGGATGGCCGCCTCCGTGTTTTGCTTGATGCCGATGGCGACTTCGTGCGTGTGGCATCCGTCCGCGATGCGATCGGCGAGGGCGCGGAGGATGTCGTTATTGTCGGGAGTGGGATTGTTGCTCATGGTTCGTCGGTTGGATTTTTTGCGTTGGATGGGAGGCAGCACCGGCGCATCCGGCGCATCCCAGAAAAATTCGTCCCAGACGGTGAGAAGATCGTCCCAGTCGCTCATGACAGGGTGGGCCGCACGCTCCCATGTGCGCTTGCCGTGAGTGGTGAAAAGTGACTGGTGACTGGAAATCTGAGCGGCTCCTTGGAGTGCGGCGGGAAGCGTAAGCGCCACGCCGCCTTGGGAGGGGATTGCGGGCGGGCGCACACCGCGTCGTTCTCCGCACACGCATCGCCAAGGCGGTGTCGGCGCTCGTTCCTCGCTCTGCCACCGCACGCCAAGGTGCCGGATGCCAGCCGGGAATCTCGGCTGAGGGTCCGGAGAGTGCCGAAAGCCAGCCGAGAATCTCGGCTGAGGTTCAGGAGACTGCCGGGAGCCAGCCGAGAATCTCGGCTGAGAGTCCGGAGACTGCCGGGAGCCAGCCGAGAATCTCGGCTGAGGGTCCGGAGAGTGGTGGGAGCCAGCCGAGAATCTCGGCTGAGAGTCCGGAGAGTGCCGGGAGCCAGCCGAGAATCTCGGCTGAGAGTCGGGAGCCTGCCGGGAGCCAGCCGGGAATCTCGGCTGAGAGTCAGGAGAGTGCCGGGAGCCAGCCGGAATCCGCTACCGCTCCCCGTCTCCCCATCTCCGAGTCTGCAAGTCTTGAGCATGGCCGGGGTGAGTCACGCGTGGACGGCCTCATGCCTGCGCAGCGCACACGCCTCGCGCCCGCCGCAGATGCCCTCCATGAACGTGTTCCAGTCGCAGCCCAGCGACTCGCAGAGGCTCATCAGCAAATAGAGCTTCGGCTCACACTCGCCATATTCGATTTCCTGCACATGCCGCACATCCACGTGCGCCATTTCCGCCAGCTTTTCCTGGGTCCATCCGCGCTGGTTCCGCAGCCGGCAGACACGCATCCCGAGTGCGCGCAAGAGGGGAGTCTTCATGCGCCCGATACTGCCACAATCCGCCCCCCGCGCCACGGTCTGCAGACCGTGTTTTTCCATCCCCCCGCAAGGCCGGTCCCCGCCGCAAAAAATCGCCTCGCCAAGCCCCGCCCCATCCCGCACCCTCCGCCGCGAACCTCCAACCTCCCCAGCGGTATGACACGAGAAAACACGACGGCGGGCGTGCCCCGGAAATATCACCTCGGCGATATTCAATCAAAGCAGTCGAAGCAATTGAGCGAACGCATTTCGCCGACAAGCCTGACGATTCAGGAATTCACCACAGGGCTCGTCTTCGGTTTCGATCTCGGCACGGCATCGCTCGGATTCTCCGTGCGTCTCGGGAGCCAGTTTCTCGAAGTGGGTGTGATTGTGTGCCCGGAAGATACGAACGATCTTGCCGCCCGCCGCCAGCTTCGCCGTCAGCGCCGCACGCTGCGCAGCCGCAAATACCGGCGGAGATGGCTGCTCGATCAGCTTGCCGCGCTGGGGCTGCTCGCGCCGGAAGAGAATGAACGGGATCGGCAGCCGGGCGAAAGTGATGATGCGTTTGAGGCGCGGACCAATCCCGTGCTGCTGCGCTGCCGCGCACTCGCGGGCGAGCGTCTCGAAGCCTGGCAACTCCACGCCGCCATCGCGCATCTGTGGAAACGGCGGGGCTGGACACGCGTACCGTGGACGGAAGCGGCGGAGCGCAAGCCCAGCAAGGAAGCCGAGGATGAGGCGCAGACCACGGCGGCGAAGATGGCCGGCATCCGTTCGGAAATCGCGGAGCGCGGCTGCATTCATCCCGCGGAACTTTTACGCGCGCGGCTGCGCGAGATCCATGCCGCCCCCGCGCAATCGCTGCGGATGCGCGAGGTGATCTGGCCGCGTGATCTGCTCGTGACGGAGCACCGCGCCATCTTCGCCGCGCAGGCGGCGCATTGCCCGGCGCTGGCCGGGACGCTGCAAGGGCAGCCCGCCGCCGAGTGGCTGCTGCATGGCGACACCTGTGAGGTGAAGGGCACGCATGTCTTTTTCAAATCCACCGAGGCGGCGAATCCCGGAGTGACCGGGCTGCGCTGGCCGCGCTTCGACAACCGCGGCCCGGCGCTCGATTCCTTGCAGCCCACGGATGAGCAGGGTCGCCCGCTGCACGTCGTGCGGAAGGATCGCGCCGCATTCCGTTCCGCGCAATGGGAGCTGGCGCTGATGAACTTCCGGGTGCTGGATGCGCAGACGCGCGCGAAGATTGATCCGCGCGAGCATTGCCCGGAATTTGTCGCCGCGCTGCGCGCGGAGTGGGAGAAGAAGGGGAAGGTGACTGAGGCAAGGCTCGGGAAGCTCGCGGCACCGCACGCGGAAAAATTCCTGCTCATCGAAGATCAGAAGCCGCTCA
>JAYWEO010000051.1:0-4534 GCA_043779225.1 Prosthecobacter sp.
CTCGACGCAGCGTTTGCTGACAGCCTCTCGTGTGAGGCCGTGGCGCCGGGCGATCTCCGTCATGGAATCGCCGAGGAACGCCAGACCCGATGCGAGCGCTAGGCATTCGAGCGCGAGCTTCGCGTTTTTCTGAACGAGCAACTCGCCGATCAGACGACGGACGACATCCCACACGTCCTCGGCATCCATGTGTTGGGCTTGGTAGCCCGGCTGGTCACACGCTGGTTCGATGCTTTCGAGGAGGTGCGATTCTTCGGACGCCAGAGGCGTTTCGGCAAGATCGCGTTCAGAAAAATTGGAGCCGTGGCCCTGCTCATCGCGCACCGGTTGATCGAGCCCGGCGGCTTTGACACGCGCGTATTCCTCGGGCGAGAGCGACGCGAGCCATGCGGCGTATTCGCGACGATAGGCGGCGTCGTGCTGGTCCTGCCGGGGCCGGTAGTCGTCGGGTTCGTAGCTCATGCCCGAAGTCCTCCGGCTGAGCTTGCGTCAGACTCCCCCTGCGCTTGCGCGAACTTCAAGTGAGCGCGCAAGCGCGCGCGAGGACTGTGTGAGCAGTCTCGCGCTTTATTCTCTTTAGAGAAATAGGAGGTTTCCCTGGGAGGGTTCAGAAGAAATGTTCCCAGGGAGGCCGCTGGAGAATTTCTTCCGGCCCAATTTTCCGCGCGTAGAGCTTTCACCGCGCACCTCCTTCCGCGACATAACTACGGCCACGCCAGCAAGGCATTTCAAACACCAGCATGCCGCAAGTCTTCACTCGCAGACCGTCGAAAATGCGCTTGGCCTGCTCGGTGGTGCAGCTTTCCCCCGAGGCGATGATCGTCTCGCGGATGTGGCGTAAGACATCACTCAATTCCGTCTCGGTGTGATTTGCCATCGGCGGCATTTTCTCGAACATCGCGCCGTAGCGTTCGCCGTAGCTGCCGCGCCGATAATGGACCTGCGGCTCCGGTTTCTTTTTTGCGCCGGGCTTGACGATAGTCTTGATGCGCGTGGCGTCGGCGTTCGGGTCGCGCTCGAAAGTGCAGGCAGCCCAGCGCACGACGAACGCGGGGAGCTGCGGCAGCGCGCGCAGCGTGAGATCCACGACGTAGGCGTTTTCCTCCTCGTGCGGAGTCATGGTGAGGATGACGTCGGGATCGCGCGCGAAGACACCGCTGCCGCCGATGCGATCAATGGCCTCCTTGCCCGCTTGGTTGCCCTTTGAGTAGTGCGCGCCGAAGACGACTGCCGCGCCGGACTGCACGGCGAGCTGCTCGATCTCGTTGCACAGCGATGCAATGTCACCGGCCTTGTTCTCATCGCGTTTGCCGAGGCCCTTGTAGATCGGATCGAGGACGATGAGCGCGTAACGCTCGTCCTTCACCCGCGACAAAATCTTCGGGATGAGCACGGAAAAATCGGTGGCGAAGCCGCGTAAATTCCACAGGTCGATGCCGGTGAAATCGGTGATGCCCTTCTTTCCGGCAATGGCGGTGAGCCGATGCTGAAAGGCGAAATCGGGCAGCTCGAAATTGATGTAGAGCACACGCCCCCGCTGCGTGGGGAGGCCCCACCACAGCACGCCGGTGCTCACTGAGAGCATCATGTCGATGAGCGTCCACGACTTTCGCGATTTGCTCGCGCCGCCGAGGATCATTTTGCTGCCCTGGTGCAACACGCCCGCGATGAGCTGCGGCGGCTCCGGCTTCGGCACGGCCATGAACTCCGCGCCGCCGATGATCTTCGGCAGACCATCGGGCGCGTGCCCCGCCTCCCATTCGCTCCAGAGCTTCGCGCCGATGCCGAGTGCAAGCAGACGTTGCGCGCGGACTTCGCCTTCCACAGTGCGGCGGCCTTCCGGGCAGCGCGAGAGGCGCGACGGATTCTTGTTTTGCCGGTCGAGGCAACGGCCCTCGAACCAATCCCAGATGATGTCCACGCGGCGGCGATACTCGGTTGCGTCGGGCGCATCGACGCGCACCCAGGCGTGGAGCGACTTGTTTCCGGAATCAATCAGCGCCGACACGGGAAGCCCGCTCGCGAGGATCGCGGCGAACTGCTGTTCCTTCGGGATCGTCGTGCCCTTGTCGTCGCGGTCGAATTCGACGAGGACGTGACGGAACGCGGTGACGTCTTCGTTCTTCGCGCCGCCCTTCGTCATCGGATTGATCCGCACGAATAGCCCGAGCGTCGTCGTGAAACACTTTTCGATGCCGCCCTTCGCGGCGACGCGCTGTTTCCAATCGTCGCGCGTCATCGTCACACCGCGCGTCGGCACGATCTCGCCCGCGTCATCCTCGCGCGCCGGAGCGATGGCGACGAACTCCGCGGGAGCGAAGCACGCATCGAGGAGCGCGGCGAACCCTTCCGCGACGGGCACGGGCAATGAGACCGGCGAGAGCGGCGGCGCTTCGCGTGGCGGCTTTGGCTCGCGACGCGGCGCGGTGCCGCCGGACGCTGGCGCGGGCATTGGGCCGTTGCCGCCGACCGGTTCACGCGGCGTGTGATTGAACGCCGAGCGGATCGCGGTGCGCGCTTCGGCTTCACTCAAACCGTCGAGCGTCGCTCGCGCGATGAGCTGCGTCTCGGCTTCCTCCGGCGCGATGCCCGCGTCGCGAAATTGGCACGCGGCATCGAACAGCTCGGCGTTGCGCCGGCCTTCGTCCGCACCGTGGGCGAGGAAATCGAGCGTCCGCTGCGGGAGCGGAGGGCGCAAACCGACTGAGCGGTAGCGCCTCATGCCGCGACCTCCGGTTTGCCCCACTTCGCATCGAGGAACTGCTTGGCTTCTTCAAAGGTCGCCAGTTCCGGCGTGGGATGACCGAGCTTGCGGAGCCAGAGCACCTGGCGGGCGCTGGCGAGGCCGAGATCGCGGCGGAGGAAAAGTTTGTCGAGCAACGCGCCCGCCTGGCCTTTGCAGGTGATGGTTCCGGGATCGACGCCAAACTTACTGAGGATGTCCTTCTGCTTTCCGGTCGCCGGATCGCCGTGCCAGCCCATCGTCGGCATGAAGTCCGCCAGCTCCACTTCGCCGAGCGACAGCGCGAACTCGACTGCATCGAACGTCCGAGACGCACGCCGCGCGTTTTGCTTGAGCCGCTGGCGCAGCGTGGCGGCGCGATCGGCGTCGGCTTTGCCTTTCGCTTCCTCAAGATCGCCCTCGAAGCCGAGCGCGGCGGTGATGGCGTTCGCCTCGTCGGGATCGCTGGCGATAAGATTCGCCGGCTTCACGAGGTTGTGCTCCTCGCTCATCCACAGGAAATCGAGCAGCAGCAGGTGATCTTTCCCAGCCGCGAGTCGCGTGCCTCGACCGACGATCTGGCTGTAGAGCGCGCGCAATTTCGTGGGCCGCAGACAGACGACGCAATCAATGCTCGGCTCGTCGTAGCCTTCGGTGAGTAGCATCGCGTTGGAGAGCACGCTCGTCTGGCCGCGCCCGAATCGCGCGAGGATGTCGCGCCGATCTTCACTCGTGCCGTCCACATGCTCCGCGCGCAGCCCGCGCTCGCAGCACAGCGCCGCGAAGTCGCGGCTCAGCGAGACGAGCGGAAGGAACGCGAGGATTTTCCGATGCCGATGCTCGACGACGACATCGGCGATGCGTTCGAGGTAAGGTTCGATGGCGTGGCCGAGATCGTTGGCGTTGTAGTCGCCGGCGGTGGTGCCTACGTCGTCGAGGTCGATCTCCAGCGGGATCGTTTTCGCGCGGATCGGGACGAGCCAGTTCTGCCGGATGAGATCCAGCAGCGTCACCTCGTAGGCGATGTTCTGAAAGTAGCGGCCAAGGTTCTTTTTGTCGCCGCGGTCGGGCGTCGCGGTGACGCCGAGGACGAACGCGGTTTCATCGAACTGCCGCAGCGTGCTGAGGTAGCTGTCCGCGAGCGAGTGATGCGCTTCGTCCACGACGACGAGGCCGAAGTGATCGCGCGGCCACCGCTCCCGGCGCGTCGAGCGCATGAGCGTTTGCACGCTCGCGACGACGACAGGCGCGTTGAAACTCGCGTGCGAGTCCGCCATTTCGACCTCGGCAGTGAGGCCGGTGACCGCGCGGATTTTGTCCACGGCCTGGCCGATGAGTTCTTCGCGGTGCGCGAGCACGAGCGTTCGCCGCGGCTGATTGATGGCCGCGAGATGCGCGAACACGACGGTCTTGCCGCCGCCGGTGGGCAGCACGAGCAACTGGCGCTGATACTCCGTGAAGCCGCGCTGAATCGCTTCACACGCGGCGACCTGATAGCCCCGGAGGGCGACGTTAGAAGGGGACGTTGTCATCGTCTTTTGGCTTGGGGTTGGTGTTGGCGAGAGCGGTGTTCGCGGGCTTCGGCGCGAGCCACGCGGCGACCTTGTTGCGTTTGCGGCCGTTGAATTCCTCGACGATGAGCCGCACGCGGCCGGTGCGACCGATGAGATCATCGGCGCGAATCTCGACCTCCTGGTCTGGCGCGACGTTCTCGCCGGTCGCGGCGCGGAAGGCGTCAATTTTCCAAAACGCAGTCTCCATGAAAACGAGATGATCGAAGAGCGTCGCGCCGCTGGGCTGCACGCGCAGCTT
>JAYWEO010000052.1:0-11252 GCA_043779225.1 Prosthecobacter sp.
GGCGGCAGAGCGGCTATCTGCGCGGCGTGAACCCGACATTTTCCCAGCGCCTCCAGGACAAGCACGCACTCATCACGGGCGGAGGCTCGGGCATCGGGCGTGCCATCGCGGAGCGGTTCGCGGCGGAAGGCGCGCATGTCTTCATCATGGAAATCAGCGACGCTGCCGCAGCCGATGCAGCGGCGGCGATCCGTGCAGCGGGCGGAAAATGTGATGTGCTCGCGGCAGACGTGAGCGACACGGAGGCGATGCGCGCGGCCTTTGCGAAGCTGCCAAAGCTGGATGTGCTCGTGAACAACGCGGGCATCGCACACATCGGCAATGTGCTGAACACCACTGCGGCGGACATGGACCGGCTACACGCGGTGAATGTCCGCGGCGTATATCACGGCATGCACTTCGGCGTGGCGCGCATGCTCGAATCCGGCGGCGGCGCGATCCTGAACATCTGCTCGGTCGCCGCGAAACTCGGCATCGCCGATCGCTTCGCTTACTCGATGACGAAGGGCGCGGTACTGAGCATGACGCTGAGCGTCGCGCGCGACTTCGTGGACAAGGGCATCCGCTGCAACTGCGTGTGCCCCGCGCGCGTCCACACGCCTTTCGTGGACGGCTACCTCGCGAAGACGTATCCCGGACAGGAGCAGGAGATGTTCGCAAAGCTCAGCGCATGGCAGCCGATCGGACGCATGGGAGAACCCTCGGAGATCGCGGCGCTCGCAGCATTCCTGTGCTCGGACGAGGCGGGCTTCATCACCGGCTCATCGTACGACATCGACGGCGGCGTGACGCTGCTGCGCTGATGTGCCACGGAGGGAACGCGCCTGAGTCGCTGCACGGCTCAGTTCGCCGCGAGGACTTCCGCGGAGATGAGCTGGTTCGTCTGCATGAGGTGGCGGATTTCCGGCGGCGAAAGCTGGCGGTCCACGAGCAGCAGCTCATCCACGGCGAGCGTCGCACCGATGCTGCTGCCGGGCTGTCCGCCGAGCCACAGCGTGCCATCGAGGCCTGCCGGCATGTCGGCGAGGCTGCGACGCGCACCGGATTTCACCGAGAAATTTTCGAGGCGTCCGTCCACGTAGAGCTTCGTGTGCGCCTTGTTCACCTTCTTCGCGGGCTGCGCAAAGATCGCGGCGAGGTGGTGCCATTTTCCGTCGCGCAATGGCGTGGTGCCGATTGCCGAGCCCTGCCGCGTCTGCATCCGCAGCGCGCCGAGGACGCCGTCGCCGGGCATGCTGTTCCAGGAAAATTCCGTCCAAGTCTGCGGCTGGCGGTTCAGCGGCAGCGCGAGGAAGGACTGCGTTCCTGAGACTTGCGCCTCGGCGGGCAGTTTCACCCAGCACGCGACACTGCGGACGCCGCGGCCCACTTCGCCGGAGAGCTTCGCCTGCACGGCGGGCTGGCCATCGAGCTGCAGCGCGCCACCCCATTGGCCACGAGTCCAATGGGACTTCTGCGCGTCGGAATTCCCGAGATGAATCTCCGATCCGTTCGAGGTATTCGTGGCAGCGGTGGCGATGTCCCCTGCCCCTTCATCGAAGGACCAGCGGACGTAGTTCAGCGGGTGCGCCATGCGCTCGACGGCGATCTTTGCTGCGAAGCGCTGGAATTTTCCGTCTCCGTCGCGCACGTCGGAAGCGCCGGCCTTGGCAAAACGGCGGGCCTGCTTTTCACGGAGCACCGAGCGCGGCTGCACACTGCCGCCAGCTTGGTTGCGAGGCTGCACTTCGACGGCTCCTTTCAGCACGAACACCTCCGCGGCGCCGCCCTCCTCGGCGGTCATGCTGAATTCCGTTCCGAGGTCCACGACCTCGACCGCCGCATTCATCACGCGAAAGCCGATGGCCTCCGGCGGGACGTTCGCCTTCAGCGTGCCGCGCTGAAGTTCCGCCTCCCACGCGGAGCGCAGATCGAGCGTCGCGGGGCCGGTGAGCGTGATCTGCGCGCCGGAGTCGAAGGTCAGCTCGGCGAAACCGGACACGAGTTCGAGGCGACGACCGCTGGCAAATTCATCGCCCGCCGCAGGCGCCGTGCCGACCCATTGGCAATCCTTCGAGCCGGAGAGATGCGCGACGGAATCCGGCTGTTCGTCGGGCGTCACCGGCTGATTCTGGCCGAGGAAAAAACGCGCGATCCAAATCCCGAACAGCACCGCGGCGGCGGCGGCCAGCGGCGCGGCCCAGCGCGACCATCCGGCGACGCGGATCACATTGGCAGGCTCCGGGCGTTCGCTCTGCATTTCGCCGGAATGTTCGTAGAGGCTCGCGGACATCGCCATCGAGCGGACGTAAAAGCGCCGCGCCTCATCCGAACCCGCGAGCATTTCCTCCAGCCGCGCATGCTCCGCCGCAGTCGCACGCCCGTCCAGCAGCGCGCTGATGAGTTCGTTCAATTCCACCCGCTCGTTGTCAGTCATTTCATTCATGCCGTGGCCTCCGATGTGAGTGCGTTCGTCACGCAGTCGTGCAAAAGTTTGCGCAGCCGCGTGAGCGCCTTGTATGCGGCGACGAGCGAGCGGCCCGTGCGCTGCGCGGCTTCCTCGACGCCCGACTCGTAGCGCGTCATCAGGAGTTCCCGGTCGCGCGGGGCCAGCTTCTGCAGGCAGCGGGAGAGCGCCTCGTGCCGCGCGCTCTGCTCCGGCGCGAGTTCCGATGCGGTCGCCGCGACGGCCTCCAGGACCTTCTCATCGAAGATCACCTTCGAGCGCGCAAACTTCGTCCGCGCCGCACGCACCTGCCACCACGCGATCTGGCACGCCCACGCCGCGAAGTCCGTGCCCGTGCGGAAGTCCGAGAACTTCTCGCAAATCACGAGGCTCGTCTCCTGCAGGATGTCCTCCGCGGAATGCCGGTCGGGCACGAGGGTGTAGATATATGAAAAGATCCGCCGCTGGTGCTGCGTCATGAGCAGCACCAGTTCCTTTGTGCGGTCGGCGGGTTGTTCGGGCATTGTTGCTTCGTGGAAAGTGATCGTGGTCGTGCGAGGGACACTCGCGCTTCACCGGCACAATAGCAGCGGGAGGGTGCGTTTGGGACGGAAAAGGTGGGACGCTCCTTTTGCCACGCCCCTCACCACTCACCCCTCAATTTCCCCGTCCCAAACCAACCCCAACGTGCTATTCATCATCAGTCATACTCGACCACCCCATGAAGCTCACCACGACTTCCCTTTTTCTCGCCACCGCATCTTTCACCGGCGCGGCGATCACGCCGACCACTCCTGCCACGGACAAGCCGGACGCCGCGGGCATGGAGTTCTTCGAGAAAAACATCCGGCCCGTGCTCGCGAAGAGCTGCTACGGCTGCCACTCGAAGGAATCCGGCAAGCAGAAGGGCGGACTTTCACTCGACACCCGCGAAACCACGCGGATGGGCGGCGAATCCGGCCACGCAGTCGTGCCGGGCGATGTCGCGGAGAGTCTGCTGATGAAGGCCATCCGCTATGAGGACAAGGAGATGGAGATGCCGCCGAAAAAGGAAGGCGGCAAGCTGCCGGATGAGGTGATCGCGAAGTTTGAGCAGTGGATCAAAATGGGCGCGCCCGATCCGCGCGAAGGCCAGTCGCTCTCGATGAAGCCCATCGCGAAACGCGAGTGGGATGCGACGAAGGCGAAGGAGTTCTGGTCGTTCCAGCTCCCGAAGGCACACGCGGCGCCCGAGGTGAAGGACAAGTCGTGGGCGCGCAGCGATGTGGATCGCTTCATCCTCACGGCGATGGAGGCGGCGAAAATCAAGCCCGTCGCCGACGCGGATCGCACCACACTGATCCGGCGCGTTTATTTTGATCTCATCGGACTGCCGCCGCGCCCGGATGAAGTGGAAACATTCCTGAAGGACAAGTCGTCGAATGCATTCGAAAAGATCGTGGACCGGCTCCTAGCATCGCCGCAGTTCGGCGAACGCTGGGGACGGCATTGGCTGGATGTCGCGCGCTACGCCGAGAGCACGGGCAAGGAGCGCAACTTCACCTTCCCCGAAGCATGGAAATACCGCGACTACGTCATCGCGTCGGTGAATGAGGACAAGCCCTACGACCTATTCATCCGCGAGCAAATCGCCGGTGACCTGATGCCGCATGCGAGCGACGAGGAGCATAACCGCCACCTCATCGCGACAGGCTTCCTCGCGCTCGGGCCGAAGGGGCTGAATGAAAAGAACAAGGAGCAGTTCCGCATGGATCTCGTGGATGAGCAGATCGATGTGACCACGCGCGCCGTCACCGGCGTGACCGTCGCGTGCGCGCGCTGCCACGATCACAAGTTCGACCCCATCGCACAGCGCGACTACTACGCGATGGCGGGGATTTTCAAGAGCACGGAGACCTACTTCGGCACCGCTGCCGCGGGCGGAAAGAATCGCAACGGCACACCGCTGCTCACACTCACGGAGAGCGCCGCGAAGACTTCCGACAAGCCGGCGCCCACACCCACGCCACCGCCCGCCACAGCCACTCCGAACGAGGGAACGACCGCCGCCATGAACGCGCGGCTCCAGCAGATGGCGGCAAAGAATCCCGACATCGCCGCGAGGCTGGCGAAGATGACTCCGCAGCAAAAGGAGCAGGCATTCGCCCGGCTCCAGCAGCGTTTCGGAGGAGCAGTGACCGAGTCCACGACCGCCATACAGACGCCGAATTCGAAAAAGATGGCCGCCTTTTCCGCGCAGGCGGGGAAAAAGAAAAGAGGCTACGCACCTGCAATCAAGCAGGAGGGCGACCTCTGCATGGGAGTGATGGAAGGCAGGCGCACCGATGCCCGCGTGCTCGTGCGAGGCGAAATCGATCAGCCGACCGAGACCGTGCCGCGCGGCTTTGTGCCCGTGCTCACGAATGGCGAGGCTCCAAAAATCTCCGAGAGCGAAAGTGGCCGCCTGCAGCTCGCCGACTGGCTCACCTCCCCCACAAATCCCCTCACCGCCCGCGTCGCCGTGAACCGCATCTGGCTGCATCTTTTCGGAGCCGGGCTCGTGCGCAGTGCGGATAATTTCGGCGCGACCGGCGAAAAGCCAAGCCATCCCGAACTGCTCGACACCCTTGCCGTGCAGTTTGAAAAGGACGGCTGGAGCGTGAAGAAGACGATCCGCTCGCTCGTGCTCAGCCACACCTACCAGCTCTCCGGCGCGCACGATTCGTTTGCAAAAGAGACCGACCCCGACAACCGCCTGCTCTGGCACTCCACGCAGCGCCGCCTCGACGCCGAGGCCATCCGCGACGCCATGCTCGCCGCGAGCGGCCAGCTCGACGCCACGCCGCCAAAAGGCTCCGTGGTCGCATCCGTCGGCGACGGCTACATCGGCAAAGGAATCCGTCCCGAGATTTTCTCGAACTACACCGGCAAGCGCCGCAGCGTCTATCTCCCCGTCGTGCGCGACTTCGTGCCCGATGTTCTTGAGGTGTTTGATTTCGCGGAGCCGAGCCTCGTCGTCGCCTCGCGCGACACGACCAATGTCCCCTCGCAGGCGCTCTTCATGATGAACAACGAGTTCGTCCGCGAGCAGTCCAACGCGATGGCCAAGCGCATCCTCTCGACGAATGCCGACTACGCCACGCGCCTGAACTACGCCTACCACCTCGCCCTCGGCCGACCCTCGACTGCCGCTGAACGCGTGCGTGCCGATCAATATCTCATCAACGAGGCAAAGGCGCTCCTCCCGCTCAAGAAGGGAGACAAGGACGCCGCTGCACAGCTCGCGTGGGCCACCTTCTGCCAGGCCCTCTTCGCCTCCGCGGAATTCCGCTACGTGAACTGAGCCGCCATCTGTCCCCTGCAAAAATGGATGTTCATTTTCAAACGCGCGATCTCTGAAAAATCAGCACGCTCACGACCCGGAAAAATCTTAAATCCCAAATCCTGAATCTTAAATTCCTCCACGCCATGAACAACGCCCCGCACCAATGCAACGCCGTGATGCCCATGCCGATCACGCGCCGCGAACTCCTCAGCACCGTCTCCGCCGGCTTTGGCTGGCTCGCATTCCAGGGCCTCGCAGGCACTGCCGAGGCCGCCGCTTCCGCCGCCACACTCGCGCCGCGCGCACCGCATTTTCTGCCGAAGGCCAAGCGCGTCATCTTCCTCTGCATGCAGGGCGGGCCGTCGCACATGGACACCTTCGACTACAAGCCCGCGCTGAAGGCCGACGACGGCAAGTCCGGGGAAAAAGGTCGCATCTTTGCGTCGCCTTTTGACTGGGCGCAGCACGGCCAGAGCGGGCTGTGGATTTCCTCCGCATTCCCCAATGTCGCGAACCTCGCCGATGACCTCTGCCTCATGCGCGGCATGACCACGGACATCCCGAACCACCCGCAGGCCTTCGTGCAGATGCACACCGGCAGCACGCAGTTCGTCCGCCCGTCGCTCGGCGCGTGGACGCTCTACGGCCTCGGCTCGGAAAACTCGAACCTCCCCGGCTTCGTCACCATCAGCCCGCCGATCCAGTTCGGCTCGCAGAATTACGGCAGCGCATTTCTCCCCGCCGTCTATCAGGGCACGCGCATCGGCGCGCAGCGCGAGGAGGGCGGCGGTGCGGCAAGCATGACCGACATTCACAACGCTGAACTGCCCCCCGACCTGCAGCGCAAGCAGATCGACCTGGTGCAGGCGATGAACCGCGACATGCTCACGCGCGGCGAGAATCCCGAAATCGAGGGCGTCATCCAGTCCTACGAGCTTGCGTTCAAAATGCAGAGCGAACTCCCCCGCGTGCTCGACACAAAGGGCGAGAGCAAGGCCACGCTCGACATGTATGGCATCGGCAGCGGCACCACCGATTCCTTTGGCAAGCAATGCCTCATGGCCCGGCGGCTCTCCGAGGCGGGCGTGCGCTTCATCGAAGTCGGCCACGGCGGCTGGGATCATCACAACAATCTCAAGTCCCGCATGACCGCTGGCGCGGCGCAAATCGACAAGCCCATCGCGGGCCTGCTCACCGACCTCAAGCAGCGCGGCCTGCTGAAGGACACGCTCGTGATCTGGGGCGGCGAATTCGGGCGCACCCCCGGCAACGGCAAGCCGGATGGCCGCGGCCACAACGCGAAAGGCTACACAATGTGGATGGCTGGCGGCGGAGTGCGCGGCGGCTTCAGCTATGGCGCGACGGACGAGCATGGCGGCAGGGCCGTGGAAAACGTCACGCATGTCCACGATCTCCACGCCACGGTGCTCGCCCTCATGGGCCTCGACCACGAGAAGCTCACGTATCGCTATGCCGGCCGCAATTTCCGCCTCACGGATGTTTACGGCAAAGTCGCGAAGCCGATCTTCGCCTAGGGCGTGTCATGCATTTTGAAAGCGCGGTGCGGAGGGCCAAAGGCCCGGCAACATGCCAGCCCAGGGCAACGCCCTGGGTCGCTGATGTAGAAAAACAGAGGGCTGAAAGCCCGACGCCTTGCTGAGGCATTCGCGCATGGATCGGGCTTTTTCCCTCATTCCCTGGGGCGTTGCCCCAGGCTGATATGGAGGCGGGCCTTCGGCCCTCCGTTCACTTCGCTGACAAAGTGCATGACACGCTCGGGGCGCAGACAACGCTCAAACAGGCTTTATCTCGCCTGCACCTTGAAGTCCCGCGTGTGGCTGCGCGAAGGGACGGAGATCGTGTAGGAATCGCCAGCCGGGCTGACGGTGCAGCGGATGTAGTGCGCCTCACATTTTTCCGCGAGCTCGCCGTGGTTCGCGATGAGTTCCTTCGCGGTATTATTCTCGGCGTCGGCGCGGACATTCTCGTGGATCTGGTAAACGGCACTGACGCTCGGCGTGGCCTTGAGCGAATCGAATGCGACCTTGCTCGTCCCTTTGCGCGGGCCGTTGTTCATCACGGCCACCGTCGGTGCGATGCTGCGGATGAGGAGCGGATTGTTGCTCACATCGAGGCCGTGATGGTTCACCTGATAGATGTCCACGGTGCCGACGAGGTTGTTCGGGCAGACGAGTTGCTCCTCCATGTTCCAAGTCAAATCACCTCCGTCGAAAAACCGGAACGCCCCGAACTGCAGCACAAAGACCGCGCTGTTCGCATTGTCCGATGTATCCTTCGGTTTCGCGGCGACGGTGCCACAGAGCGGGTTCGCCCGCACCTGCTCCGGAGTCGGGCTGACGAACTTCTGATTCGCACCGAGACAGCGGAGCGAGAGCTTCGCATTGCCGCCAGCCGGCTGCCGGAGCGCGATCGAATCACCCGCGGCAATCGTCGCGCGCCTTTCCACTTTCGCATCGCGGTACGGCTGGCTGAGGACGGCCCAGAGCTTGTCCGTTCCGCCGGCGTCGGGATTCGTGGCGGTGATCCCTTTGTCGTGCAGCGTGCCGATGGGCATGAGCGCGGCGAGGTCCGCGAGACCGCCGAAGTGATCGATGTGAAAGTGCGTGATGACGACGTGATCGATCCGCTTCAGTCCCGCGACCTGCGTGGCGACCTTGTGGATGCGCGCTGCATCGCGCTCTCCGGGATTGCCGGTATCAATGAGCACGGATTCGCCCTCGGGTGTGACGATGAGCGTCGAGCCGCCGCCTTCGGAATCGATCCAGTAGATGTCGAGATTGCCTGCGCCTTTCTCCGCACCATGCACGGACGCAACGGCGATCCAGAGGGCGATGAGGGCGGTGATTTTTGGGAGGAATGATTTCATGATTGGAAATTCGCGTTCCCAAAAGCGCTCAGCGCCGGCGCGGGAGGTTTTGCCAGGGCTTCACGTGGACCTTCGGCGCGGGCGGCTCATCGCTCGGCTCCTTCAGCGGCGCGACCTCGGCGATGTAGATCATGTGGGCGGCGCGCTTCGCGCGTTCGTGTGCCTTGGCCGGATAGGATGTGGCCTTGAAGCCGTGTCGCTGCAGGCTGAGCACAAAGCCGGGCTCGGGACACGCCGACCAGAATGCGACCTCGCCCTCGGGCCTCAGCGAACGCGCGATGATGCCGAAGCCACGGCTGCCGTAGATGCGCGAGTTTTTCTTCTGCACGAATGAGGTCGGGCCATTGTCCACATCGAGCAGGATGGCGTCGTAGCTCGGCTTCGGGGCATTGAGGAGCACATCGAAGACATCGCGGACGAACACTTTCACACGCGGATCATCGAGCAGCTTGCCATTCACGTGGCCAAGAAATTCGCGATTCCATGCAGCGACCTCGGGAAGCAATTCGGCGACGTGAACGGTCGCATCGGGGCCGACGATTTCGAGCACGCGCTGCAGGCTGTATCCGAGGCCGAGGCCGCCGATGAGCACGCTCGGCTTCGCATGGCCGCGGAGCCTGCGACACGGCAGCTCGGCGAGCATCAGCTCGGAAGTCGTGGCCGTGGTGCTCATGAGCTGGCGGCCATTGAGCTTCAGAAAATAATCGCCGTCGTGCTCGTGCAGGGTGAATCGCGAACCGTCGGGAGTGTGGGTTTCAGCGAGTGTGCGAAAAGGTTTCAATGGTGTTCGGCGAATGAAGTGGGCAGGAGGAATAGTCGCACCGGCGGGAATGGCACGCGAATAAGAATGCCGCCTCCATTTGCCACCGCAGTGCTCTCGCACCAAAATCGTGCAAGCCTCGACGTGAACGCCGTCACTTCACGCTGTTCCGATCAGCGACGTCTTGCGGGAGCCATTCGATCCTGCCTGCACCGCTGGTATTCGCACGCGGGGATTTCATGGCTTCGGCTTGATGAACATGACCTCCGCGCGATCGATCCAGCCCTTGCGCAAATCGAGACGGAACCAGCCGTCAGTATTTTTCCTGTGGATGCGGCAGCCCGACCGCGGGCCGAATTCCTTCAGGTCGTATTGCGCCCACGTCTTGCCCATATCGGGCGACCAGATGATGCCATTCGCATACGTCGAAACCGGCGCGCAGTGTGTGGCGAGCATCACGCCGTCCTGGATGAGCATGTTTGCAGACTCGAATTTCGGGTTAAAGAGCAGCGTGTGTTTCGACGTGTCCGCGATGTCCTCAGGCGCGCAGGTGAAGATTCCGCGGTCGTGCTCGGGGCCGACCTTCGGGCCGTTCGCGTCGGCGATCCAATAGACCCGGCCGTCCACGAAATTGATCCCGCCGCACTTGAAACGGGAGTCGGAGTTCACGGAGATGATCACTTTCCAACTCCACGCATCCGCCTTCACATCGTAGGTGCCGCGCAGCCAGTGGCACTCGTTGCCGTGGCCGCGATCAATGTCGCCGGTGCAGGCGTAGAAGGCGTTCTCCGTCGGGCTGTAGGTCACGTTGTGGACGTGGCGCGCGATGATCGGGTTCGTCGCATCGCCGAGCATCGGGGCATCCGGCGCGGCACCCTTTTGCTGGAACTTCGGATTCTGCCCGAACGAATATGCGAGCTTCACCGTCTCGCCGCTGTCGGTGGAGCAGTAGATGTTCACCGGCACCGCGCCGCCGGCCACGTTGCAGTAGTTCCCCCACACGAGCATCTCGCGGCCGTCCACCTCGAAGCAGTGCTCGCCGTCAAGCGAGTGAAAATACCAGCCGGGCAGCGCGGGATCGAGCGGCGTGTGCGGGATGTAATCGCTGCCGTCGCGCCGCTTCACGGTGATCGCGCGATGCGTTTTAAGACTGTCCGTGCTCAGGAAAAGCCGCGCGCTCGTGGCGAAGAGGATGTTCCCGTTTTTCAAAATCACGCTGAACGTGATCGCATCCGCCTCGGGAAACTCCGCACTGTGCGCCCACGTTTTTGCATTGTCCTCCGAGAGGAAAATCTTCCCGCCGCCGAATCCGAACGCCTTGTGGCCGCGCTGCGAATCAATGTAAGGCCCATCCGGCGCACCACGGTAAAAGAAATGCTCCGTCTCGCCTGCGATGCCCGGCGCGGCGTGCAGTTTGAACGCATCCGCCAGCACGAGGCCGCCGAGGGCGGTCCCGAGAAATTGGCGGCGTGTGAGGGGTGAGGCAGTGTCGTTCATGGGGATGGTCGGTGGATTCATTTGTCGCCCTTCTCCGGCTGCCAGAGCGGCGCGGGCAGCGTGGCGTTCCATGCTTCGTAGCGGGCGCGGAGTTCGCTGGCGCGCGCCGGATTTTTTGCGGTGAGGTCGGTGAGTTCCTTCAGATCGTCCGCGAGATTCACGAGGCGGGGCGTCTTGTTCGTCGGGTGCGGCGCCTTGCCCTGCGCCTGCATCACGATCTTGTCGTCGCCCGCGCGCACAGCCCAGATACGGCGGTAGCTCATGCGCCAGAACAGCGCCTCGTGCGGATCGTCCGCGCGCTCGCCGGTGAGGAATGGCACGATGTTCACGCCGTCGAACACGATCTCCTTCGGCGAGGCAGTGCCGGAGATCGCGAGTG
>JAYWEO010000053.1:0-6340 GCA_043779225.1 Prosthecobacter sp.
CGATTGCTTCGGCATCGGCTGGGAGGGATTGAACGACGACATGCTCGAACAGCTCTCGCGCAACGGCGACGGGCGCTACGGCTTCATCAACACGCCCGAGGAGGCCGCGACGAATTTCGCCGCCCAGCTCGCCGGTGCGCTGCGCGTCGCAGCGTCGGATGTTAAAGTGCAGGTGGAGTGGAATCCGAAGCGCGTCACTTCGTATCGGCAGGTCGGCTACGCGAAGCATCAGCTCACGAAGGAGCAGTTCCGCGACAACACGGTGGACGCCGCCGAACTCGCCGCCGCGGAATCCGGCAACGCGCTCTACGTGATCGAGGTGAACCCGCGCGGCGAAGGCGATCTCGCGACGGTGCGCGTGCGTTTCAAAGTGCCCGGCACCTCCGACTATCGCGAGCACGAGTGGACCGTGCCATTCACGCGCACCGCTGCCCCGCTGGAAAATTCCAGCTCCTCGCTGCGTCTCGCCGCCAGCGCCGCCGCATTTTCCGAAATGCTCGCCGGCAGTCCCTTCGCGACGGAGGTCACCAGCGACCGCCTGCTCGGCCTGCTGACTGGCGTGCCCGCCATCTATGGTGCCGACGCGCGCCCGAAGAAACTCGAATGGATGATCCGTCAGGCCAAGAGCCTTTCCGGGAGATGAGACAGATGTGCGCAATGCGTGAAGAAGCAGGATGGCGTGTCTTGGGGAGCGCACGCGCCTCGCGTGCCGTGCCGTGCGCCCCTCGCGGCACATCGGGCGTCAGTTTGTTTTCGAATCACCTTGGGGGCGCGTGCGCTCCCGGAGGCACGCCGTCCTGCTCAGCGAGCTGATGCCATCACTTTGAACAACACCGGAATCCACCCGACCCCCAATCTCACTATGAAACTACGCCAGATCGCATTCCTCGCCGTCGCATTCCTGCTCACGGCCATCGCATCGTTCGCGCAGAACGAGGCGGAAATCAAAAACCCGGCCATCAGCGGCGGAGTCGCGGATGGAAAATTGAAGGTGACGATCGAGGGCGATCTCACCGGACGCGCGGCCAGCAAGGACAAGCTGATTTTCGCCACCGCGGTGCAGCACTCGATCAAAGTCACGCGCGACAAGCTCACGCATTCGCTCGCGGTGACGCTCGACATCATGCAGGGCGAGCCGAAGGAGCTGCCGCTCACGATCACTGGCGAGGGCGAAATCAAGCAAGTGACCGGAGAAGGGTTGCAGGATTGGAGTGTCCGCCGGGAAGCGAACGGCGCGCGCACGCTGATCCTGCGGCTGAAAAAAGCCGCGGAGCCAGCGCCTGCCGACGCAGCGGTGAAGCCAGCGGAACACCAGCGCATCACGCAACTCGCCGTCACCGTCATCGCCGAGCGCGACATGAAATCGTGGAAGAACCCGCTTGCGAGCTTTTCGCTCACGCCGCCGCAGCCTGCGCTGTTCAACGGCTTCGTGCGCGTGGAATCCACGCCGGAGTTCGACGTGCAGGCCGACGCGCCAGCAGGCCTGCTCCCGGTGGAGATAAAATACATGCCGCAATCCATGCGCGGCGAAGTAAAGGCCGACACTTCGGAACCGCTCGCGTTTCAGTTTCACGGATCGCCGTACACGCTGCCGCTGAAAATCACGCTCGCCGATCCCGAATCACGCCAGGTGGTGCTGCGCGATTTCAAACTCACCGGCCAGCTCGCGGAGCAGAGCGCATCGTTCACTCTCACCGCCACGGCGCGCGTGACGAATCCCAAGGGCGGCACGCTCACGCTGCTCTCCGGCGGAATCGCGCTCACGGACATCGCGGAGCATCCCGACTGGCGCATCACTTCGGGCGGCGGATGGTTCAAGCTCGTGTTCGACAAGGCGGGCGACTTCCCGCTCACGTTCAAATTCAACGCGGCGGTGCGGCAGGACGGCGGATGGAATGCCGTGGACTTCCAAGTCGCTCCGAGCGCGCTGCAGCCGATCATCCTGCAAGGACTCGCGGCGGATACGCAGTTCAACTTCATCGGTGCCGCGCGGCCCGAGAAGATGGGCAGGGATTTCGCCAGCTTCCTGTCGCCGGATGGCTCGGTGAAACTCTCGTGGAAGACCGCGGCACCGGAGGCGGAGGGAAAACTTTTCTACGCCGCGGAGATGCTCTCGCAGATCAGCGTCGGCCCGGGGCTGATGCGGCAGGTGGCGCTGCTCGACTGCAAGGTGATGCAAGGCGAACTCGATCGCGTAACGCTGCTGCTGCGCGGTGATGGCGAGGTCACGCGCGTGCAAGGCGAGCAGGTCCTCTCATGGGCTGTGGAGCCCGGCGCAAATCCCGGCGAGCGCAAGCTGGTCGTGAAATTCAATCAGCCGCAGAAGAATCTTTTCACGATCCTCGTGCAGACGCAGACGCCCATCGGCGCATTCCCGCAGACGGTGGATGCGATGCAATTGCGGCCCGAAGGCGCGACGCGATTTGCAGGCTACTTCCGCATCGTGAATGAAGGTGCGGTGCGTCTCGAAGTCGTGCAGGCAAAGGGCCTCTCGCAAGTGTCGCCAGAGCAATTTCCCGAGAGCGATGTGACGAAGTCGGCTTTCCGCGCAGGCGGCGAACAGCGCTTCGCGTATCGCTTTTCCGGTGCGGATTGCGCGCTGCGCATTCAGGCCGATCAGATTTTGCCAGAGCTGACGGTCTCGCAGGTGCTCGCGTTTCACCTCGGCGAGAGCGAGCAGGATATTGATGCGGAAATCGAGATTGATGTGCGCGAGGCACCGCTGCGCGAATTGTTGCTGCGCGTTCCGAAAGGCTACGCCGTCGCGAAGCTGAACGTCGCGGGACTGAGCGACTATTTTCTCCGCGATGCAGAGAACGATGCGGAGCTGCGGCTCGTGTACGCGCAGCCGGTGTCGGGGCGTCAGGTCGTGCAGGTGCGCCTCGAGCGCAACGCGGCGCTCGGTGTCGCAAGCTGGCCGCTGCCGCAGATCGAAGTGACGAAGGCGAAGTCGGTGCGCGGACACGTCGCGGTGTCTGCGGACGCGGGAATCCGTCTCACCGCGGAGCGCACGCAGGGACTCACGGAAATCGCGACCGCTTTTTTTCCGCGCAAGGTCGCGGGCATCCAGGCCGCATTCCGGCTGAGTGAACCCGCGTGGCAGGCGACGATGCGCGTCGAGCGGCTGCCGCAGTCCATCCAGGTGGATGCGTTCCATCTTTTCTCCATCGGCGAAGGCGTCGCGTATGGCAGCAGCGTGATGAACTACGCCATCTCCGGCGCACCCGTCGCGGCGTTCAAGGTCGAGCTGTCCGATGAATATTTTAATGTGGAGTTCACCGGCAAGGACATCCGCAACTGGCAGAAGGCGGAGGGCGGCTACGTGGTGCAATTGCACACGCCCGTGTCCGGTGCCTACACGCTGCTCGCGACGTATGAGCGCCCGTTCAAGGCGCAAGGCGACACGCTGACATTCATCGGTGCGCGGCCGCTCGACGCGCAATCGGAGCAGGGGCACACGCTGGTCATCAGCGCGTATCAGTTTCAGGTGAAGCCGGTAACTGAGTCCACGGGATTGCTGCGGTTGGAGACGGGTGAGGTGCCGCCGGAGTACCGTCTGTTTTTCGATGCACCAGTGCTCGCCGCGTATCGCTACGCCGGGCGACCATTCGATCTGAAGCTCGCGCTCAGCCCGCTCGCGCAGGGCGATTCGCTGAGTCAGGTGGTGGACCGCGCATCGCTCGTCACGCGCATCTCGAAGGCCGGACAAGTGCTCACCGACGCGCACTACTTTGTAAAAAATCGCGGCAACGCAAACTTCCGTCTGACGCTGGCGGAGGGCACGCAACTTTGGTCCGCCACCGTGAATGGCGCATCGGTCGTGCCGGTGAAGGATGGCGCCGCAAATCTCATCCCGCTGCCGCAGCAGGCGGATCCGAATGCGGTGCTCCAGATC
Organism: Prosthecobacter sp.; assembly: GCA_043779225.1. Classification (GTDB taxonomy): domain Bacteria; phylum Verrucomicrobiota; class Verrucomicrobiia; order Chthoniobacterales; family Chthoniobacteraceae; genus SXWH01. Next base: position 3,896 of record JAYWEO010000053.1, read on the forward strand.
GATCTCAAGCTCGCCGAGCGCTCCAAGGATCCCGCGCTCGTGAAAATCGCCACGCCCGTCGTCGCCGCGCCGGTGATGCTCGCGGAATGGAAGATCGAGCCGGACACCGCGCAAAAACTCGTCTATCGCGAAGGCTCGCTCACGCCCGTCGGCGGCACGCCGGATGTGTCGGGCTTTGCAGGGCTGGCGCGGATGTTTGGCGGCGAGGAATCACGCCGGGCGATCGTCGCACTGCTCTGTGCGCTCGGCTTGATCGCGCTCGCGGTGATCGTGTGGCGCAACGCGGCGCAGGAAGGTGTGTTCAAGTTCAGCGTGCGTCACTCCGCGGGGCTGCTGCTCGGTTGCGTGGCATTCGCGCTCGCCGGGTATGCGCTGATGCATCTCGGTGAGATGGCGAGTGAGTACTCCGAGGAAATCCCGGGCGATCTCACCTTCCTCGCGCCAGTGCAGCAGGCGGGCAATGCACTCAGCGTCGCGGTCGGCAACGTGGAGGATGAGACTTCGGTGTTCGACTGGATCGGATATTCGTGGCTGCCGCTGCTCGCGCTCGTCGCGTGGGTGTATGCGTGGCTCTCGGGCAAGCAGCGCTGGACGCTCATCGGCTGGACGCTGCTCGCGTGGGCGGCATTGCGCTGGCCGAATGGCGCGCGCGCATTCCTCGTGGTGCTCGGGCTGTTCTTCGTGGTGCAACTCGCGATTCCCGCGCTGCGTAGACTGTGGCGATCACCGCGCAAGCCGAAGCCGACACTCCCAGATGCAAGTGGCGGTGCAGCCGCGACCGCCGTGTCGCTGCTGATCGCCGGCTTCGTCGCTTTCAGCAGCGCCGCATCCGCGCAGGACGCCGCGCCATTGCTGCCAAAGGAAGCGCCGGTCGCGGAGACCGTCACGCAGACGATCCGCGTCGAGGAAAAGTTTGCGCTCGCGACGGCGAAGATCCGCTGGCAGGCGGTGAAGGGGCAACGGATGCCGCTACTGTTCGAGCCCGCGGTGCTCACGAAGGCCACATTCCCATCGGCGTCGTTGAAACTCGTGCAAAGCGGCACTCCGCGCGTGCAGCAGTTGCTCGCGATCGAAGGCGGCACGTTCGACATCGAGCTTCAGTATCAGGTGCCCGTGGTGAAGAAGGACGCGGAGAGCGGATTCGTGCTCCCTGCGCAATTTGGACTCGTGAACCGGCTCACGCTCACGCTCGCCAATCTCGATGTGGACGTGCTCGCGCAGCAGGCTGTGTCCATCGAGCGCAAGAGCACCGGCAAGGACACCGTGGCCGCGCTCGTGCTCGCACCGGTGAACCAAATCTGGATCGGATGGAAGCCGCGCAGCCGCGATGTCGCGCGGGAAAAGGCTGTCTTCTACGCGGAGCTGACGCAGCTTTACGCGCCGACGGCGGGAGTTATCGAAGGGCTGCATCACGCCGCGATCCGGCCTGCGCAGGGCGAACTGGCAGAGCTGACCTTCGACGTGCCGAAAGGCGCGACGATCACGGATGTGATCGATCCCGCGACGCTCGTCGCTGCAAAGGACAAGGTGCCTGCATCCGTCGTATCGCAGTGGCGCTTCGATCCCGACACCGGCAAGCTGCGTGTGAATCTCGCGCCGCCGCAATCGCGTCCCTTTGCACTGATCATCCGTTCGCAGATCGCGACCGGGCCGTTGCCGGTGGAGCAGAAGGTCGGGCTAATCTCCGTCGAGAATGCCGCGGGGCAAGTGGGCTTGCTCGGCTTTGCCACTGGCAATGAAGTGCAGCTCGACACGGTGGACGCGACGACGCTCTCGGCGATCAATCTCGAAGATTTCCCCGGCAACATCGCGACGCTGCTCCAGGGGCAGATCCCAGGACTCACCGCGCGCCGCGCATTCCGATACTCGGATGCAAAAGCGACGGCGGCATTGAAAGCGTCCGCCGTCGAGCCGGATGTGCGTGTCGAATCGCAGGACACACTTTCACTCGGCGAAGATCGCGCGGTGCTCGCGGTGAATGCCACGGTGGACATCACGCGCGCCGGGATTTTCCGGCTGAGTTTCGCGCTGCCTGCGGGCATGGATGTGGAGTCCGTCGCGGGGAAGGCACTGAGTCATTGGACGGAATTGAAGAGCGACGCGGGGCGCATCATCACGATGCATCTGCGTGGTCGCACGGAGGGGCGGCAGGAATTTGCCATCAGCCTCAACGGCCCCGGCATGAAGGCGCAGAAGGCGTGGACTGCGCCGAAGCTGATTTTCCGCGAAGCGAGCAAGCAGCGCGGGACTTTTGTGGTGGTGCCGGAGCAGGGGATGCGGCTGCAAGTGACCACGCGCGATGGCATCACGCAGCTCGATCCGCAGAAGTCGGGCATCAAGCAAAAGGGCGTGCTGGCGTTCCGCATTTTGCAGACGCCGTGGAATCTCGCGCTCGATGTCGAGCAGGTGGACCCTTGGGTGCAGGTGACGAGCCTGCAGCACGCG
>JAYWEO010000054.1:0-5946 GCA_043779225.1 Prosthecobacter sp.
GCGCGTCCGCGCGTGCGCACTCCTGAAGTGTGGACGGCGAAGTCGCGATGAATTCACGTGGCGACAGAATTTCAGACCACTGTTGAATCTTCGGCGCACCTATATTCCTGATTCCGATTCCCAGTTTCCGAAGAACGATCGCATCCGCTCCCACCCATTTTTCAACCATGAAGCTTCCTGATCACCGACGCCTGCGCGGCCTTGTCGCAGCGACACACACACCGTTTCATGCGGACGGCTCGCTCAATCTCGCCATCGTGGAGAAGCAGGCGGCGCATCTGCTGGCGAATGGTGTCACCGCCGCGTTCATCGGCGGCACGACTGGCGAGAGCAGTTCGCTTTCGCTCGAAGAGCGGCGTCTGCTCGCGAAGTGCTGGATGGAAGTGGCCCGCGGCACGGCGATGCGCGTAGTGGTGCATGTCGGCTCGAATGCGCTCACCGATGCGCGCGTGCTCGCCGAGGAGGCACAGGCGGCCGGGGCGCACGCGATCGCGGCGCTTGCTCCGAGCTATTTCAAGCCGCGTTCGCTCGATGCGCTCATCGCGAGCGCTGCGGAAATCGCCGCCGCCGCGCCCGAGATCCCGTTCTATTTTTACGACATCCCGAGCATGACGGGCGTGAGCTTCCCGATGGCAGACTTTCTCGCGCAGGCGCAGGAGCGCATCCCGACGCTCGCGGGGCTGAAGTTCACGAATCCCGACCTGATGGCATTCCAGCTCTGTCTGCGCGCGGACGGCGGTGCGTGGGACGTGCCATTTGGCTGCGACGAATTCCTGCTTGCTGCGCTTTCACTCGGCGCGACGGGAGCGGTGGGGAGCACCTACAATTTTGCCGCGCCGATCTGCCACCGGCTGATGCGTGCATTTGCCGCCGGCGACTTCGATGCAGCGCGAGCGGAGCAATTCCGATCGGTGCAGCTCGTGCAATTGCTCGCGGGCACCGGCTTCATGGGTGCGGCGAAGGCGGTGATGGCAATGCTCGGCGTAGATGTCGGCCCCGCCCGCCTGCCGAACACGACGCCTTCGCCGGATCAGGTGAAGAAACTCCGCGCCGATCTTGAGCAGCTCGGATTCTTCGACTGGATCAAAAACTGAACATGAGGCTCGCCTCTGCAAATGACGCAAATGGCAGAGCGGTGAGACGCTGGCTTCCGGTCGCGATCCCGCTGGTCTTCGTCTTTCTGCTGCGCGCCGATGAGCTGCCCGACATCACGACCGTGCCGGAGGATTTGCAGGTGCCGGCGATTTCCGAAGCCGCGCCTGCGGCAGGTCTGCGCGTGCGGCGGACGAGTGCGGGATGGGCAGGGACTGCGGTGCATCACACGCTGTATCTGCCCACGAATTGGAAGCCGGGCGGAAAATTCCCCGTGCTCGTGGATTACGCGGGGAACGGGGGATTCAAGAACAAGTTCGGCGACACCTGCGATGGCACCGTTGAGGGAGGCAATCTCAGCTACGGCATTTCGGGCGGCAGGGATTACATCTGCATCGGGATGCCGTATGTGAAAGTGGATGGAGGACGGAAGGAGAACGCGGTGCAATGGTGGGGCGATGCGGATGAGACGGCGGCGTATTGCGTGGCGACGGTGCGGGAGGTGTGCCGCGACTTCGGCGGCGATGAGAAAGCGCTCGTGCTCTGCGGATTTTCGCGCGGTGCGATCGCGTGCAACTACATCGGCCTGCGCAACGACACGATCGCGCCGCTGTGGCGGGCGTTCATCTGCCACAGCCACTATGACGGAGTGCGGACGACATGGCCGTATCCAGATGCAGATCGTGCGTCTGCGCTCACGCGGTTGCGGCGTCTGAAGGGGCGGCCGCAATTCATCAGCCACGAGGGATCGATCGAGGCCACGCTGCATTACATCGAGGAGTGCGACGAGCCCGCCGCGTTTGACTTTTCCGCCCTGCCCTTCCGCAATCACACGGATCGCTGGGCGCTGCGCGCTTGCGAGCAGCGGTGGAGAGTGCGCCTCTGGCTGAGCAAGCTCGGGCTGCCTGCGCAGTAGCGCGGGATTTTTCAAAGGTGAGCCATCACTCGCGGACTGCGCCGCAGACCATTTCGAGCACACGCCATGTCGAGTCACCGTTGCTGCTGCCCTCGTCGAACGCGGTGCGCGACGGCGGCTGCCAGTTGTCGCGATCGTGCTTTTGCTCGGGCTGCGGGAGGCCGGTGAGTGCGTGGTCGTATTGGCCGTCCTTGCCGCCGAGCTTGTAAATCACGAGGTCGAGCGAAGGCACGATGTAGATGCAGAAGCCGCCCGCTCCGGTCTTGTAAAATGCGTCGCGCGGTGCGCCGAGGATCTGGCCGCGTTCGTTGTGCTCGAACTGAAGGCTGAACGGTGAGTGCGGATTGTAGGGCGTCACTTTTTTGCAGAGCGCGATGTAGTCCTGCGGCACGAGTTGCTGGTCGTTCCATTTGCCATTCTTGGCGAGACACCAGCCGAAGCGCAGCGCATCGGTGGCGTGGACGGCGACGCTGCCCGCGCCATTTGCATGCGGCATGTCGTAGTCGCCGCGATGCAGGCAGTAGCCCCATGATTCCCAGCCCATCGGGTCGCCGAGCGTTTTGCGGATGTAGTCCTGCAACTCCATTCCCGTGACGTGCCGCAAGACGATGGACGCGATGTGCGGCGAGGGCGACGAATACGAATAGCCCGCGCCCGGTGCAGTCCACAGCGGCACGCGGAGCGAGGACATGTCGAGGTCGCGGATGTTTTGTCCGGGCTTCGGCGCAAGCGGCTGCGACTTGCCACCGTTCACGGTGCCGCTCGGCGCCTGGCCCTCGCCCCAGTAGCCCGCGCTCATGGAAAGGAGCTGGCCGAGCGTGATGTCCGCTTTGCGCGGATCGTCGAGCGGGAATGCCTCGGGCAGATATTTTTCCGTGAAGACCTTCGTATCGAGCCCCTGCGGAATCTTGTCGCGGAATTCCTTCAGCATGATGCCGCACGCGATGCTCGTGTAGGCCTTGCCGGTCGAGGCCATGTCGGGGTTCGCATTGCGGCTCGCGCGGCCGAAGTATTTTTCAAAGACGAGCCAGCCGTGCCGCACGACGAGCAGGCCGCCGTTGGGCGTCGTATTCTCGCAGATCCGGTATGCGTCTTCGAGACGCAGCAGATCGAGCCCGGCCTTCTCGCGGATTTCCTTCGCATCGCTGAGAGTGCGCCAGCCTCCTTTGCTGTCCGGTGGAGGGAAATAGTCGGCGGCTCGGATGAACGCAGTGAGTGTGAGCGCGACTGCGAAGGAGCGGAGGAGGGTGGTCATAAAAATGGGGTGCAACGTGAAGTCACGGCAGTGCGTGTTGTTTGAAAAACTTCACAATGAGTTCGGGCGCCTCGGTCGCGTAGGCGTGCGTGCCGGGGTGGATGAACGTCACGACCGGTGCGCCGATTTTCGACGGGTAAAGCATGCAGCCTTTCGCGCCTTCCCACGATGTGCCTTCGCCGCACTGGTTGCTCTTCCGCACGGCTGCCATCGTGAGTTTCTGCCATTCATATTTCACGAGTGGATCATTTTCCCCGGCGATGTGGATCATCGGCTTCGGCTTCAGTCCGCCTTCAGTCGCCAATGCGCGCCGCGCTGCTGCGGCGGACGGCCCGAATGCCGCAAACTTCTCCCCGCGTTCGGCCCACAGCAGGTAGGTGAAGCCGCCGCCATTCGAGTGGCCGGTCGAGTAGATGCGCTGGGTGTCCACTTTGAATTCCTTTTCCAGCGTGGCCAGCATCACGTCGAAAAACTTCAGATCACGGTCGCCCTCCAGGCCCGCTGCACCCTGCCAGCCGGGCTTTTTCCCCTCGGGGTCGGTGAGCTGGCCTTTGGTATTCAGCCCTTGCGGATAGATGACGATGGCCTCGGGCCAGAGCGTGTGAATGTGATACATGCGCGCGGCGTTGTTCATGTTTCCACCGTGACCGTGAAAGCCGAAGACGAGAGGGGATGGTTCGGATTTCGCCTTTGCCGGAATCGCAATGAGCGCTTCGCGGACAGTGCCGTCCACGGTGAATTCCCGACGGACGAGTGTGTCGGCGGAAAATGCGGTGTGCAGAGCGAGGAGGGCGAATGAAAGAAGAAGGGCCGGCGTTTTCATGCGGTGTGAAACTCCGGTCTGCGGCAGAAGTTTGCGGAAGGTTGCGCGGCGGCCGATGACTTCGCGATTTTCAAATGCGCGGGTTTTGTGCATTCACGCCGCGATGCGTCTCGATCAATGGCTCTGGGCTGTCCGTGTTTTCAAGACGCGCTCGCTTTCGGCGGATGCGATCAAGGGCGGGCACGTGCGCGTGAATGAGCAGCCATGCAAGCCTTCGCGCGAAGTCCGCGCCGGGAACACCGTGGTCGCACGGGTGGAAATAATGACCCGCACGGTGCGTGTCATCGCCGTGCCTCCGTCGCGCGTCGCCGCGAAGCTCGTCGCGCAATTTGCCGAGGACCTCACGCCGCCTGAGGAGTACGCGCGCCGTCCCGAGCCCAATCTGATCCCGCCGATGTTCCGTCCGCAGGGAAGTGGGCGTCCGACCAAGCGAGATCGTCGCGCGACGGACCGGTTCAGCGATGCTGAGTGAGCGGCACGGAATGCCCGTGGCGTCGCCATTCACAGACCTCTCACCCTGCCGCGGCCAGGGCGCGGGCGGGGTGTGCTATTTCGCGACGAGCAGTCCTTCGTATTCGTAGTCCGCGCTCGTCGAGGCGAATTTCGGATAGATGAAGCGGCTCGCCGGGACGTTTTCCTTGGAAATGCCGTAAGCCGTCTTGAGGCCGGCCGTCTTGAGGTGCTCGAGCGATTCGTGGAGCAGCGTCGATCCGATGCCGCGGCTGCGGTATTCGGAGAGGACGCACGGGCCGGAGATGAGGTGCGTCGGCGCGTCCTCGGTCACATTCAGCGCGGATGCGGCGATGATGCGGGTGCCATGGGTGACCACGAGGCAGGGGACGGCGCGATGCGCAAAGCTTGCGGCGAGCTGCGACTCGACGAATTCGTGGACAAAGCGGATGGAATCGCCCCAGGCGGCATCGAGGCCAAATGCGGTGAAGATGACCTGATGCACGGTCTTTTCCTCATCGCGTGACGCGGCGCGGATATTAAATGCGGAGGGAAGGCGCGATTCAAACGCCGGGAGCTTTGTGAGATCCCAGGCAAATCGCTTCCAGCGAACGAGCTTCATGTGCGCACGGTAGCGGCGGGCTTTTCGGAAAGCAATCGTCCTCTGGCGATTTCGCTCCGAGCCATCGGATGATCGCGCCATCGGGCCAGGAACTCCTCCTGGCCGCACAGACCGGCTGGTCGTTCCTTTACCCCGCCCAGCGGTCGTAGAGCTCGCGCAGGCAATCGCGCAGATTGGATCGGTGGCGGTGGAAGAGTGCCTCGGCCTCGCCGTCGGGAAGCGCCCCGCCGGTGAGGCTTTCCACTAGCCCCTTGAGCAGCTTGGGCGAAGTCTCGACTTCCAACGCGACGGGCAGCCGGCTCGTCCGGTGGACGGTGACGATGAATCCCGCGGCCTCGCTCGCCGCGCCGCGGATGGGGAGCCACTGGCGCGTGGAGAGCTGCTCCGCACCGTCGAGCAGGATGAAGCCGGGCTTTTTCACCTCGCGGAGCTTTTCTGTGAGGCGGTCCTTTTCCTTCATGCCGCTCTCGGTCTGCAGGCGGAAGAGGACGGGCTGGAAGCCGCGCGCCTCCAGCTTCGGGATGATCTGTTCGAGGAGCGTCGTCTTTCCCGAGCCATTGCCGCCGACGATGCTGGCGCACCAGTTCAACTCTTCGAGCCGCTTCAGCAGCGTGTCCCAGCTCATGCCCGCCGGGAACCGGAACGGGATGCTCTCAAGGTGGCACGTCGCGAATGGATTTTCGCGCGCGGTCACTGTGGTGCGGGCGTGGTTGGCTGCATGGCGTGCCTTTACCGGAGTCGCGCGGGCATCGCAAGGGAAAGGGGATGGCGACTGCGGACAGGGATCG
>JAYWEO010000055.1:0-15318 GCA_043779225.1 Prosthecobacter sp.
CATCGGGATGTCGTTATGATGATCGCCGGCGGCGAAGATGGCGTCGTGCGGGATGCCGAGCAGGCGCGCGAGTTCGCCGAGCGCGGTGCCTTTGCTGTAGGCCTCGTGGCAGAAGCGGATGTAGATCGTGTTGCGCTGGTAGCTGAAGACGGGCAGGCGCGCGCGGAGCGTGTCGAGGAAATGGCAGAGGCGATCCATGTCCTCGGCGGTCGCGGTGATTGCACCGATGAAGCGGCCTTTGTCAAAAAGCGTCTGCACGCCTTGGAAGCGTTCGAGGAAAGCAAGCACCTCCGCGAGCAGCGGCCCGGCGAGGTGGAACATCTCGTCGTGCGCATGCACGCTGCGCTCATTCCAATCGCCGAACGGCTTCCACGGGCCGTCGCCTTCGCGGTGATAGACGTCGCGCTCCTCGACGATGGCGTAGTCCGGCTGGATGGGCAGGGCGAATTCCCGCCTCAGCCCGTCCTCCATGTGCCAGAGCGTGCGGCCGGTGTTCACGGCCCACTTCACACCGGCGGCGCGGAGGTCGTGCAGCGCGGTGATCATCTCGGGAACGACGGAAGGTTTCGCGTCGTGGTTGATGATGGTGCCGTCGAAGTCGGTGCTCAGGAGCCGGAGCATCAGTTGAGCGTTGAGGGTTGAGAGTTGAGGGTCATCAGTCTTGAATTCGGAAGTCGCCAAAAGGGCGGCGACTCTCAACTCTCAACCCACAACTCTCAACTGAAATGAAAAGCGCCTACGAACTTGCCATGGAACGCCTGGAAAAACAGTCGCCGACCGCGAAGCTGACCGACTTGCAGAAGGCGCAGATCACGGAGTTGGAATCACTCATCAAGGCGAAGAAGGCGGAAAAGGAATTATTTCTTCAGGGTGAGATCGCGAAGGCGGTGGAGAAGGGCGACTACGAGGCAATGGCGCAGCTACAGAAGCAGCTCACGCACGAGTTGCAGAAGCTCGACGAGGATCTGGAGAAAAAGAAGGAGAAGGTGCGCGACGGGGAAAAGTAGCGCCGGGCCGCGTGCCGCAAGTGCTTCGGGGTTGTGATTGGTGAAAGGTGACTGGCATCGGAGCCGCCGCGACAGTCTTCACCATTCACGAGTCACCGCTCACCAGTCACAGACTCCGCCCGCGCGAAGACGCGCCGGACATTCGCGCGCCTGCTACTTCGCAGGCTTCGGCGCCCAGATCGGCTCACTGAGGAAATACGGCGTCGCCACGCCCTTGCGGTATGCGTCGAGCGCACCGGGCGAGGAGTTCACGCGCAGGTCGCTGAAGGTGCCCGCGTTTTCCTTTGTGGATTCGTCCACCTCGTCGGCGCTGTTCTGCCAGCGCTCGTGCCAGAAGACGGCGGCCTTCAGGCGCGGGAATTTTTTCTCATCGGCCATCAGCCTGAAGCCGTCGCGTATCCACGCGCCCTTGTCGCCCACCTTCGGGAACTCACCGACGCCCCACTCGCAAAGCAGGATCGGCTTTTTCGGATCGAGCAGCGTGAGCTCCGTGTAGGGCCAGTCTATCAGATCGAAAAATGGCGCCCACTCGTGGTCGCTCACAAACTGATTGCCGTAGAGGCTGAAGCCCATCCAGTCCACGTAGTCCGCTCCGGGATAATATTGCGCGGCGAGATTCCACACGTCGTTCGGCATGGAAAAATCCATCGTGTGAAAGACCCACATCACATTGTCCGCCCCGCGCGCGCGCACGCGATCCACCACGTGTCGCCACGCCTGCTTGAAAATCTCCGGCCCCTCGAAGCGCTCGGGATTCGAGCCTGCGATCACCTTTCCGCCGCCATACTGGTCGCCGCTCCACGGAAACCACGCGCCGTTCATCTCATTACAAAATGACACCATGATCGGTGCGGCGTGCTCCTTTGCACCGTCGGCCCATCGATCGATGTATGCGTCGTGCGCACCGGCGATGATGCGGCGCAGCGAGTATTTGTCCGGCCCCTTGCCCTCCTTGTAAGGCCGATCCCACGGCGACCAGAAGACGAGCGGGATCGCGTTGTGCCGCGCGATGATTTTCAGATTCGCCGTTGGAAAACTCTGCTCTCCCCAGTACGACGACGAAGCGAGGATCGCCTGATGCTTCCCGACCAATGTCTCGAACGCCTCGATTTTTTCCAGCGTCACATCGTCCTCGTGGTCGCCGAAGTCCGCATACGCGCCAGCGTAAATCCCATGCTCTGGCACCGCAAGACGCGAGCCCCGCGCGAGCGCCTCTGCGTCCGCACTGCTCTGCGGAGCCTGCGGCGACGGCGCGCGATCACATCCGCAAAGTGCGAGCAGCAGCGCGAGTAGAAATGCGGACCGCAGACGCAGGCGCGTCATGGCGTTGTCCCCACGGTTGCGGTGCGATCCAGTTTCCCCCAGCCGACGAGCGCACCCTTCATCGCCCGAAAGATGGACTTCCACACGACCCATGCGAGCAGCCAGCGATACACGAATCGCATCGGGATGATCAAAAGCGCACGCACGATCGGCTCCTCCTCCATCCAGCACGCGAGCGCCGCAAGCACGAGATCGAGACCGAGGAACACCGCGAAGTAATGCCAGATGTCCATCGCACTTCCGGTGATAATCGAAAACACCAGCACCAGATCCACCAGCGGCACGAGCGCGACGAGGAGCACCTGGAAGAACCAGATGCCCGGCAGGCTGAACCATCCGAGCGCGCGATAGCGTCGGTTGAAAGTCATGTCGCGATGCTTCCACAGGCACTGCATCGTGCCGAAGCACCAGCGGAAGCGCTGCTTCGCGAGCCCGCCCCATGTCTCCGGCGCCTCGGTCCACGCGACGGCCTCCGGCGAGTAATCCATGCGGTATCCGAGTCTGTGAAAAGTGAGCGTGAGGTCCGTATCCTCCGCCAGCGTGTCGTGGCTGAAGCCACCCGCCTCTTCCAGCGCGCTGCGACGAATCGCGCTCACCGCACCGGGCACCACGGTGATGCAGTTCCACTCGCTGTATGCGCGACGGTCGAGATTGAAGCCGCACACATATTCGAGGCACTGGCAGTGCGTCACAAAATTACGCCGGTTCCCCACCCTCGCGTGACCCGACACCGCGGCCACCTTCGGATCATCCAGCCGCTCGACCAGCGCACGGATCGTCTGGCGCTCGAAGTGCGTATCCGCATCGAGAAAGACGAGGACTTCGTGCTTTGCATGCGCGATCGCGTTGCTCAGCGCCGCGGATTTCCCCGCATTCACCTGCCGCACAAGTTTCACGCGTGGCTCCGTCTTCATGAAGCGCTCCACCGCCTCCGCCGTGTCGTCCTTCGAGCCATCATCCACCACGATGAATTCGATCACACCCGGATAATCCGTGTCCACCACCGCGGCCAAAGTCTTCTCGATCACCTTCCCCTCATTGTATGCCGCGATCAGCACGCTCACCGCCGGGGCAGTCGCGGCAAATGCGGCATCCGGCTCCGCCTTCGTCCGCGCGTGATGCCTGCTCGCGAGCACGATCACGAGCAGCGTGCGCGCGACCGTGAGCACCGTGGCCGCGATCATGAACGCCCAGAAAAATTCCACCGCACTCCGGCTGATCGGGAAAGCCGTGCTCGTCACCACGCGCCAGAATCCCCATTCGCTGCTCGCGCTTACGAGCGGCATCAGATCGTCGCGCGGGATATTCAGCAGTTCGCCGATCGGCACCACCTCGTCCCCGCGCGCATGCAGCCAGTCGATGATCTTTGGCAGCGCCTCCACCGTCTGCGAACGATCCCCGCCCGCGTCGTGCAGCAGGATGATGTTCCCGTCCTTCCGCTGCTCCTTCACGCGTTGCAAAATCACATCGGCACCGGGCCGTGACCAGTCCTGCGGATCGATCTTTTCCAGCACCACCGTGTAGCCCATCTCATCGCTCTCCGCGAACTTCAGCGGCACGAGCTCCTCCAGCCGGCTCGGCGTGGAATCCGCATTGTATGGCGGTCGGAACAGCGTCGTGCTCCGACCCGTGAGACTTTCGATGAGCCGCTGCGTCGCATCAAGTTCCAGCCGCATCCGCGTGCGCGAAATCTTCGTCAGGTTTGCATGCGTGTACGTGTGGTTCCCGATCTCGTGGCCCTCGGCGACGATGCGCTTCACCAGCGAGGGATTGAACTCCCCGTTGTGCCCCACGATGAAGAATGCCGCCTTCACCCCGCGCGCCTTCAGCACATCGAGAATCCTCGGCGTCCACACCGGGTCCGGCCCGTCGTCGAATGTCAGGCTGACCTTGTGCGGGTCCGTCCCGCCCTGGTGATACAGCACGGGAAACGTCGGGAAATCCGTGTACTGCGCGCGCATCTGCCGATCCGCATCGAGACTGAGCGTCCGCGCCCCGTCGTCCATTGAGTCAACCACCGTGACGATCTCGCCTCTGCCGATGTGGGTCACCGTCTGATCCGCCTTTAATTTCCCAAGCGCCTTCAGCGCCTCCGGCTTCGGGTCGCCCTTCATTTCCAGCACGTCCCATATCTGCGGGTCTTCGCTGCCAAGCATGTGGACTCCGATGCCGCCGAGCTTTGCCGCGCGCACCATCCGCACTTGGTTGAAAAAGCTCACCGCATCGAGGAACGTCACCGAGTGCTCGCCGTTCGGCTCCGAGTACGTGTAGCGCCCGTTGTATTCAGGAGGGCCCACCGGCACCCCGTTCGCGCGGTCGAGCCCCGCATAGCTCGCACGGCTCATTGCATCGCGGAAAGTGATCATCTCGGCGCGCTTCGTCCCGAGATTCCAGTCATACGCGAATGCCCCGAGCGCGGCGATCCACTGGTCGCTGTCCCCATAGCCCTCCACCACCTGCAGCCATCCCTCGAACCATTCGCGCGACGCGATCGGCCCCGGCTCATCAGTGTCCGAATTCTCATCGAACATCAGCGCGACAAACCGGTCCGCCGAATCGGAAAGTGCCTCCAGATCCAGCGCATCGATGGGATCCCCGAGCGAGACACAGAGCCAGAGCTGCCGTCCGTCCGCGTGAAGTGCGACCGCAATTTCCAGCAGCAGCGCCGTGACTTCGTCCCGCAGCGCCGGATCGATCTGATCAAATTCAATCATCACCCCCGCGACCTTCAGCTCCGCCAGCTTTGCCGCCAGCTCACCCACGAACCGCGCCCGATTTGCCGCCGGTCCGCGCGCGAGATTTTCCACCGCTTCCGGCAGCCACTGGTCGCCCTCCAGATTCCGCAGCAGCGGGATCACCGCGATGCCGCGCGAAGTGCAATATTCCACCAGCGCCGGATCGCCCGCCGACACCAGCCGCCCCTCCGCGCCGACGACAGACAGCCACTCCGGCGCGAGATGCGTGAGCTGTCCCGCGTGACTGTTCAGCGAGGCCAGCGCATTCGGATCATTGTCCGAGTAAAATCCAAGCCGCACCTCGCCCTGCGGACGCACCGGCGCCCTGCCGCTCACCGCGCGCATCTGCGCGATGCGCGCCTGCACGCTGCGCGACTTGTCGAGATACGACTTCCATTTGTCCGCATTCCGATTTGGTGCCGTCTCGGGATGCTTCGCGATGTCCGTCTTGAGCTGCCCCTTCAGTTCGCGCACGGAGGCCGGCAGCCGCAGCGCCGGATGGATCCACACCGCCCACACCGTCAGCACCACACCGGCGAGCAGCAGCAGCAGACCCGCGAGGATTGCCAGCCGCATGCGCGGCCAGCGCCGCCCCTTCGGATCGAGAAAGACAAAGCTACCGCGCCCCGCCATCCGTTCCCCTTCCGAAAAGTGTCAGCCGTTCCGCATCAGGGGAAATGCGCGCGTTCTTCGTTGCAATGCTGGCCGGTGACATCGCCACGATCTTACGTTCGCCCCGCATCATCCGCAAGCACACCGCAAGCTGCCCGCCAGCCCGCCCTACCTCGCCGGGTGGAGCATCGCGTCATCATTCCGTCCGGGTGCCTGAACGATGGGGGGCAGCCCCGGGACTTCGCGCTCGGAATTCCTTACACGACCGCCTCGTGCATCCGGCCCCTGCGCGATCGCCGCCTTGCCATCGCCCGGCGTCGCCTTGGGATGGTGCGCGCAGTTGGAAAAAAGGAATGTCGCTGCGACAGCGCAGAATGCTCGGACAATGGTGGCGTTTGGTTTCATCGGAAAGGCTGGGGAGAGTCAGTGGCTATTGGCGGATCGCGCCACATAGAAATCGGACGGGAGCGGTTTCGACAATCACGGTTTCTTCTTTTTTACGGGCACCGTTGCAGGCGCATCCGCAAGCGGGTCGGCAGGAACATGCCCAATCTTATCCCCAGGCGCATGGGCGGTCGTCTCCGCCGGAGCTTTTGCCGCCGCCTTCGAAGTCGCTTTTGCAGGGTGCCTTACCGGACGCCTTCCGCACCCCGCTCACAGGGCTGTAGCGAAGCAGGAGCCCGAAGGCCGCCGCAGCACCGGTGGCAGTGAGGCCTGGCTGCTTCATCTCCATGTTTCCAGGGAGCCCGGTGAAAGTCAGCGCGCAACCGCCGGGCATCGCTCCGCCTCAGAATGACCGTGATTTTGATGCGATTGCCCCAGGAGACAACTTGCCGGATATTTTTGATCCACCCCGATCAACCCACGATCTTCCTGTAGGCGTGGCCCTCGTTTTGATCGATGCGCTCGGGGCGGCCTTTGTGGGCGTAGATGAGCTTCGTGTGATCGACGCCGAGCAGGTGCAGGATCGTGGCGTGAATGTCGTGGACGTGCATGCGGTCTTCGACGGCGTAGAGGCCGAGATCATCCGTCGCGCCGATGGTCTGGCCGCCGCGCACGCCGCCGCCGGCCATCCACATCGTGAAGCCGCCCGGGTTGTGATCGCGCCCGTCGCCCTGCTCGCTCATCGGCGTGCGGCCGAATTCGCCGCCCCAGATGACCAGCGTTTCTTCGAGCAGGCCGCGCGCTTTCAAGTCGGAGAGCAGGCCGGCGATCGGTTTGTCCACGGCGCGGCAGAGCTTGCCATGGTTGGCCTCGATGCCCTTGTGCGCATCCCATTTGCTGCCCGCGCCGCTGTAGAGTTGGATGAAACGGACGCCATTCTCCACGAGCCGGCGCGCGAGCAGGCAGTTGCGGCCATAGACGGCGGTCTCCGGCGCGTCCATCCCGTAGAGCGATTTCGTCGCCTCGTTCTCGGTGCTGAGATCGACGATCTTCGGCGCTTCGGCCTGCATTTGATACGCGAGTTCGTAGGCGCGAATGCGGGCGTCGAGTTCAGTGTTATCGGTGCGGGTCGCGCCGTAGTCTTTGTTGAGCGTGGCGAGCAGATCCAGTTTGTCGCGCTGCCGCTCCGCAGTCATGCCCTTCGGGTTGTCGAGGTACTTGATCGGCACGCCATCGGAGTTGAATTCTACGCCCTGATAAATCGCCGGCATGAAGCCGTTGCCCCAGTTGCGCACGCCGTTGACGGGGGTGGTTTCACTGTCCTTGATCACGACGAGGCCGGGCAGGTTTTGGTTCTCCGTGCCGAGGCCGTAATTCACCCACGCGCCGAGCGAGGGGCGTCCGCCGAAAATCGAGCCGGTGTTCATCTGGCAAGTGCCGCCGGCGTGATTGATCCCATCGGACACACACGAGCGGATGACCGCGAGATCATCGGCGTGCTGCGCGACATGCTCGAACCAGTCCGAAACCCAGAGCCCGCTCTGGCCGCGCTGCGCCCATGTGCGCTTGCACTCGAGCAGCGGTGCATTGCTCTCGCCCATCGCGAGGATCGGCGGCTTGAAACTCGGCGGCAGTTTTTGCCCCGCGAGTTCGTTGAGCAGCGGCTTGCGGTCGAACGTGTCGAGGTGGCTCGGCCCGCCTTCCATGAAGCAGAAGATGACGTGCTTCGCCTTGCCGATGTGGTGGGGGAGTTTCGCGAGCGCAGCAGACGGCGAGACCGGCGCGGCGAGCACCCGCTCGCCCATCAGCGCAGCAAGGGCGACAGCGCCGAAGCCACAGCCGGCACGGTTCAGGAATTCACGGCGGGAAGTGGAGAGGTCGTAGCGATGGCAGGGCATGATCAGTGGAGGTAGAAAAATTCGCTGGCGTTGAGGAGGACGTGGCAGAGATCGGCGAGCGCCTGCTGCCGCGGCCCGGCATTTTCAGCCACGCTGTCGGTGCCGGCCCACGCGAGTTCGGCGGTCGCACCGGTCTTCGCGTTCCAAGTCACGAGCGCGGGCTGCCATTTTGCGGGATCAGATGAAAGCGCCTCATCCGGCAACAGACCCGGAACGATGCGCGCGGCTTCAATCCGGCCATCCCATTGGTGCGGCGGCGTGCGCTTGCCGAGGCCGCCGATGACGAGCGCCGATGGCCCGCCCGACAGTCCGGTGTGAACGCGGTGCGGTGCGACGGCGCTGAGCATCGGCGCGTCCGGCGTGCTGAGGTTCTTCACGTGAAAAGTAACCGTGTGCGCGCTGCACGAGATCGCAGCGGCGACGTGATATTTCACGCCGAGTTCGAGCCGCAAATCGGACGGGATCGCCTCGTAGGCGATGTTCGCGTTCTCATCTTCGCCGACGAGTTGCACGATGAGGTTGCGCGGCTTGAAGCGCGATTTTTCGCCGGTCACGCCGAGGCTCCAGCCGAACGCTTCGACGGCGTCTTTTCCGCCGCTCCAGCGCGACGCGATGGTCCGCACTGCGGCGTTCACGTCAATGCTGTCGAGTGTCACGATGGCCTCGACTGTAAATTCGTCGCCTTCCTTTTCCGAAGTACGCGCGACGAGCCGCTCCTGCGCGGTGTTGTCCTTGAACTGGCTCGCATTCGCCAGTTCCGCAGTGACGGGCGACGGCTCCGATGCGCCCCCGCGCTTCTTGAGAAAGGCGGACGCCTGCTCGATTTCCTTCGAGGTCGGCGGGCGGCCGAGCGCGTATTGCCACGCCTCCTCGATGGACGAGACGCGCGTGGCGAGCTTGCGCGCGCGGGCGAGCGGCCAGTCGCCGTTCACAAGCAGCAGCGCCTGGGTCGGCGTCGTGGTGCTCTGCCGTTCGGAGGTGCTCGCAAAGCCGGCGGGCGCGTCGAGGCTGCGCAGCAGTTCGTTTTGGCTGTTGCGCTTCTTCATCGTGTAGATCGAGCGGCGCGTGCCGTTGCCATCGGCGGCAGGGCCGCCGGGTGTGAGGTCGAGTTCGCCGCTGGCCATGAGCATCGCGTCGCGCGCCTGCTCCGCATCAAGCCGGCGCGGGTTGAAGCGCCAGAGGAACCGGTTCGACGGATCGATCTTCGCCGCGATCGCGGGCACCGCGCGATGCGCCGTCTGCCGGTATGTCGCCGAGAGCATGATATCGCGATGCAGCTTTTTCAGGCTCCATCCTTCCGCGACAAAACGCCGCGCGAGCCAGTCGAGCAGCTCGGGATGCGTCGGCGGCTCGCCGAGTTTGCCAAGATCGTTCGGCGTCGCGACGAGGCCGCGGCCAAAGTGATAACCCCAAACGCGGTTCACGATCACCCGCGTCGCGAGCTGGTTGTCGGGGCGCGTGATCCAGTTCGCCAGCGCGGTGCGGCGTCCGGTCGAGTCTGCGAGCGGCGCGATCTTCGGCTCGTCCGGCGCGAGCAGCGTCAGGAAACCGGGCGCGATGTCGGTCTCAACCTTGCGCGTTTTCAAAATATTCGGCGGACCTTTTGCCGTCGCGTCGGTGGCGATGAACGCATCGAGCAGCGGCTTCGGTTTGATGCCGTCGAATTTTTTCAGCTCCTCGACAAGCGCCTGGTAACGCTTCTTGTCCTCGTCCTTCTTGATGGACTTCAGCGGCTCGAAACGCTCGCGCTCATATTCCATCTGCCGGTCGCAGAAGTAGGAGAACTGCCAGTCCTCAGGCGTGCGTTCGGCGGGCTTCTTGTCCACCATCGCGCGGATGTCGTCCGTGAATTTCGTGTAGGCGCTGTGCACGCTCTTCTCGATGAGCGGCCTGGTGATCGCGTCAATCTGCGCGCGGATTTCCGCCGTCGCCGCCTCCCACTTTGTCTGCTGTTCGGCAAAACGCGCCTTCTCCTCCCCGGTCGCGAGCTTCATGTCGTCGCGCCACCGCAGCGGCGTAAAGAACGCGCGAAGCCGGTAGTAGTCCTTTTGCAAAATGGGATCGAACTTGTGATCGTGGCAGCGTGCGCAGCCCATGCTGAGGCCGAGGAAAACCTCGCCCGCGTTGTCCGTCATGTCGGTGAGGATCACCTCGTATTGTCCGCGCGCGTCGCGCTGGTTGTATTCGTAGATCGGGTTGCGCAGATACGAAGTGGCCACGAGCACGCCGGGATTTTTCGGAGCGATCTCGTCGCCCGCGAGCTGCTCGCGCACGAACTGGTCGTATGGCTTGTCGTCGTTGAGGCTCCTGATCACGTAGTCGCGATACGGCCACGCCGCGGGACGGTAGGCATCCTGATTGTAGCCATCGCTCTCCGCGTAGCGCACGAGGTCGAGCCAGTGCTGCGCCCAGCGCTCGCCGTAGCGCGGGCTCGCGAGCAGTTCGTCCACGAGCTTTTCGTAGGCGTGCGGGTCGGTGTTGCTGGCGAAAGCATCGCTCTGCTCCTTCGTCGGCGGCAGTCCGTGCAGATCGAAATAAACACGGCGCGCAAGTTCGCGGGGATCGGCTTCCGGCGCGGGATCGAGCTGCTGCTCGGTGAGCTTCTTCGCGATGAAACGATCGATGTCGTTGCGTGCCCAGTTGCCGGAAATCTGCGGCGGCTTCGGATCGGCGAGCGGTTGGAAGCACCAGAATTTGCGCTGCTCATCGCTGAAGCCGCCCTTCACCACCACGGCCTTGTCCGTATCCGGCCACGGCGCGCCGAGCTTCACCCATTTTTCCAGCGCCGCGATTTCTTTGTTGGGCAGCTTTTCCTTCGGCGGCATCTCGAAGTCCGAATTCTTGTAACGGATCGCCTCGATCATCGGCGACTTGTCCGGGTGGCCGGGCATGACCGCCGGGCCGGTGTCCCCGCCGGTCTTGATGTGCGCGATGTGATCCATGCGCAGCCCGCCCTTCTGCTTTTTTTCGCCGTGGCAATCGTAGCAGCGCGAAGCGAGCACCGGCCTTACTTCATTCTCAAAAAAACGCAGCGCGTCCGACTCCGCGGCGGCGGCGGCGGTGGCGAGGAAGGCCAGGATGAGGAAATGCTTCATGGGTTGAAAAACTATTTCACGCGCAGCGTGGACGAGGATGGACGCATCGCTCTCGCCCGCCTCCCGCACAATGAGGAAAGTCACGAGACCGTTTGTATCTTGGCGGATAAATTTCGCCAGCTTCCACATCTTCGCGGGGATCGAACCGGCATCGTTGCACCGCAGCGTGGAATCCCCGCCGGTCCAGCCGTCCGGCGCAGGAAATCAGGGACGGGAAATCGGATGGTGAATTCGTGCGCCGCTGCCGCTGGCAGACAACCCGGCGGCGGTGGACTTCAACGGCATCCGCTGCATTCGTGAAGCGGAGAGGCCCGGTGCTTTTCCGCTTGCGCGAATCTTACACCGCCTCAAAACTGCCGACGTGGTGGATGTTGTTTGGACCGCGTTTTCACGTTGCCTCACCGCAATGCGAAACAAGGAAACTTCGGCATCCACTGAGAAAGCCGACGTGGCGAAATTGGCAGACGCGCTAGACTCAAAATCTGGTATCCGCAAGGATGTGTGGGTTCGAACCCCTCCGTCGGTAGTCTGTGGTGAGCATCCATGCCAGATTCCGGCTGCCTCGGGAAAGTGCGGCAGCAATCTTCAGCCGTCAATGGAATGGCTGCCATGATTCCATCAGTGAAAATCATGCGACGCCGGCGTGGCAAGTTCTCCGAATGTGAGCGGCGTGACGCGCTCAGCCTTCACGTGAATCACGTGCTCGACGTGTTGCACGATGCCCTCGATGGCAAGGAAGGACTCCTCGCCGATCACGAGACGACATCGTTCGTAGAGCTGCGGCGTGACGATGGCATTCGCGACGCCGGTCTCGTCCTCGATGCTCACGAAGACAAAGCCTTTCGCGGAACCGGGACGCTGACGGCAGATTACCATGCCGCCGATCACGACGCGTTCGCCGTGCCGCGCGGATTCCAGATCGGCTGCGCGCCAAAGGTGCGGTGCCTTTTCGCGGAGCAGCGCCATCGGGTGCGGGCCGGTGGTCAGTGAAGTGCCGGCGTAATCGGCGTTCACCCGCTCGAAAGGATTCATCGGCGCGAGCGGCAGCGTCGGCGAGTTGTCCACGCTGGCGAATAGATCATCGCTCTCGCGCACCGTCTCGACCTGCCATTGCGCGGCGCGGCGATGTTCTGCGAGTCCGTTGAGCGCGCCGATTTTTGCAAGCGCGCGCAGAGCCGGTTTTGCGAGTGCGGTACGGAGCTGGAAATCCGCGAGCGATGCGAAGGGCTGGCGGCTGCGCTCGGCGATGATGGGTCCGCCATCCTCGATGTTGAGCCCGCGCGCGTAGCAGAGGCCGAGGCGGAGCGTGTCATCCGTGCCGACGGTGCAAAGCCAGTCCGAGTCTGCGACATTCACCGGGCGGATGCGGACGCCGTGCCGCTTCGCGTCCTTCACCAGCGTCGCAGGCGAGTAAAATCCCATTGGCTGATTGTTGAGCAGCCCGGCGAAAAATTCCGGTGCGCGATGCACCTTCATCCAGCAGCTCGCGTAGGCGATGAGGGCAAAGGAAATGGCGTGAGATTCCGGGAAGCCATAGACGGCGAACGACTGGACCGCCTGCACGATGCGCTCGGCAGTGTCTCTCGGCACTGCTTTCCGCGCGAGTCCCGCACGCAGCTTCACGCACACCTTGTCCATGCGCTCGTGCGAGCGGTGAAAACTCAGGGCGCGGCGCAAATCCTCCGCTTCGCTCCCGGTGAAATCCGCCATCACCATCGCAATCTTCAAATGCTGCTCCTGAAAAAGTGGAACGCCGAGCGTGCGCTCCAGCACCGGGCGCAGGCGCTCGTCTATATAGTCCACTGGCTCGCTGCCCGCACGACGTGCGAGGAACGGATGCACAAGCCCACCCTGAATCGGGCCGGGCCGGATGATCGCCACTTCCACCACCACGTCGTAAAACGTGCGCGGCATCATGCGCGGCAGAGTCGCCATCTGCGCGCGGCTCTCGACTTGGAATGTGCCGATCGTGTCCGCACGGCAGAGCAGATCGTAGGTTGCGGCATCGTCCTTTGGAATCGCCGCCAGATCCACGGGACGCCCGCGCGACCGGCAGATTTCGATCGTGTCCTGCATTGCCGCCATCATCCCCAGACCGAGCAAGTCCACCTTGATGATCCCCAAATCCTCGCAATCATCCTTGTCCCATTGCGCCACGACGCGGCCCGGCATGGACGCATTTTCCAGCGGCATGATGCTGCTGAGCTGCCCCTCGCAAATGATCATCCCGCCACTATGCTGCCCGAGATGTCGCGGCAGTCCATAGATGCGCCGGTAAAGATCCATCGCCGCCGCCGTGCGCGGATGCTCGCGCGGGATGCCGGCACTCGCGAGCTGGTCGTCAAGTTCCACCGTATGCGGAAAGTCGCCGTTGCCAAAAAGGCGAGAGAAACGATCGAGCATCTCCGGCGCGAAGTTGAGCGCCTTGCCGATCTCGCGCATCGCGCTGCGCCCACGAAATGTGATCACATTCGCCGTCATCGCCGCGCCGTGTTTGCCGTAGCGGCGATACACTTCCTGGATCACGCGCTCGCGCCGGTCGCCGCTCGGCAGGTCGAGATCGATGTCGGGCCATGAAGTGCGCCCTTCGGAAAGGAACCGCTCGAAGAGCAGCTTGCACGCGATGGGATCGCACGCGGTGATGCCGAGCGAATAGCACACGACGCTGTTCGCCGCGCTGCCGCGTCCCTGTACGAGGATGCCCTGAGCTTTGCAGTAGTTCACCAGATCCCAGACGATGAGAAAGTATCCGCTGAATCCCAGCCGTGCGATGAGTCCGAGTTCGTGTTCGAGCTGCGCGAGCACCTGCGGGCCGGGCTTTCCATACCGTCCGCGCGCGCCGTCGAGCGTTACCTTCCGGAGAAACGAATCCATCGTCTCGCCATCCGGCACGCGGTAGCGCGGGAACTCGTAGCCGAGATTTTCGAGCGTGAAGCCGAGACGCTCAGAGAGTCGCACGGTATTCGTGACCGATTCCGGCATATCCGCAAAAAGACGCGCCATGCGCGATGCCGGCTTGAAATGCCGCTCATCATTTACGGCGAGCAGCCGCCCAGCGGCATCGAGGTGCGTGTGATTCCGCGCACAGGTGAACACATCGAGCACCGCACGCTCGTCTCGCGTGGCGTGCAGCACGCCGTTCGTCGCGAGCAGTGGCAGACCCGATGCCGCAGCGAGATCTCGCAGCGCATTGGCTTCGCATTCCTCGCCGCGACGGAGGTGGCGTTGGATTTCCACGAAGACGTTTCCTTTTCCAAATGCCGACACGAGACGAGAGACGCACGCCAGCGCGCCAGCGCGATCGTCACGGGCAAGGGCGCGGCGCAGCGGCCCTTCCTCGTCGCCCGTGAGCGCGACAAGGCCCTCAGAAAACTCCGCGAGTTCATCCCAATACGCCGGCGCATCGTGTTTCGTGCCGCGCAATTTTGCGCGCGTGATGAGCTGGCAGAGATTCCGGTAACCCGTGCGGCTTTCGACCAGAACGGGCAGCACGCCGCCGTCCTCCATCGTCAATTCCGCGCCGACGATTGCGCGGATGCCGTGCTCCTTTGCTCCCGCAAAAAATCGCGCGGCACCATAGACGCCATCACGATCGCACAGCGCCACAGCGGGCAGATCGAGGTGCGCCGCACGGGCGGCGAGGGCTTCCGGGTGCGACGCCGCGCGGAGGAAACTGCACGCGCTGCGGACATGGAGTTCGACGTAGTCCATGCACTATGGAGTCTGGGAATTTTGCGGCGGCATCGGCACGACGGTGCGCGTCGCACTCGCTGCGGCAGGCTCATCGTAGCTGCCCTCGACGCGCCATTCATCGCCCATGCGCGCGAGACGATAGAGTCCGCCGCCTTCGATTTCGATGTCCCATTCCTCCGTCGCCCAGCTCTCGCGTTCCCACCATCCGCCGCTCGCACGATACGGCCCCAAGGCATCGCGGATCGCATCGCGTAATTTTGCAGAAACGATGAACGCGGGCCGGTGCTGCACGACACTGACCTCCGCCGCCAAAGGTGGACGCCAGCGGCGCAGCGGCAGACCAACGGTGAAATCTTCCACCGATTCCGCCGCCGCATTCAGCTCGTGAAAACGCGGCAGGCGTAGCCGGAAACTGTCAGGCCGATGCGTATCGAGAACCTCTGCGACGCCGACATTTTCTGCGCCGACGAGCGCGGCAAGTCTGCCGAGCGTTTCACCAAAGCGGTTCGGATCACGCAGCGGGCTCTCGAAGAGCTGGAACTGCTGCCGCTCGATGTGCGCAGGCTCGATG
>JAYWEO010000056.1:0-8794 GCA_043779225.1 Prosthecobacter sp.
CCGTGGTGGACAAGCCGAAGGAGCACACCGAGGACGGCCTCTCAGGATTCATGACGACCTATTCGGCGAAAATCGAGGGCAAGCCCGCGATGGCCATCATGGTGCTTTTCAAGGGCGACAAGGAGCATGCCGTGCTCGGCAACATCATCGTGTCCGAGCCGGAGAAGCTCTCGAAGGAGGACAACGAGGCGTTCGGAAAGTTCATGAAATCCATGAAGGGCGTCGCGAAATAGCGCGCGGCCTGTGACTGTGCCGGACGGCTGCGGTGCTGCTGCCGCCGTTCTTGCGCACAGATGATTTTCTGCTCGGTAAAATGGCGGGCCGGTGCTGCGTTCCTCATCGCACCGGCCCGCCAATTTCCGTGCAGTGTGCCGCAATTCCTAAGTGGCGCACCACGGCGGGGTGGGATAGAACTCACGATCCATGTCCAGCATCGAGCACACCGACCCCGTCAATTCGCAGATCCTCGCCGTATCCGAGGACAAGATCTCCGGCTTCGTCCGCGAACCCTTTGTCGCCATCGCGGAAAAGTGCGGGCTCCCGCTGGAGACCGTCCTGGATCGGATCAAGACCATGCTCGCCGCCGGGACGATCCGCCGTGTGCGGCAGACGCTCGTGGCGAGCAATCTCGCCGAGGGTGCGCTCGTCGCATGGCAGGTGCCGGAGGAGAAGCTGAACGACGCGTTTGATTGGATGTTCCAGAATGATCCCTTCAGCGGCCACGTCGTCGTGCGCAGCACGGACAATCAGACGACCGGCAGTTCGTATCGCCTTTGGACGACACTGAAGACGCCGACCGGCACGAACATGGCGGAGCACGCGGAGGTGCTCATGCGGCAGACGGGCTGCACGAAATTCAAGCTCATGCCGGCAAAGGGAATCTTCGCCCTCGGCGTGGGTCACGTGCGCCGCAAGGTGATCGAGCCCGGCGACCGGACGGATGAGGTCGCCAAGATGATCCGAGTGGGCATCGTGAAGCTCACGGATCTCGAATGGGAAATCCTCACCGCACTGAAGCGCGAACTCACCATCGACGAAGTGCGCACCGGCCTGTGGGCCACGCGCGCCGCGGAGGCGGGTGTGGACCTGGAGACCTTCTGCCGCGTGGCGGAGGACCTGAATTCGCGCCAAGTGATCGGGCGTTTCTCCACTTTCCTCGAACACGTGAAGCCGAGCGCGACGGGACAGCGCGTGACGAAATTCAACGCGCTCTTCCACTGGCGCGTGCCTGCGGGCCGCGAGATCGAGGCAGGCGGTGAAGTGGGTCGGCATCCGATCCTCACACACTGCTACTGGCGCGAGGGCGGCCCGGATTTCAACAACGTCAACATCATGGCCGTCTGCCACGGCACGGAAAAGGATCGCGTCTTCGCGCACAAGGCCGCCATCGACGCCCACCTCGCGAGCATCGGCATCCCGGTGGACTACACGAACGTCTTCTGGGGCGGTCGCAGCGAAATCAAGCCGAGCGAAATCTCCCCGAAGGTGCATCGCGAGTGGATGGCGAAATACGGCAGCGCACAGCCGGCGCTGGCGTGAGCCTGCGCTGGAACGCTGCTGCTTCAGCGCCCTGATGGGGCTTGAAAACCACGGAAAACAGGCTGTTTTGGCGGTTTTTCCATGTCGTACGAGTGGTCGGGCAGCATTGGTCGAGTGGTCATAAGACACTGGCTGGGTGGTCGGATAATACTGGTCGAGTGGTGGAATGGCACCGGGTCAGTGGTCGGATGAAACTGGGTGAGTTGTTGCACGACACTGGCCGAGTAGTCAGATGACACTGGTCCAGTAGTCGGGTGACATCCGGTGAGTAGTCGCACAGCCTTGGGCAAGTAGTCGCATGGCATCGGGTGAGCAGTCGTGCGATGCAGGTCGAGCAGTCGGATGATGCTGGTCGAGTGCTCGCACGATACAGGTCGAGTGCTCACTTTCTACATGCTCGGCGGTTGCATCATGTTCGCCTGCAGCTTCCCGCATGCTGATCCGGCACACGGCGGATCGTGTCCCGCCACAGGATCGACAGAATCCCCGTTGGCGCGCGGCGTGATTTCTGCGACAGGTGGCGCATGATCACGCGTGCGCTCTTCGTCCTGTGCCTGTTCGTTGCCACACTTGCCGCGGAGGAATTGCACGAGATCCGGCTGCTGCGTCCGGTGAAGGCGGGCGATCAGTTCGAGGTGTCGGCGAAGGTGGCGTATGAGGACAAGATGAAGACGACCTTTGACGGCAAGGAAGTGGAGTCCGAGGAGACGATCGTGGCCTGCCGGATGACAGGCACACTCACGGTGATGGCGGTGACGAAAAAGGGCCTGCCGAGCGCGCTGCGGATGAAGGTGAAGAGCGTCGATTGCATTCATGGCGGGCAGCCCGCGGAGTTTTTCAAGGTGGACGATGAGATCTCCCTGCGCCGTGACGAGCCGGAGAATGAGACGCAGGTGAATGGCGAGGCCGCGGATGACATGCAGGCGCAGATCATCGAGTCGCTCCTCTCCGTGCAGGCGGAGGATGAGGTGAGTGACGAGGATATCTTCGGCACGAAGGACAAGGTGGCAGTCGGCGCGGAATGGCCGGTGAATGCGACGGCCGCCGTGGCCTCCGTGGAGCGCAGCGGTGTGCTCGGGCTGAAGGCGTCCGGCGTGAGCGGGCATGCGAAGCTCGTGTCGCTCGGGGAATTTGAAAAGCAGCCGGCGCTCTCCGTCCGCATGGATGCGAAGGTGGATGGCACAGGAGTGACGCTTTCAAGCCTGCCGGAAAATGTGAAGGGGAAGAAATTCCATTCCGAATACATGGTGGAGATGGATGTGCCGCTGGACCCGGCCTCGACGGCAGGCCGCACCAAGGGTCTTGCGACGATGACGGTGGACGCCGCAGGGACGGAGGAATTCGATGGGCGGAAAATCGAAGTGGCCGTGCGGATTGATCGCCGCGTGGCGAGCGAGATCTCGGCGACGCCGGTGAAGTAGCCTGCGCTGGAATGCACGGTGCTTGTCCGGTTGTCTGGCAACGCGGGTGCAGAAGATGGAATGCCGTGAAAATAGCCCAGCGCTTCAGCGCTGGGACCCGCACACCTCTTGGAAAACAAGGTCCCGGAGGGAAAACAAGGTCCCGGAGGGACGGAAGAACCGTTCTGCCGTCCCTTGCGGGACTTTGTCCGTTTGGTGGTGCCTTACCCAGCACTGAAGTGCTAGGCTATTGTCAGAATTCTTCCCGAGACTGACTTCGTCAGCCAATCGGATTTGCGCGCTATTTCTCCACTTCCTCGATCTCGAGATACGTGGGCTTCGGGTCCGTGCTCCTGCCGTGTGAACTCTCGATGCGCATCTGCTTCAGCATCCAGTAGCCTTCGCGCTTCATCACGCTCGTGACGGTGAATCGCCGCACCCATTTTCCCGCGGCATCGTAGCTCTCGGCCTTCATGAGTGCGCCGTCCTCGCGGCCAATCCACAGCATCACGCGTGCATACTGCGAGTCCTTGTCATTCGCGGGACGGGCCTCGACTTTCCAGCAGCGGTGCGCGGAGATCATGTCGCTGCCGACGACATTCGCATCGCGCCAATAGATGAAACGCAGCGCGAGATCCTCGTAGCTGATGTCTGTGTCATGGACGGGCGCGTCGAATTTTGCGGCCGTCACGCGTCCTGTCTTGCCGCCCTTTTTCTCCTCCAGCGTGGAGGATTTTTCGCCGAGGCGCAGCGTGAGTGTGTCGCCATTGTCGGTGAATTCGTAGCGGATCGAGCCTTTCTCCAAGTTGAGGTGAAAAGGGATCTTCTTGCTCCCGGTGCGGATGCGGCCCGTGAGCTTCCAGTCCTGCGAAGATTGCGCGATGCGGACGGACTTCAGGAGATCCTGCGCGGACGGCGGTTCTTCCGCGCGGACGGTCGGCGCGAATGCAAACGGGAATGTGAGGCAGGCAGCGGCGAGGATGCTCTTTACACGAAGGAGTGTGACCATAGGCTCGCCAACCTTCGCCAATGCCGGATGGATCTAAAGCTACTTTTTCTCATCAATCGTGAATGGACCGGGCCGGTGCTCGACCGTGTGATGGCTGCGGCATCGAGCTCATCGCTGTGGACTGTGCCTTTCGTGCTGCTCGTGATCGCCGTGCTGGTGCGCGGCGGATTTCGTGCGCGGGCATTCACGGCAGTGGTGCTGCTCGCGGTGGTGCTGTGCGATTCCGTCGCGGGCTACGGGATCAAAAGGGCGACCGGGCGGATGCGACCGTACGAGAGTGAGTTCGGCGTGCGGCAGCTTTCACTCGCATCCCCGGCAGTGCGCGGAGTTTTCCAGCCGGTGCGGGAAATGATCTCGCTCGGGAATGAAACGGAGTCCGCCGGGCGTTCCTTCCCGTCGAACCACGCGGCAAACACGGCGTGCGCCGCCCTGCTCGCCGCGATCTTCTTCCGCCGATGGGGATGGCTCGCATTCTTTCCCGCGCTGCTGGTGTCGTACTCTCGCGTGTACACCGGCTCGCACTGGCCGAGTGATGTGCTCGCAGGGATCTGCCTCGGGCTCGGCATGGCGATGCTCGCACTCCTGATCGCGGAATCGCTCTGGCGCCGCTTCGGTGCGCGCCTCTCGCCCGCTCTGGCCACACGCTTTCCTTCACTGCTTTCGACCGCCGCATGAACTTCCGCCTTTTCGCATCCCTCATCGTCCTCACCGTGCTGCGTCTCGTGTACATCGGGAACGTCGGCCTGATGCCCGACGAGGCCTACTACCACGAATGGAGCCAGCGGCTCGACTGGTGGTATTTCAGCAAGGGCCCCGGCATCGCGGCGATCATCCGCACGGGCACGGCGATGTTTGGGCACATGGAATTCGGCGTGCGCTTCTTCGCCCCGCTCTTCGGCCTCGGCACCACGCTGCTTGTCCACTGGCTCGCGAAGCGAATCTACGACGCGCGCGTGGCGTTCTGGACCGTCATCGTGATGACCGTCTCGCCCATCTTCAACGCGGGCGCGCTGCTGATGACCATTGATGCACCCTCGATCTTTCTCTGGGCCGCATCGCTCTGCACGCTCTGGCTCGCGCTGGAGAAAAGCCCGGCCTTCTCGTGGTGGTGGGCGCTCACCGGCATCCTCACCGGCCTCGGCTTCCTGTGCAAAATGACGAACGCCGCGTTCTTCGCCTCCGTCCTCCTGCTGATCGTGATGACCCCGCGCTACCGCGGCGAACTCATCGGCCGCGGCTTCTGGGCGATGCTCCTCGTGTTCCTGCCGTTCCTCATCCCGTTCATCACCTGGAACAGCACGCACGGCTGGCCGACGACAGCACACCTCGCCGCGCGCGGTGGTCTCGATGCGCCGTGGTGGGATTTTGACTTCATTGCATTCGGTGAATTCGTCGCCTTCCAATTCGGCGTCTATTCGCCATTCATCTTCTTCACGATGATGATGGCGCTCGTCGCGACGACTGCGCCTTCCTTTGCCCGATGGGCCGCCGCCATCGGGCGTTCCATCGCCGGGCTGCCGCGGAGTCTGCGCACGTCGTGGATGAGCTGGACTCTGCTGGCGATGGTGCTGCTGGCCCTCTGGATGGCCGGGAATTTTTTCGAGACCAGCACTCCGCACCGCATCGGCGTTTGGCTCGCCGTGCTTGCCGGGATCCTCTTCATCGGCTCGCACAAGGACGCCGCAAACATGCACTGGAAGCCGCGCTTCCTCGCCGCCTTTGCCCTGCCGCTGCTGCTCGCCTACGCATGGATCGCGCTGCATCACAAGACGCAGCCAAACTGGACCGCGCCCGGCATCGTGTCGCTCGCGATCCTCACCACCGCCTACGGGCTCGACCGCGTGTTGCGCGGTGTGCGTGGCGCGCGCGGCTTCACCGTCGCAGCCTTCGCGCTCGGCGCGCTCATCAGCATCGTGATGGTGAATACCGACACGCTGCGTGCCCTCGGAATCCCGCTGCCCTACACGCGCGACCCCGGCGCGCGGATGCTCGGCTGGCGGGAGGTCGCGGAGAAGGTGAACGCATTCCGCGAGGTCATCGAGCGCGAGAGCGGGCAGAAGACATTCCTCATCGCGAACAGCTACGGCACCGCCTCCGAGCTGTGCTTTTACCTCCCGGAAAAACGCATCGAGGCACCCGGTCATCCTGCCGTGTACGTCGGCGAGTCACCGGTCGCGGAGAATGAATACCACTTCTGGGGCCGCTACGATGAATTCGAGGAGCGCAAGGCCCCCGTGATCAACGACCAGGCCGACTCCTCGGAATACGGCCTGAGCCGCTTCGCCGGCCGCACCGCGATCTATGTCACCGATCGCGAGTACGAGACCATCCCGTTCGACCCGCTCCCGCGCACCTTTGCGAAATGGGAACTGAAGACCACCTTCGAGTTCGCTCGCCGCGGCCTGCCGCTGCGGAAAATCAACGTCTTCCTGCTCTACCGCTACCAGCCGGGGAAGCTGCTCGACTAGCGCGCCGCGCGCGTTTCCGCGCGTGCTAGCTTTGCTCCGTGAGCACGCACTCCGTGGTGAAATTATCCTCTGCGGCGATGTTCCTGAGATTGTCGTCCTCTGGGAGTCAGGTGCGGGTGGTTGAGAAGTGATCAGCGGCGGGATTGCACGGCCACCAGAAGCCTGCAAAGCTCCTCTAAAAATCGTGCTTCCTTCTCCATCCAATCTGCCGAAACATCCCCATCCGTCCATGCCAGAGCCCTCCCCAGCACTCTATCCTTGTGGCACAGAAGTATCGGCACAGATCCTATCTTACAAGAACGGGACAGGATGGCTGGCGACGGTTGATGGCAATGAAGCGTTTCTCCCGTTGGGTAAAGGTGCGCCACAGTATCGTAAAAAACCGGAAGAGATGCTCCAGCTTTGCATTCCCTGCTTAGTTTCCCATAGAGCTTCCAGCAACGTGTTGATGTTATCCGCTATTGAATTGTGGGAGAGGCAGCGAGCCGAAAAACTGAAAACTTTTGTCGAATCGACACCAATCGGGACCGTCGTTAACGGCACGGTGCTCAACATCGTAGATTATGGCGCATTTATCGATCTGGGTGGATTTGAGGGGTTGCTACATGCTAGCGAAATGCAATGGGGGCGCGTTCCAAAAGCAAAAAAGCTTTTCCGCATTGGCGACTCGGTAACAGTTATCGTCTCGAAGGTTACACCTGATTCCGCTCCCCCACGCATCTATCTCAGCTTAAAGCAACTGCTACCTGACATTTGGATTGAGTTTGCACAAACATTGAAGGTTGACCAAAGGCTTCGCGGGGTGATCAAGAAACTCATAGGGCACCGAGCCCTTGTAACTGTTGCCGAGGGGGTAGAAGGCTCGATACATGCCTCTGACTTATCACCGGACGGCACCTCACAAACTCTCAAAGAGCAATTTTCGGTTGGCCAAGAATTGGATGTATGTGTGACACGCATAGATTTCACAATGCGGCACTTGTCCCTAAGCTTAGCTCCCCACGCTGGGATTTCAGAAACTGTTATATCAGTATGAAAATGAAAACCCGCTTGAACAGTCACGACGAAGACGCCGCTTCTGGAGCCCTTGCACAGATTTTTTGGCAAGATAACGATGCCTTAGCACTATTTCTAAACCTGATTGGTGTCGATAATACTCAATTGGAAAGCAATTGGAAGATCAGTGCGCAATATCCAACAAAAACTGGGCGTAGCATGGACATCTTCCTCAGGAATGGAAGCACTTCTATCGTTGTTGAGGCCAAAATCGGAGATGTAATTAAGGCCTTCCAGTTCGATTCCTATGCTCGGCATGTGATCGAGCACGAGACCGGGAAGATGCCACGACTGGTATGGTTGGTGCAACATCCTCGATCGGTTGTGGGCGACCTTGCCAAAAAAGCGCGAATGATTACGTGGCATGACATATACAATCTCTTGTGCAAATCCGCGAAATCGGAGACCCAACAGTTTGCGCAGGACTTGCTGTCATTGCGTATTGCGGTTCCTCCGCACGAAAAGAAAGTAACCTGCAAGGGTTACTTGCCGGAGCATGCCGTTGGTATTTTGCGAGGTGTTCGAGACGGATTTGACGAGATTGATGGGGATGTAGAGGAAAATACTCGAACACCTCTATCGTTGCACGTAGGGCGTTCCTCTTGGAACCTGTATTGGCGCAAACGTGTGTGGTTTTACCTACAGCCTCTCACACAGCAGCCAAATCAGATTGCGCCTTTCGGATTCGTCTGCCACATCATTCTTTTTAACAGTGAGCATGACCAGTTTTCTTCAGCGCGTATTGAGCAGTGGAGTCGGATTCTAGCGACGATGGGATTGTCCCTTTGGCGTAATGAGAGCGGCAAATGGCATAAGGGATATAGAATCGAAGGACCGCTGCGTTTATCGTTCAAGACAGGAGTAAAATGGATCTTTGCTGAGCAAAAGACATCAACCCAGAGTGACTTCGACTGGACGAATCCCCGAGAAGCAATTGCTGCTGGAAGAGAGTATCTTGCTTGGGGATTGTCCGTGGTCGATCGCTGCATCAGTGAAACCACCTGCCTCTGACCCATCGCTGCTGCCTAAGATGTAGGTGCATATCCTACCGACCCACTATGGGACAAGGGGCAGACTGGAATGGCTCTCAGATCAGCCCGCCGAGCGCGCCGGTGCTGTCGCCGACGAAGGGGACGCGGACGTCCATGCGTTCGAGGAGCGACTGCCAGAGGTTCGCGATGGGCGTTTCCTTCGGCACGCGCACGTGGCGGCCGGTCTGGATGGTGCCGCCGCCGCGGCCGGCGAGGAGGAGCGGGAGGTCGTCGTGGTTGTGGCGGTCGCCGTCGCTGTTGCCGCTGCCGTAGGCGATCATGCAGTGGTCG
>JAYWEO010000057.1:0-13656 GCA_043779225.1 Prosthecobacter sp.
GCGCCATCGCCTCGTCCGCACCGCGCTGGCGGGCCTCGCGGCATGCGGCCTCAAATTCCTGCTCCGTGTACGCGCGGCCCGGCTCCGGCGTCCCGGCGATGACGACCCGGCGCGGCTGCACTGGAAAGCGGATGATGTGCTCAGGCTGCGACATCTTCAGCGCCTCCTTCGTCGAGTGTGATTTCCTCGGATTCCTCCAGCCTGCGCACGATCTGGACGACTCGCTGCTGCGCGGCCTCGATGTCCTTCGGACGCGGCGAACCGAGCATGTCGATCTCTTCGCGCACGCTCTGCGCGGCGCGTTTGGAAAGTGCGCTGAGCATGGCCGTCACGAGGTCGGGCTTCGCATTCTTGAGCGCGAGCGGCAGGCTCGCGGTGTCCACTTCGCGGAGCACTTTCTGCAGGTCGGGAGCCGTGAGCCGCGAGAGATCCTCGAAGGAAAAAACTTCCTTGCGGATTGCCGCGCCGAGTGTGGCGTTGCGTTCCTCGACACGGGTGATGAGCGTCTTGCGGATGTCCTTGTGCAGCGCATTGAGGACATCGGCACACGCCTTCGCACCGCCCGATTTGCGGACGCTGGTATGCACGCTGCCGCCGTCGTTATTGCTTCCGAGATTCTTTGCGACCTTCGAGATCGATTCTCGCGTGGTCGGATCCATCGTTCCCAGGCGCTCGACGACTTCCTCGCGCATTTCGGGGGCAAGCATGGTGACAAGCTCCGCCGCTTTTTTTGCATCCATGCAGGAGACGATGAATGCGACCGTCTGCGGCTGCTCGGTTTTGAGAAGGTTCATGAGCTGGCGTCCTTCCATCAGGCGGATTTCCTCGCCCGCCTCGCCGCTGCTGCCACCGGTGCCATCGAAGCAACGGCGGAGAATGCTCGCGGCCACGGACTCCTCCCTCGCGTGGCCGAGCATCGTCTGGGCAAAGCCGAGTCCGCCGAAACTCGATCCAACGCCCGTCGTGACGATGTCCGCAAATTCAGTAAGCACCTCGCGCTGTGTGGCAGGATCGAGCATCGGCATCTCCGCGACCTCCTTGCAGATCAGCTCGAGCTGCGCGTTTTCAAAATGACGCATCACCTTCCCGGCATTGTCCGGACCGATGATGACGAAGAGCGCGGCGATTTTCTGAACCTTCGTGAGTTTCGCGTATTCGAGGGCCATGATTTTTCCGGGCTAGACTTTGTCGCTCGCCATCCAGTTGCGCAGTGCGAGGCCGACGTTCTCGGGCTTCTGCTCGATCATCGCGTTGAGCATGTTCGGCGTGATCTCGGCGGGTGATGAACCAGCGGCGCTGCCTGGATTCAGCAGCTCGACCGGGATGAGGTCGGGCTTAGCGCGTTTCAGGATGCGGAGGAAGACGAAGAAGAGCGCGCCTGCGATGAGCAGTGAGATCACGTTCTTGATGAGGTCGGTATTGCTCCATGCGAGATCCACGAGGCTGGGCTTCACCACGGCGGCGACATCGAAAGGCGCCTCCTCGACTGTGACCATCGCGGCGACCTCCTTCTCGGGCCCCTTGATGCCGAGGGCGTTGATGACCATCTTGCGCAGGCTTTCCAATTCTGCGGGCTGGCGCGGCTGCGCTTTCGCGGCGACATAGACTGCGGCCGTGACTCTCGCGACACTGCCGGCCGCCTTGGTCGAATTGAGCGTGCTGTGGCTCACATCGTAGCTCTGCGTCTTGTTCTTTTTGCTCGTCTCGCTGGTTTTGCCGCCGGGTTTTGTAGTGGCTGCCGCGACATTGGCGGTGGCACCGACGGCCTGCGCATTGTCCTCGGTCTCATTCGTCGTGGTGGTGTCGTCCGTGTTCGTCTCCGTGCGGACGACCTGGCCTTCGGGATCAAATTTTTCCTCCGTCCGCACGGTGGTCTCGCTGTCGAGATCCGCGGAGACACGGACCACGGCGTTGCCGGGGCCGAGCACTTTCGCGAGCATCGTCTCAACCTTCTGCGTGAAGTAGGTCTCGATATTCTTGCGCAGTTTCATCTGGCCCGACGCCGCGCCGAGTTGCGGATCCTCGCGGAGATTTTCCGTGAGCACGTTGCCACGATTGTCCACGACCGAGACATCATCGAGACGCAGGCCCTCGACGGCATTGGCGACGAGCGAGCGGATCGAGTTCACTCCCTCGGTGGAGACGCTGCCCTCGATAAAAATGGATGCCGTCGGCTTCGCCTTCACGTCGGTGAAAAGCAGCCGGTTCTCCGGCATGACGATGAGCACGCGTGCCGAGCGCACACCACTGAGCTGCGAGATCGTGCGGCTGAGTTCCCCTTGCAGCGCGCGCACATAATTCGTGCGCTGCACGAAATCGCTGATGCCAAAATTCGGCCGGTCGAACACCTCGAAGCCGACCCCCTCGCCCGACGGGATGCCTTTTGCTGCGAGCTGCATGCGAAGCTTGTGGACTTCGGCGGCGGGCACGTAGATCGAAGTTCCGCCCGTGCCGAGTTCGTAGCGGATGTTCGCGGCCTGCACGGCGGCGACGACTTCGCTCACGTCCTTTTCCGCGAGCCGGCCATAGAGCAATTGCATGCTCGGCTGCCGCGCCCAGAGGAAAAGCGCGGCCATCCCGCCGACGACGGCAAGGACGGCGACGCCGAGGGAGACACGCTGGTTCAGGCCGAGCTGGCCCCAGAGTCTGCGGAGTTGTTGGAGGTATTCCTTCATGAAAAATTGAGGTCAATCACACTTGGACGCGCATCAGCTCCTGGTAGCTCTCGACGAGTTTGTTGCGCACTTCGATCATCAGTGAAAACGCGACGCTGGCTTCCTGCATCGCGATGACGGCCTGATGCAGATTGGTCGTCTCGCCGGTGAGCACCTGGGTCTTTTCCGCATCGGCAGACTTGAGCTTGCTGTCCACCTCGCCCACGGCGCGTTCGAGAAAATTCGTGAAGCCCGCACCCTTCGTCGCGCCAGTCGCGCTGGAAGATCCGGCAGCCGATGCGGCATCGGCCTTCGGTGCGATGTCGGCGGGGATCGCGCGGGAGATTTCGCGGGCGGAAATGTTGGGATAGGAGCCGACGATCATGGCAGATTACTTTCCGATGCTGAGTGCCTTCATGGCCATCTGCCGTGCGTTGCGCGCGACGGAGAGATTTGCCTCGTACGCCCGCGAGGCGCTCATGAGATCCACCATTTCGACGGCGGTGTTCACATTCGGCATCCGCACCATGCCGTCCGGCCCGGCATCGGGATGCTGGGGGTCGTGATAGCTTTCACCAGGGCTGGTGTCCTTGCCGATCTTCATGACTTTCACGCCCGTCACGCCGCTGCTGGCATCGAGCACGGACTCGAACATGACGACGCGGCGCTTGTAAGGCTGGCCGTCCACGTCGTGCGTGGTGTGCGCGTTCGCAATGTTCTGCGCGACGACATCCATGCGGACCTTTTCCGCACTGAGCGCGCTGGAGGTGGCTTGGATGCCGGAGATGATGTTCATAAAGGAATCAGGCGTTGCGACCGGTGATCGCGAGACGGAGCTGCTTGATGGAGCCGCTGACAAATTCGGTGAGCGCGTCGTATTCCGCCCCGTTGCGGTTCATCGAGAGAAGCTCGCGGTCGAGGACGACATTGTTCCCATCCTTGCGCTGCGAGGGAGTGACGGTATCCGCGGCGAGCTTCGGCGTCGGCACGCTGCCGCCGGATTTGAGAGCGGCGGAAAATTCGCTTTGGAAATCCTGCGCGATGTCGAGGCGCTTGTAACCGGGGGTCTCGATGTTCGCGAGATTCGAGGCGAGTGCCTCGTGGCGCAGGATGCTGGCATCGAGGAGCTGTTTGGTCGCAGCATAGTTGCCTTGATTGAAGAGGTTCTCGATCATCGCGATGAAACGCTTAGCAGGGAGTGTGCCGTGGATCGGGAGGTGCGGATGCCGGCGGGCTGCAAAGCAGCATGAATGCTGGCGTCGCGGGCGATCACCTTTGCATCCGGCATTTTCATCAGAGCGCGATGGGGAAGGTCACGGGCGGCAAAATCTTCCCGACCGGTGCGGCAACGGCGGCTGCGGCGGGCGTATTTTTTGCGGCGGTGAGCTTCGCAAGTTCACGCGCGGCGGCGGTACTTTCCGGCGAAAGGGTGATGGCCGTCGTGCGACCATCCGCGGTGCGGGCGGAGACCGTGCCATCGGCCCCGATCGAGAGCGTGGGCTGCTTCGCGGGGTCTGCGCTGGCGAGGAGCGTGTGGACTTCCGGGGAATCGAGCAGCCGCTGGCGGAGCGTGGCGATCTGCGTGTCGGTGGCGGAGGCTGCGGACTTGTTCAGGACGGTGGCAAAGTTTTCCGTCGGCGCGGCGACCTGGGCTGCGGCCTTCGCTTCGTGTGCGGCAGACCATTTGTCGATCAGAGTGCTGGCGATGGAAGTAACGGCAGGAATGAGTAGCGGTAACATGGCGGGCAGCACTGAGCAGCGGCTGTGCCACGGCGGTGGTGATGCGCCCTTCTCCGAGTGCGAAAATATTTTTTCCACCTCCGCACGCCATGCGCAAACATCCGCCAAGGCGGCAGAATCTGCCATCGGACGAAGCGCATTTCACTCCACGAAGCCGGGATTTTGTTTCCCGCGCACGGGGAATTCAGGCATCGTCCCGCGTCACCCCGATGAAAGTCAAAGTCACTCCGGCAGCGCGCATAAAGGCAAAGGGCAAGAAAGGCAGACCCGTGGCTCAGAAGCCCAAGGTGGTGCCCCAAAAAAACAAGCCTGTGGTCCGCAAAACGAAAGCAGTGACAGGCAAGGCCGAGGTCAAACCTCTCAAGCGTCCCGACACGAATGCCGCGCTCCTGAAGCGCATGCAGGCGCTGGTGGATCTTTCGCCCGACACGATCGCGATCACTTCGACTGCCCGGCGCGTGCTTTTCTGGAGCAAAGGTGCGGCGACGGCGACGGGGCGGAGTGCGAAGGAGGCAAACAGCGCGGATTTTTTTGAGCTGCTGAACATCACAGACAACGTCGCGCTCACGGAGACGTTCGAGATCGTCGCGGCGGGTGGTGAATGGGAGGGCGAATTCGAGACTGTCGCGCCGGACGGCACGACTCGCACACTGCATGGGCGCTGGAAATTTCTGTCCGGCGGAAAAGATGCCACAGGCTGCGTGGCACTGGTGAACAGGGACATCACTGAGCTGAGAAAGATGAACATGGGCTCCCTGCGCGCACAGCGCCTGGACAGCGCGGGCGAACTGGCCTGCAGCATCGCCCACGATCTGAACAACGTGCTTTCCCCGATCGTGATCGGTGCCGATGCGCTCGAATCCCTCCACCGCGGCGGCGAGTCGGCCGAGATCGTGAAACTGATCAAGGAGAGCGCCCAGCGCGCGGCGACGATCGTCCGGCAGGTGCTCCTTTTCGTGCGCGGATACGACGAGGAAAAAAGTCCTGCGGCGCAGGATGCCGGGGCAAGAGTTTCTTCCGGCGCGGACTCGCCGCAGGCGAACGGTGAACTCATCATCGTGGCGGACGATGAGCCGGTGATTGCAGAGCTTTGCCGCTGTGTGCTCGAGAGCCACGGCTATCGTGTCGAGGTGGCCGTGGACGGTGTCGCGGCACTCGCGCTTTTCGATCAATACCGCTCATCGGTCCGGGCCGTGATCAGCGACATGGCGATGCCCTTCATGGATGGCGTGGATCTCACGCGTGCTATCCGCCGGCTGGAGCCGAGGGTCCCCATCCTGATCGCCACGGGGTCTGCGGACGTCACGTCCCGCAGCGCGTTGGACGCATTCCCATTTGTGTCGCTTCTTTCCAAACCCTACACGCAGCGCGGCCTCCTCGAAGCGCTGAAGCGGTGCCTCGGTTCGGTTGCAAAAAAATAGTCAGCACGGCGGCCAGGCACGCCAGAGGCGCAACGCGGCAAGCATTCTCCGCCCACAGTCGCGGAGACGCAGGGGAAATATTTTCCCGAATGGAGCCGCTGGATACCGCCAGAACGTACAAATCCCATCATCCCGGAACGGGTCCGTACAGAGGTGAAGTCCCGATTTTCGAGCGCAGCGAACGGAGCTGGCACGCTTCACGCTATGCTTCGTTCATAACAATCCACATCCCATGATACTTCCCGCAATCGAACACTTCACCGAAGCCACGCCCGCTGCCACGTCGATCATCCTGCCGAACGGCCTGATCGGGCTCCCCGAAATCACGAGCCTGCAGATGATCCAGCATTCGGAATGCTGGCCCTTCGTCACACTCGTCTCTCCCGATGCCGGGCCGGGCAGCATGCAGTTCCTCGCGATCGAGCCGCACGACATCGTCGCCGACTATACGCTGGAGATGAATGACCTCGACGCCGAGGCCCTCGGGCTCACCTGTGCCGCGGACGCGCAGATCCTGAACATCGTGACGATTCATTCCAACGAACCCTATTTTGTGACGGCCAATCTCATCGGCCCCGTGGTCGTGAACCGCCACACCCGCGAGGCCCGCCAGGTCATCCTCATCAACAGCGACCTCTATTCCACCCGCCACGTGCTCGTGGACGAGCGCGCCTGAACCCGCCGCGCACGCCACCATGCTCGTCCTCAGCCGCAAGCTCCATGAAGGCATCGCCATCGGTGACGACATCAATGTCTGCATCACCCGGATCGACGGCGATGTCGTGAAGCTCGGCATCGTGGCACCCCGGCATTTCGCGATCTATCGGGATGAAATCTACCGCCAGATCAAGGAAACCAACCTCGGCGCCTTGCGCAAACCCGGCGACAGACCACCGACTGCTCTCAATCCCAGCTTCCTCACCCGCAGAACCCACACACCATGACCATCAACACCAATTCGAGCGCATCGTCCGCTTCCCAGCATCTCCAGCACAGCCAGGAGATGCTCAACAAATCGCTCAACCGGCTCTCGTCCGGTTCGAAAATCGTCCAATTGTCCGACGACGCCGCGGGCGTTGCGGTCTCGGATAAGCTCGATGCGCAAAACCACCGCATCAGTGCCGCCGGCACGAACGTGCAAAATGCGATGTCCTACATCCAGACGGCCGACGGTTTTCTGGGCGGCATGTCCAAGGTGCTTTCCCGTCTGAGCGAGCTCGCGATGCTCGCGAAGGATGTGACCAAAGGGCCCACGGATGTGCAGCTTTACCAGCAGGAATTTCAAGCGCTCCAGTCGCAGCTTCAGTCCACGATCGGCGGCGGCGCCGTGACGACGCCGCTCGGTGCCTTCAATGGCAACACGCTTTTCGGGCCCAATCCGGCGGGCCTCGCGGTGACCATCGGCGAAGCCGCCGGCCAGACGATGACCATCGCGCAGACCGACCTCCAGAATGCCGGCGGTGCCGTCGGGCTCCTGCTCGCGCAGACGGCACCGCCCGCCTTCGACATTACGGTGACCTCGGCCAACGTCGCGACGATGGTGACCAATGGCATCCAGCAAATCGCGACAGAACGCGCGAACCTCGGTGCCTCGCAATCGCGCCTCGAACTCGCCGCGTCCACCCTTTCGACCCAAGGCATCAATCTTGAGGCGGCCATCTCCCGCATCCGCGACGTGGATGTGGCGACGGAAAGCACACAGTTTGCGAAAGGAAACATCCTCGTGCAGGCGGGCACCGCGATGCTCGCACAGGCGAACCAGATCCCGCAGTCGGTGCTCAAGCTCCTCCAGTAAAAAGGCGCCGGTCAGCTCTCCGCGCCCGTCGTGACGCGGTATTCGTTCAGCTTGTTCCGCAAGGTGCGGATGCTGATCTGCAGCGCCTCGGCGGCCTTCGCACGATTGCCACCGGTGGCTTCGAGTGTGCGGAGAATGTGCTCCCTCTCCACCTCGTGAAGCGGCATCGCTCCGCCGGATAAGGCGGCGGCGACAGAAGATTTTGCCGGCACCGATACATTGGTCGCATGGGGCGGCGTCCCCGTCTGCGGCAGGCCCAGCGCAACGTCGGAGATAGTCACACCACTTTCCGTGAGGATGACTGAGCGCTCGATCGTGTTCTGCAATTCGCGGACATTGCCCGGCCAGGAATGCCGGAGCAGCGCGGCCTCGGCGTCCGGTGAAAACCCCGGGATGCCGCGGCCATGCACACGCGCGAAGCGTTTGAGAAAATGCCCGGCCAGCACCGGGATGTCCGCATGGCGCTCGCGCAAAGGAGGCACGCGGATCGGGAAGACATTCAGCCGATAGTATAAGTCCTCGCGAAAATCCCCTTTCTCGACCGCCTTGCGAAGGTCGCGGTTCGTCGTGGCGAGGACGCGGACGTCCACCTTGATCGTCTTCGTCCCGCCGACGCGTTCAAACTCCCGCTCCTGCAAAACGCGGAGCAGCTTCGCCTGAAGATGCGATGGGATTTCGCTGATTTCGTCGAGCAGCAAGGTGCCGCCATCCGCCAGCTCGAAGCGTCCTTCGCGCCGCTCGGTGGCACCGGTGAAGGAGCCCTTTTCGTGGCCGAAGAATTCGCTCTCGATGAGGTTCTCGGGGACGGCGGCGCAGTTCACCTTGATGTAGGGCGAACCCGAACGGCCGCTCGCGTGGAAAATCTCGTGCGCGACGAGTTCCTTGCCAGTGCCATTTTCTCCCTCGATGAGCACCGTGGCCTCCGTCGGCGCGACCTTGCGGATCATCTCGCGGAGATGCGCAAATGCGGGGCTGGTGCCGATGAGATCGCGCGAGTCGCTGAGATCCGCGCTGAGGATCTGGTTCACGCGGACGACTTGGTTGAACGTCTCGGCGCGGCGGATGACGACCTCGATGTTGTCCTTGCCGAAGGGCTTCAGCAGATAGTCGAAGGCCCCGAGGCGCATCGCCGCGATCACGGAATCGAGCGTGGCCTGGCCCGTCATCATCACCACCTGCGGGCGGTCGGGCATTCTCTGGATGCGCTCGAGCAGCTCGATGCCGTCGCCATCGGGCAGGCGGATATCGAGGAAGACGAGATCAAACCGGTCGCTCTTCAAAAGACGGTCGCCGCCGGCGACACTGTCGGCACTGGAAACGCCGTAACGCTTCGTGCGCAGCCACATCTCGAGTGCCTGGCGGATTGCCCGCTCATCGTCCACGACCAGGATTTTTTCGAGTGCCATTTTCGCCCGCGATCATAGGCGGCGCGGGATCGCTCGCAATCCCGAACTTCCAAGGCGGAGTGCTCAGGCCGCGCCCGCGTATGCGCGCTGAAACTGCGCGGCAGGCGGACGGATCGCCACCTGCGCCGGGCGCGGGACGACGTCGCACTGGAGAAGGAGTTGCTCATTTTCGCGATCGACGAGGAGGGCCTTCAGGATCGCCTGCTGCGCCTTTTCCGCGGCTGCGCGGACCTCGGGCGTGGCGCGTCCGGCACTGCGTGCGCGGATCACGGCAAAGGATGCGGTCAGCTCGGCGAGGATGGCGCGCTTGGCCTGCAGCAGTTCCTCGTCGGGCGCCTTGCCGGTGCTTTTGAGCGCACGGTTTTCTTTGAGGATGATCTGGTGCAGCGATTCGCAGATTTCGCCGTGGGTTCGGAGTGCTTCGGGAAGGGATGCAGGATTCATGGCTTGAGATTCGGCGGCGCGGCCTTTGCGAGCGGGTTGCTGAGGAGTTTTTGGAGATTCACGGCGGCGGTGTTGCTCCATGCGAGGTGGCTGGCACGCCAGCGCGCCATATCCAGGACTGTGCGCAGGATTTCAGGAAGCTTGTCAGCTTCGCGACCGGGCTTCTTGGCCTCGTCGATCAGGAATTTATAGGCATCCGCAGCACGGTCGCCGGAGCGCAGGCGCTCGAAGCAGAGGCCCATCTGATAGACCACCGGCCACTGCCACTCGGGATCGTCACCGAGACGCGCGATGGCCTGATAGATCGTCAGCGCGCTGAGGGCGTCGCCTTGCTGATAATACGAGTTGGCAAATTCATTGCCGGCCTTCTTTTTCCAATAGATCCATTTCTCCGGATCCTTGTCCTTCTTCCCCGTCTCCGCGCGGAGCAGTCCGAGGATCGTGTCGAAAGCCTCGGTCGTCCGGTGCTGCGCACGGAACGCATTGGCCAGCAGGTAGCGGCACTCGGCCGCCGAAGGATCGTCCGGAAAGTCCTTCAGGAAAAACTGCGCGGAGGTGATGGCACCGGGCACGTCGTCCAGCACGAAAAGGCAATGCGTGAGCTTGAACCGCACGCGGGCTTTTTCCGCAGGCGGCATGTCGAGCCGGGCGAGCAGCTCGTAGTATTTTTTCGCGTTCGGGATGTCGTTCGTCTTGAAGAACGTCTCCGCGATCTCCCACTGCGCACGCTGCGCGAGGCTGCGGTATGAGGAAATGTCCTCGCCGCCAAATTTCAGCGTGGAATTCAGCACCATGTAAAAGCGCGTGATGGCGAGCTTCGGCACGCCGCTCTCCCGGTAGAGCACGCCGAGGCGGAAAATCAGCTCCGGCGTGCCGGCATCATCGGGATAGATGCTCACCATCTTCTCATACACGGCGATGGCCCGCGCATGGATCTGCCTTTTCTCATAGTCCTCCGCGAGTTCCCGCAGCGCGTTCTTTTTCTCCGACTGAGGCGCATCCACTCCGGCGAGCAGGCCGAGGAAATGATCCACGAGCGGCCACTTGCCCTGATCCGCAGCCTTCCGCGCAAGCTCGGCATAACCCGCGATGCCGGTGCGCGCCTCAGCCTCATCATCGGCAGATGCCGTGCGGCAGACCGCAATCATGCCCGCACACAGGAGCGTGCGGAGACCGGATCGGTTACGGCTTCTGAGTGTAGGTCGCCTTGCTGCGGGGCAGTTCATTGGGACGTGCGGGTTGGAAGATCGGATCGAAAAGATAGAGCCGCCTGCCGGAGTTCGCTTCCTTCTCGCGGAAGAAACCGAGCACCTCATCCGGGACTTTGCCGAGGTCCGGCTCTGGCAGCGGCAGCTCCTCTTTCTTGCTTTTCTTGCCGGAAGTTTTTGCCGGTTCCTTCTCATCCAGCGGTGGCAGCGGCGGCAATGCAGGCTTCTCCGTCGCCTTCGCCGCAGCCGGCAGAGGTGGTGCGAGCCGTTTTGAAAATGCTGGCGGGCCCTGCTCGATGCGCATCGGCACCGGGCCGCCCGAGGCGAGATAGCCCTCGGGGCGGAAGATGAAGGGATAAGTCCGCGACTCGCGGAAAGTCCGGCGCGGGACCTCATCCTCCCCGGCATGGGCCGTGGCGGCGGGGCCTGCCAGCAATGCCGCGGCAAGGCAGCGCAGGGTGACGTGATGATTCATGGGAAGCGGCATAGCAATTTGGCTGCCAACCCGGACAACGAAAAGCTCCCCCGGCACGCAGCCAGGGGAGCTTTCGTGAGACAGTCAGCGAACGACTTATTGCAGCAGGCGCATCACCGACTGCGAACTGGAGTTCGCCTGGGCGAGCATCGCCGAGCCGGCCTGCACGAGGATGTTATTGCGCGCGAGCCGCGTGGATTCCATCGCCACATCGGTGTCCACGATGCGGCTGTTGGCGGCCTCCAGGTTGTTCCGGTTCGTCGAGAGCATGTCGGAATTGAAACTCAGCCGGCTGCCTTCCGCGCCGTTCTGCGCACGCAGGGTTGCCACAGAGGTGATCGCGGCGATGGCACTGGCCGTCGTGAGGGCACCGAGGTTTGCCGCAGCCGTGACCGTGCCCACCGCGGTCGCGAGGTCCGACTGGGTGATGTTCAGCGTCTGCGAGGCGTCTTCGGAGACGCCGACCACGAGTGTGCTGCCGCCGAAGAGCGCGATGGTGTTGAACTTCCCGGCCGCCGTGCTCGTGAGCTGGTTCTGCAGCGCGGTGAACTCGGCGTCGTAGTTCGCCACATCGCTGGCGCTCTTGGTCACATCGGTCGAGAGCAGCTTCAGTTCCGAGATGCGGTTGAGCACCTGACCGGCGCTCTTCAGGGAACCGTCCTGCGTCTGCAGAAACGAGCCGGCATTCGCCACATTGGAGTTCGCCGCATCCGTGCGGGCGATCGCGGCTTCCAGCTTCATCGAGACCGCCAGGCCGCCGGCGTCATCCGCCGGGCTGGTGATCCGCGATCCACTCGAGAGGCGGGCGAGGCTCTTCTGGAGCATCGAATTGTTGTGGTTCAGGTTCATCGCGGCAGTGGAGGCAGCGATGTTCGTGTTAATGATGAGTCCCATAATGGTACTATGTCCTTCCTTGGATTATTGATTGCGACGTCCGTGTCACAGGCGGACCACTTTTGGTTTGAAGTGTCTGGTCTCACTCGCCGGAGCATTTGCCCCGACACCGATGTCTTCGGCAGATGGCGCAGGGACTTTAGCAAAAACTTTTCACGCCATGAAAAACAGTCAAGACTCCCCCGCTGCACGCCCCGTCGAGAACCCTGCTGCACCATTGAAAAGCGCCGCTCACGACGCGTGCCGACCCGGCCGTCGCAGGCCCAGCAGTCCCTCGTCCCATTGGGGTGCCGCGGCGGCGGTGCTTTGGGGCGGCGCACTTC
Source organism: Prosthecobacter sp. (assembly GCA_043779225.1). Classification (GTDB taxonomy): domain Bacteria; phylum Verrucomicrobiota; class Verrucomicrobiia; order Chthoniobacterales; family Chthoniobacteraceae; genus SXWH01. The sequence continues at coordinate 12,361 of JAYWEO010000057.1, forward strand.
GCCTCACCGCTGTTGTATGCTGAGCGAGCACGGCGCTGGCCCGGCGGCCTGATGGGCGGGCCAGCGCCGCGCGCAGCGGTTCGCCAAGCAGCCCCCGTGACCGCCGGCGGCCCGTCTTCGGCGGGACGGCTAGTTCCTGGGCGCAGCTCTTGGCACGCAGCGTGACAGGGGAGGGTGCCGCGTGGAACAGCGGGGCGGCACGCTCCGCTGGCGCGATGCGTGCCACGGCGCGCGGCGGGTGCGAGCGCGCTCAGTCAAGAGTTGACGGACGATCGCTATTACCCTGATCCCCTATTTCCCAAAACCGCGTTTCAGTCATTCAAAAAATTCAGCGACAATGACGGAAATGGAAAATGCGATGGAAAGCTTAAGTCATAATCTGCCTGCTCTGCGAGATACTCCAAATCCTCAATTCCCATCGCGATAGGAGCCCCTGCTCGTTAGCGTTTGAACTTGGATACCACAATACACCGCACGTTTGAACATCAATCATTTGATCCGGCAGCACCGAGGACCATTTAATCTGTCCCCCGTTCCCCTCCATAGTCCCTTGGTCTCCCTCAAAAAGCGAAAAGCTCCCCCGGCGCGGTGGCCGGGGGAGCTTTCGAGACTTTTTCAGTCAGTCTGCCAGGAACCTATTGCAGCAGACGCATGACCGACTGCGAACTGGAGTTCGCCTGGGCCAGCATCGCCGAACCGGCCTGCACGAGGATGTTATTGCGTGCGAGCTTCGTGGATTCGACCGCGACGTCCGTGTCCACGATGCGGCTGTTGGCCGCCTCGAGGTTGTTCCGGTTCGTCGCGAGCATGTCCGCGTTGAAGTTCAGGCGGCTGCTTTCCGCGCCGTTCTGCGCACGCAGGGTTGCCACGGAGGTGATCGCCGTGATGGTGACGGCCGTGGTGAGCGCCGCGAGGTTCGCAGCAGCGGTGATGGCCGTCGTCGAGGTCCCGAGAGCGGACTGGGTGATGGCCTGCGTCTGCGAGGCGTCTTCGGAGACTCCCACCGTGAGGGTGCCGCCGCCGAAGAGGGCGATTCCGTTGAACGTGCCCGCCGCCGTGCTCGTGATCTGGGCCTTCAGCGCCGTGAACTCGGCGTCGTAGTTGGCGATGTCGCTTGCGCTCTTGGTCACATCGCTCGAGAGCAGCTTGAGCTCCGAGACGCGGTTGAGCACCTGCGAGGCGCTTTTCAGGGCACCGTCCTGCGTCTGCAGGAAGGAGCCGGCATTGGCCACATTCGCGCTCGTCGCATCGGTGCGGGCGATCGCGGCTTCCAGCTTCATGGAGACCGCCAGGCCG
>JAYWEO010000058.1:0-6462 GCA_043779225.1 Prosthecobacter sp.
GAAAAAGATCAGCCCGCGCTTTCACCAGCGCGGCTACATGTGCTGTGCGATCACCGCTGCCGCGGCGGTTGCGTGGCGACGTTGCTTTTCAAAAAATGATCGAGGAATCCGCACATCTGCTCCATCGCCTCGGGCGTGGGGCTATGGCCGTCGCGGTGGGTCATGGCCACGCGATTGGGAAAGCCGAGCAGTTCATAAAGTGCGCGCGTGTGGTTCAGCGCGCGCCAATGCCACGGGACGTCCTCCGAGCCGCCGGAGACGAGGAAGGGCCGCGGCGCCATGAGCGCGTGCAGGTCCAGGAGGTTTTCGCCGGCCTCGAACATTTTCCGGTAAAGCCCCGCGCGCGGCTTGTCGGCACCCGGCACTCCGCGCGGGCGCAGCGTCCCCGCCTCGTAGCCGAGATACCACGGCTCGTAGTAGTTGATGTTCGTATTCGTCTCATCAAAGACGATCCCCGGATCGCACCACACGGCGGCGGCGAATTTTTCGTAGAGGCACGAGGCAAACATGGACCACTTGCCGCCATACGAATGGCCGATGATGCCGATGCGTTTCGCGTCCACGTCGCTGCGTCCGCAGAGCGCGGTGTGGCAGTTGGCGGCGACGTACGCGAGGTAGGTGAGCGGCTGGATGTTCAATTCCCTGCCAGCCTCGATGAGCAGTTCGCGCGTCTCCATGCCGGGATGATCGAGCGCGCCCGGCGTGCCGATGCTCAGCGTGAGGAAGCCGCGCTTCACGAGCTGATACGCGAAGTCGCGCATTGATGATTTCGGGTTCAGCCCCGCGGCGGTTTCCGGATCGTAGAAAACGGCGAGCACGGCGGGAAACGGGCCGCTGCCATCCGGCACGAGCAGGTAGCCGTCGCCCTGCTTTGTCCTGAGGCCAGGGCCTCGGCCGGGGCCGATGTCCACGCGCACCTTGTGCTGGGTGAAATTTTCGCGGCGCTCCGTCGTGCGGATTTCGATGCGCGGCTTTTCCAAAAGCGCGGGCCACGGGCCGAGTCGCTCGTGCCAGGCCTTCAGGATTTCCGCACGCCGCGCCGGCCAGTCGGCGGCGGTTTTCACCGTGCGGCCATCGGCGGATTTGAGCGGCGAACGGTAGTCGCCGAGGTCGCCGGCAAACTCCGGCGGAGGCTTGAAAAAAGGCGCGAGTCCTGGCGGGAGCGTGCGCGCGGAGTCATCGGCGCGGAGTGCAGAAGCGAATGCGCAGAGCAGGAGCGGGAGGATTTTCATGGGAGGGATGTGGATGAAAACAAATCCGGCGCAGCGTGCGAGCAGATTGGCGGCCCAGTGCGCAGTTCTCAGTGCGCAGACTGAAATCTTGCGACCGCTGAGCACTGAGAACTGCGCACTGAGAACTTCTCCTCCAACCAGCACCAACCAAACTGAGCCACGCTGCTTGACAACGGATGCGCCGCCGCTAGGCTCCGCGCTCCTTTTCCACAAGAAAAACACATTTATGGCCAATACCAAATCCGCAGCCAAACGCGCCCGCCAGACGACGAAGCGCGCCGCCGCCAACAAGCGCGTCTCCACCGTCGTCAAGACCCAGCTCCGCGACATCCGCGCCGCCGTCGCAGCCGGCAAGAAGGCCGAGGCGCTCGCGCTGCTGCCGAAGGTTTCCTCCGCGCTCGACAAGGCCGCGAAGACGGGCCGCATCCACAAGAACAAGGCCGATCGCCACAAGAGCGGCCTCGCGCGCCAGCTCGCCGCGCTGAAGTAACGCGGATCGCATTTTGCAAGAGGGCGGCGTCCACACGGGTGCCGCCCTCTTCGTTTTTTGGAATGACGGGCGCTATTCCCCGTTGCGCTTTTTCACCAGATCGAGCGTCTGCCGCGTGCGATCGATCGGCGCGCGCAGGGAGCCTCTCACTTCGCCGGGCTGGGGCGGGGCTTCATTCGGCTGGACGGCGGCGGCCTCGGCCTGCGCCCCGGCGATCCGGGACTGAGGGGATTGCTTGTCGCCATTGCGCCCGTAAAGGAGATAGACAATGGCGAGGACGACGATGATTGAGACGATTCTCATGCACCCTGCCAAAGCATCGCCCGCGCCATGAATATCGCACAGGTGCATTATTCGGCTGCGCCGGCCATCGGCGGTGTCGAGCGGGTGATGGAGGAGCACGCGCATCTTTTCACGGAACACGGCCATCGCGTGACGGTGCTCGCCGGATGCGGTGGCGCGGATGTGGTGCTGCTGCCGGGCGACCGATCCGCTCCCGCGCAGCTCGCCCGACTGCGGCCCGTGCTCGCGGCCCAAGATGTCGTGTTCATCCACAATGTGCTCACGATGCACTTCCACCCCGGGCTCACCGAGGCGCTGTGGCGACTCATGGATGAGCTGCCGGGCGTGCGCTTCATCGCGTGGGTTCACGATGTCGCGGCGTGCAATCCCGACTACGCACAAGCGCTTTCAATGGCGCCGATTTTTTCCAAAGTGCATCCATGCTGCGAATACGTCGCGGTGTCGCCGCTGCGTGCGCGGCAGTTTGCCGAGGCCACGGGATCACCCGCGGGGCGCTGTGCGGTGATTCCGAACGGCATCGATCCCGCCCGCATTCTCGGCCTCCCGGCGAATGTCGCCACATCCGTGCAGCGGCGGAATCTGCTCGATGGCCGCATGCTCCTGCTGCACCCGACGCGGCTCGTGCGCCGGAAAAATGTGGAGCTGAGCATCGCGGTCGCGCGCGAGTTTGCACGGCGCGGCACACCGGCCACGGTGATCGTGACGGCCGCGGATGATGAGCAAAACGAAGCCTCGATCGCGCTCGGCGAAAAGCTGCGGAGCGAATGCACGACGGCTGAGTGCCTGATTCTCGGTGGCGAATGTCTCGCCGTCGGCGATGCGGAACTCGCCGCGCTTTACCGCCTCGCGGACGGGCTGCTTTTCCCGAGCTGGAGCGAGGGCTTCGGCCTGCCATTGCTCGAGGCGGCGCTGCACCGGCTGCCGGTTTTTTGCAGCGACATCGAGCCCCTGCGCGATCTTTTGGTCGAAGGCGCGGTCCGTTTTCCGCCGGCTGCGAATGCGGCGCACGTCGCTTCGCTGATCGAGGAGACGCTCGCCGCATCACCGGCATTCCGAGAGCGCAGGCGCGTGCTGCGGGAGTATGGATGGGATGCGATCTACCGGCGGCACCTGGCTGCGCTGGTTCGTTGAATGTTGGGCGTTGGACGTTGGACGTTTGGCCCGCCGCAGGTGCGGTGCGAATGTGGATGCGAGGCGTGACGTGGCGAAACCGCTGCGTGGGACTCAACGTTTAACTTCCAACGTCCGACGCTCAACATTCAACGGCGTTGCCAGCAGGAACCTTCGCTTGATGCATCTGTGCCCGCATGGGAGGATGGCCGGACCCGATGAAACCCGACGCCGCCGATCAGGAGAGGAACCTCTTCCGCTTCCTCATGGAGAACATCCCGGACCGGATCTATTTCAAGGATCGCGAGAGCCGCTTCATCCGCGTGAATTCCGCGATGGCGCGCCTTTTCCACATCGGCGGGCCGGATGATGCCGTGGGGAAATGCGACGCCGACTTTTTCCCGCATGCCGACGCGCAGCGGATGTATGAGGACGAGCAGCGCGTCCTGCAGACAGGCGAGCCCATTTTCGGAAAGGTGGAGAAAAAAATCCTGCCGAATGGCAGCACGGGCTGGACGCTGACGACGAAGCTTCCTCTCCGGGATGAGGAGGGCGCGGTCTTCGGGACGTGCGGCATGTCGCGCGACATCACGGCGCTGATGGTCGCAGAGACCGCGCTCGAGCAGGAGCGCAACCGGCTGAAGGAGGCCAACGCCGATCTCGCGCGCAGCCAGGCATTGCTCGAGCGCAAGCTCGCCGAACTCGGGAAGACGCACGACGAACTGAAGGCCGCGCAGAAGCGGCTCATCGAGGCGGAAAAGGCGCAGTCCGTCGCGCGGCTCGCATTCGGCGTGGCGCACGAGGTGAAGAATCCGCTCGCGATCCTGCGCATGGGCGTGGATTTTTTCTCCACCCAGCCGGCGACGGATGATACCGGAAAGGTCGTGCTCAAGGAGATGAACGACGCCGTGCGCCGCGCGGACAATATCATCAGCGAGATGATGGTATTCTCCGAATCGGGCGACCTGAAGCTCTCGCCGGTGCAGATCGCCACGGTGGTGGATGCGGCGCTGAAGCCCTTTGAGCCCGCGCTCGCTGCCGCAAAGATCCGCGTGCAAAGGCGCTACGCGGAAGGAATGCCATCCGCGCGGATCGACGGGGCAAAAATCCAGCGTGTCTTTACCTGCCTGTTCCAAAATGCGCTCGACGCCATGCCGCAGGGCGGGACGCTGGCGGTGCGCATCGGCATCACGCACATCGCCGCACCCGGCGCAGCGCCAGAGCGCGGCAACCGCACATTTGCCCACTCGGGCGTGCGGCGCATCGGCGTGCTCGTGGAGATTGAAGACACGGGCACGGGCATCCCGGTGGAGGCGCTCGGCAGCGTCTTCGATCCATTTTTCACGACGAAGCCGACCGGCCAGGGCACGGGCCTCGGCCTCACGGTGAGCCGGAAGATCGTGGAACTGCATGGCGGCACGCTCGACCTCGCGAACCGCACCGAAGGCGGCACGGCTGCGACGGTGCTGCTGAAGGTGTAGGGATTTGCGCGCAGCCCGCGCAATGCTTGCGCCCTGGTGCGCGTGCGCGTAGCAAGGGGGCGATGACTCCCGCATCTCTGGAAGCGATCGACGCCCTCGCACGTGCCGACCACGGCGATCCCTTTGCCGTCCTCGGCATGCATGGAGGCGACGGCGATCTGGCGATCCGCATTTTCCGTCCCGATGCGGTGGCGGTCGAGGTGCGCGAGGTCGGCGGTGCCGCCCGTTCGTGGCATGGCGAAAGAAGCGCGCAGGCCGGGTTTTTCGAGGTGTCGCTCGAAGGCGTCCGTTCGCGTTTTGCCTACACGCTGCGCTTCACCGCGCATGATGGCAGCGTGTGGGAGCAGCGCGATCCGTATTCTTTCAGCGTGCTGCTCGGGGACTTGGATCTGCATCTGTTTTCGGAGGGGCATCACTGGGAGCTTTGGAAAAAGCTCGGCGCACACATCGAGACTCACGCCGGCGTGAGTGGCACGGTCTTCCGCGTGTGGGCGCCGAATGCGCAGCGCGTCTCGATCGTCGGCGACTGGAACAATTGGGACGGTCGCATCCATCCGATGCGGAAACTCATCCCGAGCGGCGTGTGGGAACTTTTCGTCCCCGGCATTGGCGAGATGGCGCATTACAAATTCGAGATCTCCGACATGCAGGGCCACCTGCATGTGAAGACGGACCCGTTCGCATTCTTCGGCCAGCACGGGACGCAGACCGCGGGGCTCGTGTGGAAGCTCGACAAATTCCCGTGGAGCGACTCCGCGTGGATGGAAAAGCGGGCGCACCGCGAGTGGCACCGCGAAGCCGTCGCGATTTACGAAGTGCATCCCGGATCGTGGCGGCGGAAGGATGGCAATGCGTTCCTCACCTGGCACGAGCTCGCCGAGCAACTCGTGGATTACGTCGCGGAGATGGGCTACACGCACGTCGAACTGATGGGTGTGGCCGAGCATCCCTTCGAGGGATCGTGGGGCTATCAGGTGGTCGGCTACTTTGCGCCCACAAGCCGCTACGGAAACCCGGATGACTTCCGCCATTTTGTGAACCGCTGCCACGAGCGCGGCATCGGTGTCATTCTGGATTGGGTGCCGGGACATTTCCCGAAGGACGCACACGGCCTCGCGAAATTCGACGGCACGGCGCTCTACGAACACTCCGACCCGCGGCAGGGCGAGCATCAGGACTGGGGCACGCTCATCTTCAACTACGGCCGCAACGAGGTGCGGAATTTCCTCATCGCAAATGCGCTCTTCTGGTTTGCGGAATATCACATCGACGGCCTGCGTGTGGACGCCGTCGCCTCAATGCTCTACCTCGACTACTCACGTGAGCACGGGCAGTGGGTGCCGAACATCTATGGCGGCCGCGAAAACCTTGATGCGATCCATTTCATCAAGCAGTGCAACGAAGTGTGCTACCAGCGGCACCCTGGCGTGATGGCCATCGCCGAGGAGAGCACCGCATGGCCCGGCGTGTCGCGGCCCACTTTCCTCGGCGGGCTCGGCTACGGCTTCAAATGGAACATGGGCTGGATGAACGACACGCTCTCCTACATGGCGCTCGATCCGATCTTCCGGCGCTACCACCACGGCAATGCGACCTTCTCGCTCGTGTACGCATTTCACGAGCACTTCATCCTCGTGCTCAGCCACGACGAGGTCGTGCACGGCAAGGGATCGATCGTGAACAAGATGCCCGGCGATGACTGGCAGAAATTCGCGAACACGCGCCTGCTCTACGCATGGATGTACGCGCACCCCGGCAAGAAGCTGCTCTTCATGGGCGGCGAATGGGGCCAGCGCGACGAGTGGAGCCACGAGCGCAGCCTCGACTGGCACCTGCTCGAACACAC
>JAYWEO010000059.1:0-7317 GCA_043779225.1 Prosthecobacter sp.
CCGAGCGGGTGAGGCGGCGGATCAATCAGAAATCAGAAATCAGAAATCAGAAATTGCCTCCCCCTTCGCCTCCTTCCTCCGCTTCAGCGACTGGCTCCATGCCACGCTGCGGCGCACGCACCAGATTGCCCTCCAGTCCGTCGCGCAGGGCCTCTTCGATTTCCTCACGGGGGAAAATGGCGAGGATCGCGCGACTGTGGCCGCCGCGCTGGAAGCCGACTGGTGCCGCACCCCCGGCCGCGAAGCCCTGACCCTCCGCGGAATGCCCGCCGCCCCCGCGCCTCGCAAGCCCGCCGCCATCCGCACCGCCCGAAGGCAGGCGCGGCACACGCAGGTGCTTTGAGTGGAAAGTGGAAACCGCCTAAGTGCCTGAGATCAGCGCTTCCCTCAGAGGTAGCAACATCCGTTGCTTGATGTCCGCGTCGCGCCCGCGGGCAGAGTAATGCCACATAGGAACTGGCTTGAAGACTGGGAGCAAACCGTCTCTTTGAAGTCGTTTCACAGCCTCAAAGGAGGCTTCTCCAACGCAGAAGACATGCTGAGGGCGGACCTGCTCCCATTCCCATCTCAGGATGCCAGCCCAGTCACGGGCTTGTTCGCGTCTTTGCTGTGGCGTCTTCTTCCTCTGGTCTTCGCCCGCAAAATTAGCCTCCTTGACGACATTCGTGATGTAGCAATTCCAGCCCCCCAGAGCATCAGGCTGGCTGGTCTTGAGTCCCATCTGGCAAAGTACAGGTCGGAACCGCTTCCTACATGAACTCTTGGGGCCATCCCACCACTGCCGCTCTATGTCGCGGTCGCAGTCGTCGATGGTATCCACATGCGCTTTAGCAACTCCAGTGAGGCTTGGATTCTCGCAGATGAACATAACATCCGACGGAACTGCACCGAGTGCGCCGTAGAGCCACGGGAATTCATTCTTCTGCTCTTCACGGTGGAGCGTTTCAAGCTCGTCCAAGCGACGGTTAATCTTATCCCGGAGATCTTCAAAATAGCGCATGTTCATTTGTAACAAAAGAGCCTCCATAGGTAATGAGTCACTGTGGTTTGGAAGTCTAAAATTTTGGAAGTGGGGACAGATAGTTGTGTTCACGCCAAATCCAGAAGGCTGGCGGCGGCGGGCAAGGCTGCGCACACGAGGATGCGGACACCAGCCGCAATGAGCCAGCCGCGGACGGCGCGGCGGCGAAAGGTCACGCCGGTCGCGTTCAGGCGGATTGCACCCCTCACGCACGGGCACCGCAAGCCCGCCCCACCGTGCAGGCGACGATGCCCATGCCGGTGAGCGTGCCAGCCGGATAGTCCGCGAGCAGCATCGGAATCCGCTCCGGGGGTCGTTTTCTTGCAAAAAGCGCCGCTTTTCAGCCTCGGAACAGCCATCCCGGACGAAATGGTATGAATACCGGCACCAACGGTATCGCTGATGGCGGCTTCGGGATTTGTCCCGGATGCAACGGTATCAATCCCATTTCCTGCGGGATGAATCCCATGTGCCGCGGGATGAATCCCGGACGGTGCGGTATCCATCACGGCCCCGGCGGGATTCATGCCGGAGCAAATGGGGTGGCTCCCCGCGCGTGGCGGGATTCATCCCGGAAGACGCGGGATTCATCCCGTTGACGGCGGTATCCATACCATTGGCGTGGGTATTCATCCCGGACGCGCCGGTATGGAGCCCGGAAGGCGCCTCATCCGCACTGGCGCTGGTAGCGGGAATCCCATGAGCTGCATCAGCCTTGTTTCCGCATGCGGTGACGCTCCCATGGCGTCTTGCAAAGATACCCTCCTTTGCGGAAGAAGTCCCGGCGCGCGCGGCATGAACCCCACGGTATCGGAGCAGCGGACCGGCGGGCAGGGCACTCAATGCCTCGAATCTCCAACGCACTTTATGCGACGCGGGCGTGGGCTTCATGCCACGGCACGGAGAATTCGCGCTTTGACGCGACGCGGCAGGGCATAGAGTCGGGGCAATGCCTGACAGCTTCGTCCATCTCCACTGCCACACGGAATTCTCCACGCTCGACGGGATGGTGCGGGTGGATGCCGCGGTGAAAAAGGCGAAGAAGATGGGAATGCCGGCGCTCGCGATCACGGATCATGGCGCGATGTATGGCGCAGTGGAATTTTACCAGTCGTGCCACAAGGCGGGCATCAAGCCCATCGTCGGCTGCGAGGTGTATGTCGCGCCGGATTCGCACCTGAAAAAGTCCGCGGTGTCGCAGAAGGAATCCGCATTTCATCTGACGCTGCTGGCGGCGGATTTGCAGGGCTATAAGAACCTCGTGCGCCTCGTGTCCACGGCGCATCTCGACGGCTTTTACTACAAGCCGCGGATCGACAAGGAACTGCTCGCGCAGCATGCGCAGGGAATCATCGGACTGAGCGGCTGTCTGAAGGGTGAGGTGCCGCACGCGATTCACGCCGAGGACAATCTCGCGAAGGCGACCGAACTCGCGGCGACGTATCGTGACATCCTCGGGCGGGAAAATTTCTTCCTGGAACTCTCCGACCACGGCATCGAGGCGCAGCGGAAAGTGAACGCGCATCTGCCGAAGCTCGCACGCGATCTGGGCCTCGGCCTCGTCGCGACGAATGACGTGCATTTTCTGAACAAGGAGGATCACGGCGCGCATGATGTGCTGATCTGCATCGGCACCGGTGCGAAAGTCTCGGACGAGAAGCGCATGAAGTACGTGAACGAGGTGTACTTCAAATCGCCCGAGGAAATGCGCGCGCTGTTCGCGGATTTCGATGGGGCTTGCGACAACACGCTGGCCATCGCGGAGCGCACCGGCTTCGAGCTCGACACGACGCCGAAGTATCCCGACTACCAGCCGCCCGCCGGAAAGACCCGCAACGAATATCTTCGCGAGATCACCGAGGTCGGACTGCGCAAACGCTACGGCGCAGACGCGGACAGCGAGGCGGTGCAACGACGCTACGCGCTCGAAATCGACCTGCTCGAAAAGCAGGGTTTCGTGAACTATTTCCTGATCGTCTGGGACTTCATCGACTGGGCGCGGCAGCAGGGGATTCCCGTCGGTCCCGGACGCGGCTCGGCGGCAGGCTCGATGGTCGCTTATGCGATGGGCATCACGGACATTGATCCGCTGAAGTTCAAACTGCTCTTCGAGCGCTTCCTGAATCCCGAGCGCGTGTCGCCGCCGGATATCGACGTGGATTTCTGCCAGAACCGCCGCGGCGAGGTGATTGACTACGTTAAAAAGAAATACGGCGAGCGTGCCGTCGCGCAGATCATCACGTTCGGCACGCTTGGCGCAAAGTCCGTGGTGCGCGACGTGGCGCGCGTGCTCGACTGGAACTACAACGACGCGGATCGCATCGCCAAGATGATCCCGAACGAGCTCGGCATCACGCTCGCCGGCAAGGATCAGAAGAACAAGGACACCGGCGCGGATGAGCATGTGCCCGGCGCGATCGACAAGAATCCCGAACTCGCGCAGGCCGTGAAGACGGACCCGAACACCGCGCAGATGTGGGAGGCGGCGACGAAGCTCGAAGGTCTCACGCGCGGTGTCGGCGTGCATGCGGCGGGTGTGGTCATCAGCGACCGCGACCTCAGCGAATACATCCCGCTCACGCGCGCGAATGACGGCTCTATCGTCAGCCAGTACGCGATGCATTCGCTCACGGAGGTCGGCATGCTGAAGTGCGACTTCCTCGGCCTGAAGACGCTCACCGTCATCACCGATGCCGTCGTGCTGATTCACAAGCACACGCCCGATTTCAACATCGACACGATCCCGTTCGACGACGAGGCGAGCTTCAACATTTACAACCGTGGCGAAACGGTCGCGGTGTTCCAGGTCGAGTCCGGCGGAATGACGGGATGGGCGAAGCAGTTCGACGTGCGCAGCATCGAGGACATCAACGCACTCATCGCGCTCTACCGGCCCGGCCCGATGGACCTCATCCCCGACTACGTGAAGCGCAAGAAGGGCCTCGCGAAAGTGCGCGCACCGCACAAGCTGCTCGATGAAGTCACGAGCGAAACCTTCGGCGTGCTCATCTATCAGGAGCAAGTCATGCAGGCCGCGCAGGTGCTCGCGGGCTACACGCTCGGCGGCGCAGATCTGCTCCGTCGCGCGATGGGCAAGAAGGACAAGAAAAAGATGGCCGAGGAGCGCATCAAGTTTTGCGCGGGCGCGGCAAAGCTGCACGGCATCAAGGAGGAGAAGGCAAACGAAGTCTTCGACACGCTGGAAAAATTCGCCGGCTATGGATTCAACCGTTCGCACTCCGCCGCGTACGCGTGGCTCAGTTACCAGACGGCATTCCTGAAGGCGAATTACCCCGTGGAATTCATGGCCGCGGTGATGAGCAACGAAGTCTCGAACACGGACAAGATCAGCGTCTTCGTCGCCGAGTGCGAACGGCTCGGGATCAAAATCATGCCGCCGGACATCAACCGCAGCGGTCTGAAATTTGAACCCGATCATGTGGACGCCGCTGGAGTGAAAGCCGCGCAGGCCGCGCGTATCGCCGTGTCCGCGCAGGCGGTGGAACTGAGCCTGGAGGAGATCGCGGAGCAGGTGGAGGAGGACGAGGAGAGCGGCATCCCCGACAGCTTCGAGCCGGATGAGGAAATTCGTTTCGATGACTTGCCATCGGCCGCCGCGCCGCCCGCGAAAGCCGCGAAAGCTGCGAAAGCTGCGAAAGCTGCGAAGGCGAACGGTCACACACCCGCCGCGCCCGTCGTGCCCGCAGTGTCGGAGCGCATTCATCTCGGCGCGATCCGCTACGGCCTGGCGGCGATCAAAAATGTCGGCGAGTCCGCGATGGAGTCCGCGACGGCGGAGCGTGCGCGCGGCGGGAAGTTCCGGGACTTGGTGGACTTTTGCTCGCGAGTGGACAGCAAGCGCATCAGCAAAAAAGCAATCGAGTGCCTCGTGAAATCCGGCGCGTTCGACGAGTCGGGCGCGGATCGCGCGGCGATGTTTGCGGGCGTCGAGGGCGCGATGGCCGCCGCCGCGAGCGCGCATCGCGACCGTGCGGCGGGGCAGGAGTCGCTCTTCGGCGACATGGGCGTGGCCGCAAAACCGGCGGCGACACGCAGCGGGCCGACGGTGCCGCCGTGGACGCTCACGGAGAAGCTCGCGTTTGAAAAAGAGCTGCTCGGATTTTACGTCACTGGCCATCCGCTCGACGAATACCGCAGCGCGCTGGAGAATCCGAAATACGTGCCGATTGCGAAACTTGCCGCGCAGGAGAGCAAGAGCATCGTGACCATCGCGGGGCAGCTCGCGTCGGTGGAGCGGAAGTTCACGAAGAAGGACGGCAAGCCGTTTGCGATCGTGGTGATCGAGGATTTCACTGGCACGATCGAGGTGATGATTTGGAACGAGGCGTTCACAAAAGTGCAGAAGCATCTGGAGGCTGGCGCGGTGGTCACGCTCAAGGGCCGTCTCGACCAGCGCGACGAAGGCCCGCGCATCGCCGCCGACGAGGTGACGCCGCTGAAAAAGCCGACGCCGTCGGAAAAGCCGCTCGTGCTCAGTCTGGACACCGCGAGCGCGACCGAGGGAGACCTTTTCAAAATCCGCGAGACGCTTGTGCGAAATCCGGGGACGCGCCGCGTGGAACTGCTCGTGAAGCGCGGCGAATCGCAGGTGCGCCTCACGTGCGGCGCGGAGTACCGCATCAGTCTCAGCGAATCCGCGAAGGAGGAACTCGCGCAGTGGATGCGGTGATCCGCGTGCTGCGGGAATTCTGCGTCGCTGCGCTGCTGTCTGCGGCTTCGTGTGCGGCGTTCGCGGAAACACAAATCGAAAGCGTGCCGGGGCAGCAGCAATATTCGTTTGAATACAGCGGCGCGACGGATTTCAGCGGGCTGACTTGGGCGGGGGGCAATGACTACTTCACGGTCTCGGACAAGGTGCGTGCGATTTTCCCGATGACGATCGCAGTGGAATCCGCGAGTGGAAAAATCCAGAGCGCGTCCATCGGCACGCCGATCCCAGTGAAGACGAAGCTCGGGGATTTCGAGGGCGTCGCCTTCGTTCCGGACAGGCGTCAGGTCTTTGTGAGCACGGAGACTGGGAACGGGATTTTTGGATTCGATCTCGCGAAGAAGACTATCGCGGCGGTTGCCGTGCCGCCTATTTTTTCCAGCGCACGCAACAACAAGAGCCTCGAATCGCTGACGTATGACGCGACGGTGAAAAACTTTTGGACGGCAAACGAGGAGGCGCTCAAGTGCGACGGGCCGGAGAGCGGGGCGGAGCGGGGGACTGCCGTGCGGCTGCAGAGGTTCGATGCACGTTTCCGCCCTGCGGGTCAGTTTGCCTATGTCACGGAGAAGTCCTCATTTCGAGTGCATGGCGGAGGCACTGGGGTGAGCGATCTCGCGCTTCTGCCAAATGGGGAGCTGCTCGTGCTGGAGCGCGTCGTCGGGACGTTTGGGCTTTCCGCAAAAATCTTCCGCGCGGAATTGCGTGGGGCCTCGGACATTGCAAAAGTCCCGGCACTCGAAGGTGTGAAGTATGTGCCGGCTGGGAAGACGCTGCTTTTCAGCCGCGCGACGCTCTCAGGCAATTTCGAGGGCATCGCACTCGGGCCGAAGCTTTCAGACGGCTGGCGCAGTCTGATTCTGATCGCGGACAGCGGTGGCGGCACCACGCATCAGCTCATGCCTCTGCGCATCCGCTGGAGTGCGGAGTAGCTCGCAGCGGTGGGGCAGAGCAGCGCAGTCTCCTCGGGCCAGCCGCAGAGGAGATTGAGACGCTGCACGGCCTGGCCGCGGCACCTTTTACGAGATGGTCTTCGACGCTGAGGATGACGACGCGGCCGGCAGGGCTACCGCTCTGCGAGGGCCGCCCGCAACCACGCGAGTTCGCCGGGGATGTCCGCGGGATCGGCGACGGTGCGGGCGACTTCCTCCTCGAGCAGTTCGCGGAATTTGCGGCGCATCCGGTAGATGAGCAGCCGCGCGGCGCCTTCGGTCGAGCCGAGTTGCACGGCGAGTTCGCGGTAGGGCGCGCGGTCTTCGTCGGGGATGAGGTATGGCTCGATCACGCCGTAGTTCCCGGCTGGATTTTTGGCGATGAAGGCGGCGCGCGTCTGGGTGCGCACGGCCTCGAAAAGGCCGTGCGCCCAAGCGCGGGAGTAGAGTTTCTCCGGGTCGAGCAGGTCCACTGGCTCCACGGAGTAGCGCTGCTCGGCTTCGTCCCACTCGATCGGGAGCGGCACCTGGCCTCCGCCGCGCTTGGCGGCGTTGGCGGCGCGGCAGTGGTCGGCGAGGTGGCGCTTCAGGCTGCTGAGCAGGAAGCTGCGCAGCGTGCCATTTTCCGCCGAGGC
>JAYWEO010000060.1:0-20563 GCA_043779225.1 Prosthecobacter sp.
TCGGCAGGCGGAAGCCGTACTCGACGAGCGTGTTTTTCCGCACGCGGTCACCCTCATACATGCCGCCGATTTGCGGGATCGTCGCGTGACTTTCATCCACCACGAGCAGGAAATCGCGCGGAAAAAAGTCGAGCAACGTGTACGGCCGCGAACCGGCGGGACGTCCGCTGAGATGCCGCGAGTAGTTCTCGATACCGCTGCAGAACCCCATCTCCTGCATCATCTCGAGATCGTATTCCGTGCGCTGCTTGATGCGCTGCGCTTCGAGCAGGCGTCCGTGCTTTTCAAAAAAGATCACGCGCTCCTGCATCTCCTCGCGGATTGTCACCAGCGCGGTGCGCAACCGGTCGCTGCTCGTCACGAATTGCTTCGCGGGGAAAATCACGATCATCGTGAGCTGCTCATTCACGTGCCCGGTGAGCGGGTCGAAGCGCGAGATGCGGTCCACCTCGTCGCCAAAGAACTCGATGCGGATCGCCGTCTCGTCCTCGCTCGCGGGATGCACCTCGACGACGTCGCCGCGCACGCGGAAGCGGCCCCGCTCGAAGGCGATGTCATTTCGGTCGTAGAGCATGTCCACGAGCTTGCTCAGCACCATCTCGCGGGTGATTTTTTGCGCGACCTTCAGCGTGAGCAGCATGGAGAGAAAATCTTCGGGAGACGCCAAGCCGTAGATGCACGACACGCTCGCGACCACGAGCACGTCTCGCCGCGAGAGCAGCGATGAGGTCGTCGAGAGACGCATGCGCTCGATCTCCTCGTTGATGGAGGAATCCTTCTCGATGTACGTGTCCGACCGCGGGATGTAGGCCTCGGGCTGGTAGTAGTCGAAGTAGCTCACGAAATACTCGACCGCGTTGTTCGGGAAGAATGAGCGGAACTCCGAGTAGAGCTGTGCGGCGAGCGTCTTGTTGTGCGAGATGACGAGCGTGGGCCGCTCGATTTCGCGCACTACATTTGCCGCAGTGAAAGTCTTGCCGCTGCCCGTCACGCCGAGGAGCGTCTGGTGCCGGTTGCCCGCGATGATGGACTTGGTCAGCTTCGCGATGGCCTGCGCCTGATCGCCCTGCGGTGAGTATTTTGAGGAAAGCTGGAATGCCGACATCCGATCACTCTCGCGCACATGGCGCAGCATTCAATCCCGCATCCCGCGATATCGCCACGCGGTGAAGCCGAGCGGCGCCATCTGCTTTGTCCGCAGCATTCCGGCCTGCACGGTCCAGAGCGGCGGAGTCCCGGTCGTGTACGCCGCCATCTTCGATCGATCCGCGGTGATCCATTCCTTGAACAGGAAGACGTGCGAATTATGCGTGTTCAAAATGTCGCCCGGCCTGAGATCCTTCAGATCGGGAACGGGATCGCACAGCGCGGTGATCGTGCGGGTGGAGTACGCACGCGGAAGATTCCAGCAGCGCGAGACGAAGCCCGAGCAGTCAATGCCGACGGCCTGCGCGCTCATGCCGGCTTCGAGCAGGCGACGCTTTTCCGGCGTACACACATCGCCTGCCGCCTTGCCTGCGCCGATGCCGATGAGAAAGGACTCCGGTGTATCGTAGCCATCCCATTTGTATGGCATGCCCACATTGATGTTCCCCGGCTTCCAATATCCGGCGAATCCCGACGCGGGTTTGTAGCGGACATCCGGCGTGTCCACGCTAATGCCTTTTGCATCACGACCGTGGAAGACATTCGCCGAGGTCGGCTCCCATTTCAGCGTGCGATACATCTCGGCGGTGGCCATCGCCTCCGCACGCGTGACGGTGCTCGGCGGCTTCGGCGCATCGGCGCGCGCTGCTGCGACGAGCAGGAAAATGGAAAGGGCAATGCGGGACATCATCGGCTGGATGGCCCCAACTTTCCCAGAGCGGCAGTCGAATGCAACGCGGCGGACACGCCGACGCAGAAAAGCAGCCGTGCGTTTTCTTTTATCTTAGCGATGCGCTGCGGCTGGGTAGAAAGGAGACACGCATCCCATGCTACGCCACATCACCTCCCTGTTCCTCGCGGTCGCCATCGCTGCCGCCAATGATATCCCTTCAAATCTCACCGCGGAGAATCTTCCGCCCATCACGCCGGAGACGCGCGCGGCGGCGGGACGTTATCTCGAATCGCGCACGGCAGTCTTCCACGGCTGGCTGCCGGGCACGCGCGAGATGCTCATCACCACGCGCTTTGCCGACACGGCGCAGGTGCATCGCGTGAAAGTGCCGGGCGGCGCGCGCAGGCAGCTCACCTTTGGCCGCGAGCCGGTGAGTGGCGTGCATGTGCAGCCGAAGCTCGGGACCGCATTCGTCTTCAGCCAAGACGCTGGTGGCTCCGAGGCGTATCAGCTTCACCGCTACAATTTCGCGGACGGGCTCTCGACACTGCTCACCGACGGCAAATCACGCAATACGGGCGCACGCTGGTCGCGCGACGGCAAGCAGCTTGCCTACACTTCGACGCGCCGCAACGCGAAGGACAGCGACGTGCGCATCATGGATCCATTCGCGCCGGAAAAAGATCGCGAGGTCTTCCAGGTGAGCACCGGCGGATGGAGCGTGAAGAGCTGGTCGCACGACGGAAAAAGGCTGCTGCTCGGCGAATACATCTCGGCGAACGAGAGCCGCATGCACCTGCTCGACATCGCGAGCGGCAAGGCGGAACCGCTCACGCCGCCGGGCGCGGAAAAGGAATCGTGGGGCGAGGCGACGTTCGGGCCGGACGACACTTTTGCGTACGCACTCACGGATCGCGGGAGTGAGTTCATGCAGCTCGTGCGCTTCGATTTTGCAACCAAGGAAGCGCGCGTGATGCTGAAGGACACCCGCTGGAACATCGAGGACTTCGCGCTTTCGCCGAACAGCGAGCGCATGACGATCGTGAGCAATGAGGATGGCGCGAGCGTGATGCGGATCATCGATCCCCGCACGGGCGCACTCATCACGCAGCCGAAACTGCCGCTCGGAGTGATCGGCTCCGTGTCGTGGAATTCCAACGGGCACGAGATCGCGTTCTCGCTGAACTCCGCGAAGTCGCCGACGGATGCGTGGAGTTACGATCTTCAGAGCGGACTGCTCACGCGCTGGACAGAGAGCGAGATTGGCGGGCTCGATCCCGCGGCATTTTCCGAGCCGGAGATCGTGCGCGTGAAGTCATTCGACGGGGTGAACGTGAGCGGCTTTCTGTATCGTCCCGATGTGAAGCGCTGGCCCGGCAAACGGCCATGCCTGCTGAGCATTCACGGCGGGCCGGAGAGCCAGTCGCTGCCGGTTTTCCAAGGCCGGAACAACTACTACCTCAACGAACTCGGCGTCGCACTTTTCTACCCGAACGTGCGCGGCTCGGACGGCTACGGGAAGACGTTTCTCGCGCTCGACAACGGTTTCAAACGCGAGGACAGCGTGAAGGACATCGGAGCATTTCTCGACGTGCTCGCGAAGGATGACCGGCTTGATGCGGAGCGCTTCGCCGTGACCGGCGGGAGCTATGGCGGCTACATGAGCACGGCGTCCATGATTCACTTTGGCGACCGTCTGCGGTGCGGCATCGATGTCGTCGGCGTCGCGGATTTTCTCACTTTTCTCGCAAACACGAGCGCCTACCGGCTCGATCTGCGGCGCGTGGAATATGGCGACGAACGCGATCCGAAGATGAAGGAATTCCTCGCAAGAATTTCGCCGAGTGCGCGTGCGACGGAGATCAAAAAGCCGCTGCTGATCGTGCAGGGGAAAAATGATCCGCGCGTGCCAGTCTCGGTCGCGCACTCGATGCGCGATGCGATGAAGAAAGCCGGAGGCACGGTGTCGTATCTCGAAGCGAGCGACGAAGGCCACGGCTTCGCGAAGAAGCCGAATGCGGATTTCCAATTTCTCTCCACCGTCGAGTTCCTCCGCCAAAATCTGCTGAAGTAAGCCCCTGCCCCGTCATGAAAATCTCCCTTCTGCTTTCACTCACCGCACTCTGCACCGTACCGCCCGCCATCAGTGCGGAGCAAAAACCGGACGACAAGTTTTCACCCGAAATCGCGGAGCTAGTGAAAAATTTCACCGGGCGCGGTGCGCTCGGAGATAAGACTGCGCCGAAGCCCACGCCCGCCGAGGCGCTCGCAGCGTGCAAAGTCGGCGACGGGCTCGCGCTCGATATCGTGGCCGCCGAGCCGATGGTGCGGCAGCCGCTCAACATGCACTTCGACGAGCGCGGCCGCATGTGGGTCGTGCAATATTTGCAGTATCCGTTTCCGGCGGGGCTCAAGGTTTTGAAATACGACGAGTATCTGCGCGCAGTGTTCGACAAGGTGCCGCCGCCGCCGCCGAATCATTTCAAGGGCGCGGATCGCGTGACCATTTTGGAGAGCAGCAAAGGCGACGGCGTTTTCGACAAGGCGCACGATTTTCTCAGCGACCTGAACATCGCGCGCAGCGTGGTGACGGGACGCGGCGGCGTGTGGGTTTTGAATCCGCCGTATCTGCTTTTTTACCCGGACAAAAATCGCAACGACGTGCCGGATGGCCCGCCCAAAGTGGTGCTGAGCGGCTTCGGTCTGGAGGACACGCACAGCGGCGCCAACTCGCTCGAGTGGGGGCCGGATGGCTGGCTCTACGGCGCGCACGGGAGCACATGCACGGCGGACACTCGCGGTGTGAAATTTCTCGGCCAGGCGATCTGGCGTTACAATCCGCAGACGGATGAATTCGAGGTGTTCGCCGAGGGCGGCGGGAATACGTTCAGCCTCGATTTCGATCGCGAAGGCCGCGTTTTTTCCGGCACGAACGGGAGTCCACGCGGGCTGCATTATCCGCAGGGCAGCGCGTTTTCAAAAAACTGGGGCAAGCATGGGCCGCTGATGAATCCTTACTCGTTCGGCTTCTTCGAGCACATGTCGCACAAGGGCGAGACGCGGCGTTTTTCGCAGAGCATGGTGATCTATGAAGGCGGCGCGATTCCGTCGCTGGAGGGGCGTTTCATCGCGACGATGTCGCTCATCAACCGCGTGATCAGCACAGCGCTGTATCGCGATACCTCGACGTTCCGCACGGAGGACGGGCCGGTGATCGTGGAGTCGGCAAACAACTGGTTCCGCCCCGTGGATACGAAGGTGGGGCCGGATGGCGCTCTGTTCTTCGCAGACTGGAGCGACAGCCGGCTGAGCCATCTCGATCCGCGCGACACTTGGGACAAGGAATCCGGTCGTATCTGGCGGATGCGCGCGGCCGGTCCCGCCGGAAAAATGGAAGCGTTTGATTTTGAAAAAATGACCGGCGACGAGCTGATCGCGAAGCTGTCGCACGCGAACAAATGGCACCGGCAAATGGCGCTGCGCGTGATGTGGGACCGGCGCGACGCGACGCTTATACCAAAGCTGAAATCGATCGTGGACGCGGAGCGCGGGCAGTTCGCGCTCGAAGCATTCTGGGCGGTGAATGCGTGCGGCGGCTTCGATGAAAACTATGCGCTGACGACGCTGAAACATTCGCACCCGATGGTGCGGTATTGGACGGTGCGGCTGCTCGGGGACAAGTGGCCCGCGCAGGTGCCGGGGCAGGAGAAATTGGTGAAGCGCGAACGCACCGCGTGGGACATCGCAGCGTGCAAGGCGCTCGCGGAACTCGCGCACACGGAGACGGAGGTGGAAGTGCGGACGCAGCTCGCGAGCACTGCGCACAGGCTGCTTGCGTCGGATGCGCTGCGGATCATCCGTGAGCTGCTCCTGCGCAGCGAGGACGCGGGCGACAAGTATCAGCCGTTGCTGATTTGGTGGGCGCTGGAGAGCAAGTGCCGCTTCGACCGCGAAGCCGTGCTCGCGCTGCTCGGTGACAAGGCACTGTGGGCTTCGCCAATTTTTCAGCAGACGATCACATCGCGACTCGGGCAGCGCTTCACTGCGGAACGTTTGGAGGACGGGCTCGAAGTCTGCGCAAAGCTGCTCGCGCTCGCGCCGACGCGCGAGGATCGCGTGCGGCTCGCAGAGGGCATGGATGCTGGGTTGCAGGGCGGTGCGAGCGGCGAGATTCCTGCGTCGCTGCGCGAGGGATTCGGCGCGCTGTGGAAGGATGCGGGGCCGCAGGTTTCGCTTGTTCGATTGGGGGTGAGGCTCGGCGACACGGCGGCGCTTGATATCGCGCTGAAGCGCGTGCGCGACTCGAAGACGAAAGGAGCGGAGCGCACGGGGCTGATCGATCTGCTTGCGGAGCGGCGCGAGGAGAAGGCGGTGCCGGTGCTGCTCGCGCTGCTGCGCTCGGAGAAGGCGGACTCGATGCAGCTTGCGCTGGCGAATGCGTTGCAGCGTTTCGGCAGCGAGGACATCGCGCGCACTTTCCTCGAACTCGCGCCGACGATGGCGGTGAAGCCGCGCGCGGTGGCGCTCGCGGCGATGTGCAGCCGCGCGTCGTGGGCGCAAGCGTTGCTCAAGGCGGTGGATGCAGGCGCTGTGAAAAAGGAACAGCTCACTTCGGCGAACCTGCTCGCGATCCAAGGGCTGCATGACGCAGCTTGCGACACGCTGCTGGCGAAGCACTGGAGCACGCTGAAGCAGAGCAGCGCGGCGAAGGAGGCGCGCATCGCGCAGGTGCGGAAGCTCATCGGCACGGGCAAGGGCGACTCGGAATCGGGGCACGCGATTTTCAAGACGTCGTGCGCGGTGTGCCACACGCTGAACCGCGAGGGTGGAAAAATCGGGCCGGATCTATCCGGCTACGAGCGGGACAATCTTGATTTCATGCTGCCGGCGATCGTGGACCCGAGCCTCGCGATCCGCGAGGAGTTCACGGCGTTCACGATCATCACGAAGGACGGGCAGACGCTGATGGGTTTCCTGGATGCACAGACGCCGCAGTCGATCACGGTGCGCGATTTGAACGGACAGAAGCTCGTGCTGAGCCGCGCGGATGTGAAGTCGCTCACGGCATCACCGGGGTCGCTGATGCCGGAGGGTGTGCTGGACGCGCTGAACGATCAGCAGGTGCGCGATCTTTTTGCTTATCTGATGAGGAAGTAGCGGAAAAAACAGCCGGCGCTTTCACAAGCGCGGCTATGAAAAAAAATGCGCTCGCTCAACGCGCGTTCGTCACAGCCGATTTCTCGGGAGCGATTTCGACGGGGAGGATCGAATCCGGCTGCACAAATGCGAGGATGCGCTGCCTGAAGACGGCGAGCGCGGCCTTCTCGTCCGCGACGCCGCTTATGGCGATCTCCAGCACCTGCTGGCCGAGGTGGCGCCTGCGCTGGAGGACGGCGTGGATGCGGCTTGCGGGGTTCCATTCGTCGGGCGGGCGGAGGTCTTCGCCGGGGTCGCGCCGATCTTCCCAGACGCAGAAGAAGACGAAGTTTTTCTGATCGTTCACATCGAAGCGATAGGTGCGGAAGAGGAGTTCGATGTCGCCTTTGCGAATGATCGCGGGCTCGTATTCGGCGACGCGCCGGAAGCCGGCGGCGATGAGG
Organism: Prosthecobacter sp.; assembly: GCA_043779225.1. Lineage (GTDB taxonomy): Bacteria > Verrucomicrobiota > Verrucomicrobiia > Chthoniobacterales > Chthoniobacteraceae > SXWH01. Next base: position 7,420 of record JAYWEO010000060.1, read on the forward strand.
CAGATGTCGGGATTATGCCAGCGGGCGGCGATGCGGGTGGTGGCGAGGCCGGGCAGCCAGCGAAAATGAAACATGGTCCACGTAGTGCCGTCGGTCTCGCGCCAGTGCGCCTGTCGGCCGATGTCGAAGGCCATGTCTTTCACCGGCTGCGAAAGCGGGATCTCGGCGAAGGCGGGCTGTTTCTCGGGCCATTCGATGCGCCACCACGCGGCATTCGGCGGCGGGGCGGTGCGGTACCAGATCTCGGTGCCGATGGCGACGAGGGTGACCCATGCGGCGAGGGTGACGACGAAGGTGCGTGGCAGTCCTTGCGGGGGTGTGCTTTCTGCCGGGGCGAGTCCGCGACCGTGAGAAGGCCGGAGCCAGAGCGCGATGCCGAGGAGGCCGAGGAAGCAGACGCCGAGAATGGTGAAGCCGGCGGGGTCGTGCCATTTGTCGATCGCCGCGACGCCGCTTTTTTCCGCGACGAAGGAAAGGATGAGCGCGCGGACGGCATTGCAGAAAAATGCGAGCACCACGCCTGAGCCGAGGAGGATGAGTCGGGAGCGCAGCGCAAACGTCCAGAGCTGCCCGAGGAAGAGCGCGGCCATAATGGTGGCCTGAAAGGAACGCACGCCGCTGCATGCGTCCTCGACGCCGACCCTGCCGGTGCTGATCTCAATGACGTTGCCATCCTGGAGTGCCGGGATGCCGCAGAGATTCAGCCCGCCGACGGTGAGCGTGGAGACCCAGCCGGAAAATGTATGGATGAGCCATTGCTCGATTTTCATCGGCCACGGCACGGCGACGAAAATGAACGCGATGGAGAATCCGAAATGCATCAGCCACGGCCTGCCGCCGGCCATCTGCACCGCGCAGAGCGAGAGCCCGACGACGGCAATGGCAAAGGACCAGTGCGCGAAACGCCAGTCGGGCGTCGCTTCGAGGAGAAGATACACGGGCAGCATGCTGGCTGCGAGGATCGCGGCGATGAGGATCGAGAGGCCGCGGCGCTGCGGCGGGAGGGCGGCGGGACGCGTGTTCCAGCATTCCCAGAGGAGGAAAAGCGCGAGGGCAGGCACGGTCCAGCCGTATGCATACTGGGGGTTCGTGGACCAGAATGCGCTGAGGCTGCGGATCAGGCCGGCCCAGAGGAGCAGAAAGGTGAGGATGGAGATCCAGGCAAATCCCCGCCAGCGTTGGTTCATCCCGCGGAGGTTTCCACAGTTGCTGGAAATGCCAAGGGAAACATGGGAGGTGCCCTGCAAAAATGGGAAGCCGACACAGATGCTTGCCTGCGATCGCCTTTTCCATAAAGGTGCGCGCGGCTGAACGCATGTCATCGCACACGCTGCCGCCGGATTTTTACCTCCTCAGACATATCAATGCCATGGCACGCATCTCTTCGCGCAAACTTCGACTGATCGGATATTGGGTCATCAGCCTCTCCGTGGGCGGGACGGCCATCGGCATCGTCGCCAAGCCTTACGTGGGAAAAGCGTACCATGAATGGAATGCACACCGTCACGCGCAGCAGGCATCGGAATTCTTTGCACAGGGCGATCTGAGGCGCGCGCTCGCCGCGGCGAAGAGTGCGCTCAAGCACCGCCCGCAGAATGTGGAGGCCACACGCGTGATGGCGAAATCGCTGGATGCAGCCGGTGCACCGGAAGCGGACCAGTGGTGGGCACGGCTCGATACTTTGCAGCCGCATGACACGGAAAATACGCTGGCCAGGGCCCGCGGTGCCCTGAGGGCCGGCGAAGCCGGGGTGGCCGAGGAACTCCTGGGCACCCTCGACGCGACCGCCCGGCAGAGCGCCGGCTTCCATTCGGTGGCAGCCGCCATCGCCATGGAGAGGAAAAACCCGGCCGATGCAGAAGCACACTGGGCGGAAGCAGCCCGACTGGATCCGCAGGAGAAACAGCACAGGTTGAACCTCGCCAGCCTGCGCATGGAGTCGAGGAACAAGGAAGTCCGCGAAAAGGCACTGGAGGCTTTGCAGGAAATGCGCGGAAACCCGGCGACCGCCATCGAAGCACTGCGGCTGCTGCTGGGCGATGCCATCCGCCGGCGTGAACCAGTGAGGGCCCGCGAACTGGCCGACGCACTCGTCGCGGAAAAAAAATGCACTTTCCCCGACAAACTCACGCGGCTCGCCTCGCTCCGGATGATCAATGATGCGCGCGCGACGCCGTATCTCGTGGAATTGCGCGATGCTGCCCTCGCCGAACCGACCGAGCTCAGCGCCCTCCTGATCTGGATGAACTCGAACGAACTCCCTCTTCTGGTCTCGGAATGGGTCCGCTTTTTCCCGCAGGAACTGACCACCAAGCCGCCCGTATGCATCGGCATCGCCGAAGCCTACATGCGCACAGCCGACTGGCAGAAACTGGAAGACCTCGTGGCCACCGCAAGATGGGGCGAGCTGGACTTCATGCGAAAGGCATTCCTCGCCTGCGCGCTTGAGAATCTCGGCGACGCGGAGGAGGCGGCGAAGGAATGGAACGAGGCTTTGTTCACCGTTCGGACACGTGCCGATTCGCTGGAGCGCATGACGAAATTTGCACTGCTGGCAAAGTGGCCCAAACGGGCCGAAGAAGTCATGCGGACACTCGCAGCCATGCCGCTGTGCCCGCGCTGGGTGCTCGATTCGCTGTGGAAGGACGCCTATGAGCGCAAAGACACCGCACAGCTCCAGAAGCTCAGCGGCACACTCGCAAAAGCGGACCCAAAAGGCATCATGTCGAGGAACAACTACGCCTTTCTCATGCTGCTCACCAAGTCCCAGGAAGGCAATCCGCATCAGATGGCTGAGGCCCTCCATCGTGAACACCCCGGGAACGCAATGATCGCCTCCACCTATGCCCTCTCGCTTTACGAGCAAGGCAAGCCTGCCGAGGCCGCCGCGATCATGTCGGCCCTCAAGCCGGAGGATCTCCGGCAGCCGCAGATCGCGCTTTACCACGCCATCTTCCTCATCGCGAACGGCCACGCGGACAAGGCGGAAGACTATTTGAAACTCTCCGCCCAGTCGCCAATGCTCCCCGAAGAGAAGGCACTTCTCGGTCGCGTGAAGGCCGACAGCAAACGATAAAGATATCGGCCGTCGGCGGGGAACATTCGAGAAATCACAATCGCCGCCCGTGTCGGATGACACTGAAGGTCTGAATTCGGCATCACTTTTTTGCCCCAAGAATCAACGTGCAGTTTTTTGAGGTTTCATTGCTACAATTACTCGCATTATCATTTTTACCATACGAACGGCCCTTAAGTTGCTCCTGATTTTTAAACTTCAAGAATGCAAAAGAGTACTTGCGCAGAACTCGAAACTCCGCAATTATCATCAAGAATTTATGAAACACTCCCCGTGCCGTCCCCTCCTCTCCACGTTCGCCCTCGCCGCAGTCGCCCTCGCTAGCCCTCTGCTGTCCACCAGCGCCCATGCCGCTCTCATCAACGGCGATTTTGAAGCAAATCCCATCACAGTGTTCGGGTCCGGCGGAACCGCTCCCGGCGGGGCTGCTACCTCTTGGATTCTGGGTGACCTGAATGGATGGGATAATGGCGGGGCCAACGGCTTTGTCACCGCCACAAACGAACAGGGGTATTTCCCGCTCGGCGGCCCCGGCCCCTATGGTGGTTCACTTTCCGCAGTGTTCTCAGCCGCTGGCTCGCCTTATGACGCCTTCATTTCTCAGGTAACGTCGCTCACCGCCGGAACATGGTACACCGTCGGTTATTGGGCCTCCACTCAGGGACCCACTGTTGCTGGTCCCGCCGACAACTTCCTTTCCGTGAACTGGGGGGGGACTTACACCGGAAGCGCCATCACGGGAGGTGCTACATATCTTCCCGGCGCTATCCCGGTACCCACCGGGTGGACGCACTACCAGTTCGACGTTCTGAGTAACACGGGCAGCGAACGGCTTTCCTTCATCGGTGCCGGTGCCGCTGGCCAAGAAATCCTGCTTGACGACGTGACCTTGGTCGAAGCAGTCCCGGAAATCTCCTCCTTTGGAATGCTCACGGGCCTCGGCCTGCTCGCGTTTGGCGCTGCCGCACGTATCCGTCGCAGGTCTTTGGCGACTGCCTGACCGCGCATCGCAGCCCGCGAGGCAGAAGTGACCAGCTTTTTTAAGGAGGAAGTTTGCCTCCTCGCAGGGAAGGTGCTAAAGTGAGGGCTCCGATGTCCGACCCGTTCCCCGCTGCAGATCGAGCCCTAGCATCCGGTCGGCGCATATGCGCCGACTGCGGAGCGCGTTACCATCTGGCCCCGGGCACCAAGGGTGAGATTCAGTTCTGCGAAACCTGCCGCTCCCGGCGTTCGCGGCTGATCGAAACTCTCTCGGACAAGTTCCAGATGATCGCGAGGGAGATCGTGCCCCTGGCACGCCCGGAGCCTGTGCCACTTCAGAGGTGCACGGATTGCGGAAAGGAATTTCAGGCAAATGCCCGCGGGACTGCACTGGAGAATTGTTGCGAGGAGTGCCACGGGAGGCGAGTCAGCCTGGTGGATCACATCGCGGATCAATCGTTCCGCGGCTGGGGGCCCCGCTTGGGACCGAACTCCCGGAAACGCGGCCAAAGGAAATGGGTATGGGTAGCTGCGGCATTGATCGCGATCACGGGCGGCGGATTTTTTGCGGCCCCTCCCGCAAAGAAGTATTATCACCATTGGCGGGAAAAGAGGCACGTCGAAAGGGCAGCCGCCTTCTTTTCGAAACAGGACTATAAAAAGGCGATCCTCGATGCGAAGAACGCCCTCGCATTCAACAGCCAGAGCACGGAAGCCATCCGCATCGTGGCGCAATCGTTCGACGCGCTGCATTCGCCACACGCAACCGAGTGGCGCGCACGGCTGGCCCAGATCGTGCCGACTGATCTGGAAAACTCCATCGGCTGGGCCGGAGCGGCCATCCAGGCGGGCGACATTGCAACGGCCGATCGCATCCTCCGGAATATTCCGTTTGAGGACCACGACACCGCGAGATTCCATCACCTCTCTGCATTGGTGGCGCTCAACAAACGTGACGCGGTGAAAGCGGAATTCCACTGGTCGGAAGCCGCCAAGCTCAATGCAAACGAGGACGGCTACAAACTCAGGATGGCCGAAGCGCGCCTGAAGCTTGGCTCCAATGCCGAACGCACCAATGCACTCGAACTTCTGAAACAGCTTAGTGTCAGTTCCAAGGATCGGCTCCCGGCAATGCGTGCCCTTCTGTCTGATGCGCTTCGCCACGGTGAAGCTGACCACGCACGACAGCTTGCGGCCGCCCTGGCTGATGATCCAAAGGCGCCATTTTCAGACAAACTCCTGCGCCTTTCGACACTTCGCACTCTGAAGGATCCTGATTTTGCACTCTGGCGCGGACGTTTGGAGGCTGAGGCCACAGAACACGCCGACTACGCCTATGAGATGATCATCTGGATGAACCGCAACGGCTACGCAAAGGATGTCCCTGCGCTGCTGCCAAGGATCCGTGAGGACTTCGTTTCACGTCCGCCCGTGGCCATCGCCGTTGCAGATTCCTACGCAGTCGCCAGGAACTGGGCCGAACTGCAAAAGACACTCAGGGGTTCCAAGTGGATGCACATGGAATATGTCCGCCTCGGGACTCTCGCCTGGGCGATGGATCAAGCCGGGGATCGCACCGGATCGGCCGCGGTCTGGAAGTCCGCGGTGGCGGCCGCGGAAAACCGTCCCGAACGGATGGAGACTCTCGCACGCGCCGCCACCACATGGGGATGGGCGGATCGCGCCGAGGAAGTCCTCTGGAGCATCGCCACCTCCAACGTGCAAAGCCCGACATGGGTTCTCCAGAGCCTCTGGGTCAGCTCCCTCAAGCACGGCGACACCGATAGGCTCCGCCAGCTTGCGCGCCTCATGCTCCAGGCCAATCCCAAGAGCGTGACCGTGCGCAACAACTACACCTTTCTCTCGCTGCTCAAGCGCACCGAGGAAGGCTCACCCCACCAGGCCGCCGAGATGCTCTACAAGGAGAACCCCACGAATCCCCAGGTGGTCTCCACCTACGCACTTTCCCTTTACCAGCTGAACCGCGCGCCAGCCGCGACCGCAATCATGGAGACACTTTCAGCCGCACAGCTTCGCGAGCCATCCCATGCGGTTTACTACGGGATGTTTCTTGCAGGGTCGCGGCGTGCCCTGAAAGCGGAGGAATACCTCCTGATCGGCAGCAAATGGGATCACCTGCTTCCTGAGGAGGAATACATGCTGGATCGCACCCTGCAACGTCTCCCTTCCACGAATCCCAAACTGCCTCCAAAGAAAGACGTGGATCCCGAGCCCGGCTCCATCCGTTAGCAGCCTGTTGGCGGCCGATGCCATTCGCGCAGCTCGCAAGCGCAAGATTATTCCCGCGGCTTCGTCACCGTGATGTCCGCCTTATAGCTGCCGAAAACCGTGATCACGAGCACCCCCGTGTTCTCCCCCTCCTTGCGTCCGTCGAGCGCGATCGGCACCGCGCTCGCCGCCGCATTCGTCTTCACGAGCGGGACTTTGACCAGCGGCTCCTTGTCCTTCGCATAAAGGCCGAGATCCACATCGCCACCCTCAGCCTTCGAGATGCCGAGGAAATAGACCTCCACCTTTGCATCCTTGTCGCCGTCATGCACCGTCACCGTGCGCAGTTTCGCGGCATCCGGCGCGGTGCTGCTCACCGCGGGGACCACATTGCGCATCCACAACTGCCCGAGCGCCGATGCCTCCCTGCCCGCGCCCGCGACTTTTTCGACCGTCAGCTTTTTGTCCGGAATCGCCAGCAGACCCACGTCCCCGCTTCCCTTGATGCCCGCGGATTTTTCCGCATCCGCATCCACGGCAAAAGGTGCGTCGGTCGGCGATCCCAGCGCTTCGGTAACTTTGCGCTCGATCTTGCCAGCCTGCTCGGCAGGCACCTGCTGGATTTCCTGTGCGACGGCGAAAGTGGAGATGAGGGCGAGGACGGGGAGTAGTTTCATGGCTTTCATGGTTGCGCCTTCAGACTCAGAGGAAAGCGGAATCGTTACGAAAAACTTCCGTCCCTTCCGACGCTGACTATCCTCGCCGCATGGATGCCGAACTGAACGCCGGACTCAAAAAAGCCGCCCTCGCCACTGCCAAGCGGCACATCTTCCTGTGCATGGGGCCGGACTGCTGCGCCCCTGCGGATGCGGAGATTGTCTGGGAAACCATCAAGCGCCGCGTGCGCGAGACCGGACTGCGCGCGATGCGCACCAAGGCGCAATGCTTCCGCATCTGCACCGGAGGCCCGTGGCTCGTCGTGTATCCCGAAGGCGTGTGGTACGGCGGCGTCACCACCGAGCGCTTCGAGCGCATCCTGCAGGAGCACCTCATTGGCGGCACGCCCGTCGCAGAATGGATCACCGCGACGAACTGCCTCGACTGCCGCCCGGGCGGGGGCTGACCTACGCAGGAGAAAAATCCGCCGTCCCGCGCGGCCCGCGGTTTTGCAAAAGTGCGGCGCGCAATTCACCCATGCGCCACTCCAGTTCTGCACGCCGCATCCACGTCGTCCTCACCGCCCACCACACTCGCGGGATGCCGCGCGGCACGTGCAGCCGATCCGGCAGCAACGCGATGATCTCGCCCCGCCCATAGCCGGTGAGAAATGCCGTCGCGAGCGGCATCCAAGCTTCGCGGGCACAACGCCCGCACACATCCTGGAGCATCACGAGCAGATCATCCGCGTGCCGCCGCGCCTCCGGCAGATCGCGGTGATGCCGCATTTCAAAATCCACCAGCCGCGCCCGGCGCGTCGCCAGATCGAAGATGAAATTCCCCGTGTGCGGATCGCCGTGACTCCATCCTCCGCCGTAGTGCGCGGAATGCAAAAGATGCGCGCGATGCAGCTCCACACCTGCCGCGGCGAGTTGCTCGGGCATCAGCGAACCCTCTGCGAGATACTGCGAAAGATCCCTCCCCGGCAGCATTGAAATCCGGGGAATGCCCGACGGATCAACCACCGCATCGAACTCCGGCGCGTGCAGCATCGTGAAGCAATCCACCTCCCATTTCCGCCACTCATCGTCATCGGCAATCGCCTCCACCGGATTCCGCGCAAGACGGAAGAACGCATTCGTCACCCGCATCACCAGCCACGCACCGCGCCGCCTGCGCTTCGGCATCGCCACGTTTCCGCTGCGCTCCACGGAATGTGGCGAGCCGTCCTGAATCCGCCCCGCATTCATGTCTTGGGGAGTGAGCAGTGATCCCATGTCCCGAAAAATTTACAGGGCGAAAGCCCGCCACTGCAACTCTCGAAAAGCCGCGCACCTACCTGGCATCCGTCGCATCCGTCATGGCCCTCACCGGACGCACCTCGGCACCCTCGACGAGAGAATCCGGCGGATTCACGATCACACGATCCGCGGCAGTGATGCCGCCATGCACCTCGACGTACGATCCGAAATCACGACCGAGCGAGACCTTCTTCAACGTCACGCGATTCCCTTCGCCGACGACGCCGACCATCGTGCCCTCGATGCGGAAGAGGAGCGCGTTCGCAGGGATCGTCAGCACGGCATCCGGCTGCGCGTCCTTGAAGCGCACCTGCGCATAGCTGCCCGCGAAAAGCTCGCCCTTTGCATTGTCCACCTCGAGTTCGGTGAGCAGCGTGCGCGAAGCCGCGTCGAGCGTCCCGGCGGTCCGCACAATCTTCGCCTCAAAAGTCCGCCCGGCGATCTCCGGCAGCGTGAGTCCGGCAAGGTTTCCGGAGACCATCGCCCGCGCGTAATTCTGCGGCACGCGCACAAAGACGCGCAACCGGTCCGCCTGCGCGATGCGGAAAAGTTCGCGGCCCGCGCCGGCCGTCACGAGCTGGCCCACATCGAGCGTCCGCATCGTCACCGTCCCGGCAAATGGCGCGGTGATCCGGCTGAAGCCGACCATTTCCTCGAGCCGCTGCACCTTTGCGCGCGCAGCCTCGACTGTGGCTTTCTTCAGCGCGAGATCGCCCGCCTTTTCATCCGTCTCCTGACGGCTGACGGTCTTCGCCACGAGCATCTCCCTCCAGCGACGCGCGGTGGTTTCCGCGAGCGCACTCGCGGCCTCGACTTGCGCAAGTTCAGCGCGACCCTGCGCGAGATCGCGATCCACTTCCGGCGTGTCGAGTTCCGCGAGGAGCTGATCCTTTTCCACCTTCGCGCCGATGTCCACGAGCCAGCGGCGCACGTAGCCGTTCGCACGCGCGTAGATCGCCGCCTCGCTGAGCGCCTTCATTTCACCGGAAAATACGAGCGGTGCCGAAGCCTTTGCAGGCGCGGGCGACGTGAAATCCACCGTCACCATCGAAAGTTCGCGCGTCTCGTGTCGGACCACCGCGCGCTCCTTGGCACGCGGAAAAAATCCCAGCGCAAACGCGCCGGCCGCAAAAATCACCGCGATCACCAGCATTTTTCCAAGACGCGGCGCGGATGGCGGCGGGCCGCCGGGTGCGGCAGCTTCGCGCTGCGGCGGATGGTCGCGTGACGATGGTTCGAGCACGACCGAAGCTTGGCGCGCATCGGCGGAACCGTCTAGGCAATCAGTCTGCGTGTTCATTGGAAATCAGTGGATGGCGAGTTCGGGCTCATGCGTCTCGGCGAGTTCCGGCGATTCGGTCTTTGGCCTCGTCTTGCGGTGGAAAATTGCGAACACGACCGGCACAAAGAGCAGCGTCGCGAGTGTCGCGAGCAGCAGCCCGCCGATCACGGCGCGGCCGACCGGCGCATTCTGCTCGGCGCCTTCGCCGAGGCCGAGGCTCATCGGGAGCATGCCGATGACCATCGCGAGCGCCGTCATGAGCACGGCGCGCAGACGCGTGCCGCCGGCATTGAGCGCCGCATTCGTGGCGTCCACACCTTCGTGCAAATTCGTCCGTGCGAAACTCACGACGAGCACCGAGTTGGCGGTCGCGACGCCGAGGCTCATGATCATGCCCATGAGCGCCGGGACGCTCAGCGGAGTCTGCGTGACCCACAGCGCCCACACCACGCCCGCGAGCGCGCCGGGCAGCGCGCTGATGATGATGAGCGGATCGAGCCAGCTCTGGAAATTCACCACGAGCAGCAGATACACGAGCGCGATGGCGAGCACGAGCCCGACGCCGAGGCCGACGTAGCTGGTGTTCATCGTCTCCGCCTGGCCGCGCACGACGATGAAGCTCCCGCGCGGCAGATCCTTTTTCGCCTCCTCGATCAGCGGATTGAAATCGCGCACGACTCCGCCGAGATCGCGCCCGCTCACGCCGCCGAAAATATCAATGACCGGCAGCACGTCGTAGTGCGAGATCACCGGCGAATCCTGGCCGCGCTCGATGGTCGCGACATTCGTGAGGATCTGCCCGTCGCCCTCCCCTGCCCGCCCGCCGCTGATCGGGATCGTCTCCAGCGCGCCGAGCGAATCCATCACATGCTCCGATGCGCGGACGTTGATCGTGTACTGGATGCCGAGCTTCGGGTTCAGCCAATACGTCGGCTGCACCTGGCCGCTGCCGCTCAGCGCGAGGAGCACGGAATTTGCGACATCGCGCTCGCTCAGTCCGATCTCGGTGGCCTTCTCGCGATCGACATTCACCGTGAGCCGCGGCTGGTCGGCGGGCTGCTGCACGCGGATGTCCACGGCACCGTTCACGCGCCGCATTTTCTCCGCGAGCCGCGCGGCGACGGCGCGATTGACCGTCTGGTCGCGGCCATAGATCTGCACATCGTATGGCGCGGGCAGGCCAAGGTTCAGCGTCTGGCTCACGATGTCGGCGGGCAGGAAATAGAACGTCGTGCTCGGGAATTCGCGGTTCAGCCGGGTGCGGAGCGCGCGCACGTATCCGTCCGTCGGGCGATGGCCGGGGCGCAGCGACACGAGGATGTCCGCATCGCCGGTGCCGATCACGCCGCTGTTGCTATAGCTCAGCGCGATGCCGGAAAATGGGATGCCGATGTTGTCGAGGATGCCAGCGATTTCCTCCTTGGGCACGACCTCGCGCATCACCTGTTCGACGCGCTCGACGAGCCGCGTCGTCTCCTCGATGCGCGAGCCGGTGCGCGCGCGAAGGTGCAGGCGGAACTGCCCGCCGTCGCCCTTCGGGAAAAAATCCTGCCCGAGCATCGGCACGAGTGCGAACGATGCGAGGCAGCACGCGAGAAAGACGATCGCGAACCTCCCGCGATGCCTCATCACCGTGCCGAGCAGCGCGCGATAGCCGTTGCGGAATTTTGCAAAGCCACGCTCGAACGCGCGCTGGATGCGGACGAACGGCGCGCTCCATCCGCGCGGCGGCTCCTCGTCCGCGATGTCCTCGGCGTCCTCGACCTCGTGGCTGTGATACGGCGAATTGCGATAGAACCACATCACGAGCGTGGGGATGAGCGTGCGCGAGAGCACGTAGCTCGCGAGCATTGCAAAGACCACCGCCTCGGCGAGCGGCACGAAGAGAAAGCGCGCGACGCCGGTGAGAAAAAACATCGGCACGAAGACGATGCAGATGCAGAGCGTGCTCACGAATGCTGGCAGCGCGATCTCCTGCGCGCCCGCGAGGATCGCGGTGATGAGCGGCTTCCCCATCGCCATCTGGCGGTGGACGTTTTCGATCTCCACCGTCGCATCATCCACGAGAATGCCGACGGCGAGCGAGAGGCCGCCGAGCGTCATGAGATTGATCGTCTCGCCGAGTGCGCTGAGCGCGGCAAGCGATGCGATCACGCTGAGCGGGATCGACAGCGCGATGATGATCGTGCTGCGCCATGAGCCGATGAAGAGCAGGATCATGATCGCCGTGAGTGCCGCAGCGATCACCCCTTCCTTCGCGACGCCGTCGATCGCTGCGCGGACGAAGAGCGACTGATCCGCGAATTCCTTGATGTCCAGATCCGGAGTCACCGTCTTTTTCACCTGCGGGAGCTGCTCCTTGATTCTCCGCACGACATCGAGCGTGGAGGCAAAGCCGCTCTTCATGATCGTGATGAGCGCGCCGCGCTGGCCGTCCATGCGCACGATGTTTGTCTGCGGGTTGAAGCCATCGCGCACCTGTGCCACGTCGCGCATGTAGATGGTCGCACCGTTCACGATCTTGACCGGGATGTCGTTCAGATCCTCCAGCACGCGCGGGCTGCTGTTCGTCTCGACGCTGTATTCCGTGTCGCCGATCTTCGCCGTGCCTGCGGGAAGGATCAGGTTCTGCAGGTTCACCGCGTCCACGACATCCTGCGGGCGGAGGTTCTTCGCCTTCAGCGCGGTGAGGTCGAGGTCCACGACCACCGTGCGCAAGCGCCCTCCGTAGGGCCACGGGATCTGCGCGCCGGGGACATTCACGAGGCCGACGCGCACCTGATTCAAAGCGAGGTCGGCGACCTCCTGCTCGCTGAGCTTCTTGCTGGAGAGGCTGTATTGGAGAATGGGAACGGTGGAGGCGTTGTAACGGATGACCAGCGGCGGCGTCTGGCCGGGGGGCATGAGGCGCAGGATCGTCTGCGCCACTGCGGTGATCTGCGCGACACCGCCGTCCACATTCGCACCGGGCTGGAGGAAGACCTTGATGATGCCCACGCCGTTGTAGCTGTTCGACTCCACATGCTCGATGTCGTTCACCGTCGCGGAAAGCGAGCGCTCGTGGGCGAAGATGATCCGCTGCTCGACCTCGCGCGCATTCAGCCCCGCATACTGCCAGATGACCGAGATGACCGGGATGTTGATATTCGGAAAAATATCCACCGGCGTGCGCAGCAGGATGAACGGCACCATGAGCAGCAGCACGAGCGCCGCCACGACGAACGTGTACGGCTTGCGCAGGGCTAGACGGACGATCCACATGGCGCAGAGCCTCGCATAGATCGCCCGCCCGCATTGAACGCCCTTGCTCCGGGTGGAGGACGCCCTTGCTCGGTGGAATGATCGGCGGACTCTCCTCTTTCCCTTCTTTCAGAGTTCCGAGTTCAGCCCGCCGCAGGCGTGTTCCGAATCTGGATGCGCGCGCTGAAATGGCGAAGCCGCTGCGCGGAGCTGAACTTGGAACTCGGAACTCGGAACTCGGAACGGCACTCAGCGATCAACTGCCGAAACTACGACGCCCCCGCCACACCCGCATCCGCGAACTGCCGCGGCGTCACGCCGAGCACGCGTTTGAAATGCCGCGCCATGTGGCTCTGATCCGCAAAGCCGGAGTCCTGC
>JAYWEO010000061.1:0-21188 GCA_043779225.1 Prosthecobacter sp.
CGATTGCAAGCCCGTGCAAAACTCCGCAAATCGCCATTCTCGAACTGTAAATCCGCTGGCTTACGCCTTCGATGGTTCGAATCCATCTCTGCCCACTCCTTGGAAAACCAGTGCCTCCCCGGAGGCGGTGCGCTTTGCCGCCGGCATTCGTCACACGAATGCCGTGCAATGTTCACTGGCGTCCCGCTGCGCCGGTGACTTAAATCAGACGACATGGCTTGGAGCATTCGCAAGAGAAAGTATTGGTATCAGCACTGGCTGGTGTGGATGATCTTTGTCGCGATGGCGGCCACCTTTCTGGGATGGCCGAAAATCAAGGGGCGCTTCCATCGGTGGACGGCGGCGAGGCAGGTGCGCCATGCTGCGGAGTCCATCGCACAGGGAGATTTCAAGCGGGCGATCCTCGAAGCGCGGAGCGTCCTCGAGGCAAGTCCGCTCGACATCGGTGCCACGGAAATCATGGCCAGGGCGCTGGAAGGTGCGGGCTCCGGCGCGCACGCGGTGCTGTGGCGGAGCCGGCTGGATACGTTCCGGCCTGGCAATCAGGAAAACCTGCTGGCCTGGGCTGAGGACTCGATGAAGGCGGGAGACGTGATCGCGGCGGAGCACATCCTCGGCATGCTGAAGCCCGAGCCGACGGAGAATGCCGGCTACCATGCCACCGCCGCGGCGCTCGCAACTGCGAGGCACGACAACGCAGGCGCAGAGCGGCACTGGGCCGAGGCTTTCCGGATCGAGCCGCAGGAGGATCTTTACCGGCTGAAGCTCGCGGGCATCCGTCTCGCATCGAAAAATGAGGAAGTGCGCGGGGGAGCTGTGGCCATGCTGAAGGAACTCAGCGGCAAGCCGGCGAAGGCTGCGGACGCGTGGCGCCTGCTGCTCGCCGACGCGACAGACTACCGGGAATGGACGAAGGCCCGTGAATATGCGGATGCGCTGGTCGCGACGCGCGGCTCGGTGTTCCAGGACAAGCTCACCCGCCTCGTGCTGCTGCGCCAGATGAAGTCCCGTGATGCGACCCGATATCTCACGGATTTGCGCAATGAAGGCCTGCAAAATCCGCCGGATCTCTACATGCTTCTGATGTGGATGAATCAGCACGACCTCGCATTGATGGTCGCGGAATGGGCGGGCACTTTGCCGCGGGACATCGTCGGCGTGCCGCCGGTGTGCGTGGCGGTGGCGGATGCCTACCTGCGCAGTTCGGACTGGCGGCCGCTCCTGGCATTTCTCGATGATCATCCGTGGGCGGAATGGGAATACATGCGACGGGCCTTCCTGGCGCGGGCGACGGAACGGCTGGATGATGCCGACCGCTCTGCACAGGAATGGAAGGACGGCATCGCCGCCGCGCGAAGCCGCGCGGATTCCAAGGATCGGCTTGAGCGGCTGGTGCGGCTCGCGATCGGATGGGGCTGGGAGCAGCGTGCGCAGGAGCTGATGTGGGGCATGGCAGGCTCGCCCGGCTGTCCTCGCTGGATGCTCGATGCGCTGTGGCAGATCGCCGTCGAGAATGCCGACACCGCGCAGTTGCAGAAGCTCGCGGGCCTGCTTGCGAAGTCCGATCCGAAGTCCGTCGTCTTCCGTAACAATTACGCCTTTTACTCACTGCTCACCCGTGCCGGGGAAGGCGATCCGCACCGCGAGGCGGAAAGGCTCTTCCACGAAAACCGCGGCGATGTGGACATCGTGCTGACTCGCGGGCTTTCCCTTTACCAGCAGGGAAAGGCGGCCGAGGCTGCAGCGCTCACGGGCGGCCTGCCCGCGGCCGAGCTGAGGAAGCCGCAGGCCGCACTTTACCACGCGATCTTCCTGACTGCCTTCGGGGAGGGTGCAAAGGCGCAGGAGTTCATCACAGCGGCGCAGGGCCGGAGGATGTTCCCCGAAGAGAAGACGATGCTCGAGCGGGCAAAGCTGGAAGCCGGAAAGGCTGCGGAGGAAAGCAGCGTCTCTGAGAAGTCCAGGGCAATCCGTGCCGCCAAGGCTGCCAGGGAAGCCGCTGAGGAGAAGGAGCTGGCCGAGGTCTCGAAAGCAGCAAGGGCCGCCAAGGCTGCCATGGACATCGAGAAGGAAAAGGCGGTGGAGCAGGCAAGGGCGGCGCGTGCTGCGAAGGCTGCGAAGGAAGCTGCGGATGCGGCCGCTGCGCAGAAGTGATCCGGATCAGCCCCGGACGAGACGATACTGCTGGCGGTAAAGGCGCGGCGTCATCCCGAGGTGGCGGCGGAAATGCTGCGTGAACGAACTCTGATCGCTGAAGCCAGATTCGCGCGCGACTTCGCTGATGAGCCGGTCGCCTTGCTGGAGCATTTCGCACGCAGCCTGGATGCGCACTTTCAAGATGAACGCCTGCGGACTGCTGCCGAAAGTCTCGATGAACTTGCGGTGGAGCTGCCGTGGCGAAAGATGGGCGCTCGCGGCGAGTTCGCCGATGGTGAGCTTTTCGCGGAAACGCTCGCGGATGAGCGACACCGCGCGATCGATCGCGAGGTACGGCTCGCGCACCTTGCTGCCGAAACCGTAGCTCTGCGTGACGCCGATGATGCCGATGACGCGCCCGCGGCGGTCGCGCACGGGCAGCTTGTGTGTGAGGAACCAGTCGGGGATGCCCTGCCGGTTGAAGAACAGCTCGATGATGTTCAGCATCGGCTTTCCGCTGCGCAGCACTTCAGTGTCGTCGCGGCGGAAATGCTCCGCGAGCCGCGCGGGGAAGAGCGCGAAGTCGTCCTTGCCGATGAGCTCGCGTTCGCTGCGGAAACCGAGGCGCTCGTAGAATTGGCGGTTCGCCGCGACGAGGTGCGACTGCCGGTCCTTCATAAAAAACGCGACGCCCGCGATGTGCTCGAAGATCGCGTGGTAGCTGCTCTCCGCCGCGACGGAGCGGATGAAGCGGTCGCGGAGAGACGAGGGGCTTTTGCGTTTGCGAGTGGCGGGCATGTTGTGTCCGATTTCTCACAAAACATGTCAGATGAGTTTGGCAGTGCGAGCGGTTATTGATAGCCACACGTCCGATCTCCCAAAGCCATGAACCGCATTCCCCGTCCGCTCTCCGTCTCCATCCGCGCCATCTCCGCCGCAGCGATGCACGTCACTTCATGTGCTGCGGAGCCGCGTCCGCTGCGCGTGCTGTTTTTCGATCCGCAGGGAACGGAGCAGTCGAAGGCTGGCGTGCTGCGCGTCGCGATGGAGCAGCTCGGGCGCGATGCGATTTACTTCGACTACTTCACTCCTGCCTCCGGCCTCAGCGAAAAGATGACGGGGCTCTACGACGTGGCGATGGTGCTCGGCGGTGGCGATGCTCCCGCACTTGCGCCGCTGAAGGCGAAGAAGCGTGTGGTGGCCGTGAAGGACAACGATGCGCCTGCAGCGATCCGCTCGACAATCCTCGCGACGGTGGACCCGGTGGCGAAATCCGACTGGGAGAAATTTCTCGCGCAGCGTGAGCCGGAGGTGCGCGAAAAGAATCCGCTGGTCGCGAACTACGAGAAGCGCCCTGAGGCGATCACGCTCCAGCAGCCGTTCAATGTGAAGGGCGCGATGGAGCGCACGCAGGTGCCGGCGGATCTGAAGCTGGAGCTTTATGCGAGCGATCCGGAAATCGGGAAGCCGATCGCATTTGCATGGGACGCGCGCGGGCGGCTGTGGGTCGCGGCGACGAGCGACTATCCGCACGGCGTCACGGACGACGGAGTGGGGCACGACAAGATCATCATTTGCGAGGACACGAAGGGCACGGGGCGCGCGGACAAGTTCACGGTCTTTGCCGACAAGCTGAACCTGCCGACGGGCCTCGTCTTCGCGCGCGGCGGAGTGATCGTCGCGCAGCCGCCGAAGCTGCTTTTCCTCAAGGACTCGACGGGCGGCGACCATGCCGATGTGCGCGAGGTGCTCATTGACGGCTGGGGCATCCGCGACACGCACGCGCAAGCGAGCAACCTGCACCTCGGCTATGACAACTGGCTCTACGGCTGCGTCGGCTACTCGGGGTTCAAGGGTACCGTCGGCGGCAAGCCGTTCGAGTTTGCGATGGGCACGTATCGCTTCAAGCCGGATGGCTCGGCGCTCGAATTCCTGCATCAGTTCACAAACAACGCGTGGGGCCACGGCGCGAATGACGCGGGGGATCAGTTCGGCGGCACCGCGAATGGCGCGCCGATTTTCTTCGGCGGCATCCCGAAGAGCGTGGTGCCCGCAGGCGTGAATGTGATGACCGCGAAGAAAATCAACCTCGTCGAGCAGGTGCGCGCGATCACGCCGAACTACCGGCAGGTGGATGTCTTCGGCGCGGATGCGAACGGCGCGCACTGGGGCGGCTACACGGCGGCGGCGGGATCCACTTTCATCTACTCGTCGAAACTGCCCGCGCGTTTCCAAGGCAAGGCGATGGTCTGCGAGCCGACGATGAAAGTAGTGAACCTCCTCGACGTGCAGCCCGATGGCGCGGGCTGGAAGGCGCTGGACGCGATGCCCATTTTCGCGAGCAGCGACGAGTGGACTTCGCCGGTCTATTCCGAGGTCGGACCCGACGGCGCAGTGTGGGTCGCGGACTGGCAGAATTTCATCATCCAGCACAACCCCACACCGAGTGTCGCGCGCGGCGGCTTCGAGGCGAAGACCGGCGCGGGCGGCGCACACGAGAATGCGTTGCGCGATCACAACCGCGGCCGCATCTACCGCATCGTGGCAAAGGACACGCCTGCGGTGATGCCGAAGCCGCTCGCGGGTGCGCCGGTTTCCGAACTGATCGCGGCGCTGAATTCCGACACGCAATACTGGCGCCTGCTTGCGCAGCAGATGATCATCCAGCGCGGAACACAGGCTTCCCAGCCTGTGCGGCAGACGGGCGTCCCGCCTGTCGCCGATGCCGCCGCAGACAAGATGTCCGCTGGCCGCACAGGCGAGACGCCTGTGATCCGCGCCGCGCTGAAACAACTCGTGCTCGCGAATGACGGCAGCAACGGTGCGATCCACGCGCTGTGGGCGCTGCAAGGGCTCGGCCTTCTCGACGCCGACACGCACAAGGCCGCGCTGCTCGCGAAGGACGCGCGCCTCCGCCGCAACGCCGTCCGTGCGCTCGGCAGCGATGCCGCCGCGCAGCAGTTATTCTTCGGCAGCGGCGTGGTGAGCGATGCCGACCTGCACACACGGCTCGCGGCATTCGTGAAGCTCGCGGGATTTTTCACCACGCCGGAAATCAAGACGCTCGCGGGCAGACTCGCTGGCGATCCCATTGTGAAAAACGACGAGTGGCTCGCCGAGGCCGCGAAGATGCTCTCGAAGAAACACGGCGCGAACGCCTACCAGGAAGGCCCGAACCTTCTCGTGAACGGCGACCTCGAAAAGCTCGGCGCGGACGGATTGCCCGAGGGCTGGAAGCGCCGCGACTACGGCGGCGAAAATGCGAAAGGCAGCAAGGGCGCGGAGTGGAAGGTCGTCGCCGACGCGCACGGCGGAAAAGCCGCGCTGCTCTGCATCACGCGCGAAGCCGACGACACGAGCTTCTATCAGGAAGTCGCCATCAAGCCGCACACCACCTATCGCCTTGCGGGCTGGGTGAAGACGCACGCATTCAAGGGCAAGGTCAGTTTCAACGATCACATCGGCCGTGCCGAGACCGAGCAGGTGAAGTCGCGCGAGTCCGGCTGGGTCGAGGTCGAGACTGTTTTCGACAGCAAGGACAGGACGACGGCGAGCATCAACGTCCTGCAAGTTGGAAAAGGCGACGGCACCTTCGACGACGTGCGCCTCTGCGAGCTGATGTCCGTCGAATCCGAGGACAAGCTCATCGCGGGTGACCCGGCGCGCGGGAAGAAAATTTTTTGGGATCATCCCGTCGCCGCGTGCAAGAACTGCCACATGCTCGGCGGAGTTGGCAGCACCGTCGGCCCCGCGCTCGACGGCATCGCCGCGCGGCAGAACGCTGCCTACATCAAGGAGAGCCTGCTGGAGCCGAACAAGGTTCTCGCGCAGGGATTTGAAAAACTCGGTGTGTCCCCGATGCCGCCGATGAATCTCATTTTGAAGCCGCAGGAAATCGCAGACGTGGAGGCATTCCTGCAGACGCTGAAGCAGGCGGCGAAGTAGCAATGGAGCGCCATCGTCCCCGGCGGCCACCATTCAAACGCGGAGCGCAAATTTTCTTCGCCGTCGCAGGACGGAGGAAGTGACGCTGCGCGTTTTGTTTTTCGTGCCCGCCGAGGACGGCCGCGCTCCATGTTTGCCCGTCAATGCACGGGCAAGTTTCCGCAAGAGGCTTGGGGCGGCGTCCGTTGACGTGCGTATCGACTGGGCGGTAGATTTCCCTCCGTGCCGGGACACTGGCGCGATCCCCTGTGAAAAACTTCATTCCATGCTTTGTGGCAGCGCTCGCATCCGCCTTTGTCGCGCGCGGCATCGGCGGGGAAGCGACCGAGGCACCGCTGCAAAATGTCGCCGCCGCAGCGCAGCCGGAGCGGACGATCGCCGAGGAGATCGCGGTGCTGGAAAAGGGACGCATCTCGGCGAAGCAGCGTTCCTTTGCGCGGCTGGCGACGCATCCCGATCCGGCGTCGGATGGGATATTGAGAAAGCAATTCGAGCGCTACCGCTCGCGCGATCTGCCTGCGGCAGTGTGGCTCGATCTTTTCGAGGCGATGGCGAAACGCGGGACGTCGGAATTGAAGGCGTTGCTCGCGGAACGCGACGCGGAGCTGGCGAAATCGCCGAATCCGTCCAAGCGTTTCGAGGAATGCCTGGAAGGTGGCAATGGCGAGGCGGGGCGCGCGGTCTTTGAAAAACGTCCGGAGGCCGGGTGCGTCCGCTGTCACTCGATGGACGGCAAGGGCGGACAGGTGGGCCCGGAGCTGACGTGGCTGCGGCACAACACCGAGCGCAGTCACATTCTCGAATCGATCATCCTGCCAAATTCAACCGTCGCGACGGGCTTTGACAGCGTGGCGCTGAAGCTGAAGAATGGCGAGACGATCGCAGGCGTCGTGCGCGGCGAGTCGCACGTGGACATCACGCTCGCCTCATTCGTGGATGGCAAGCGGAGCACGGTGAAGCTGGCAAAAGTCGTCCAGCGCACACCGCTGCCGAGCCCGATGCCGCCGGTGTTCGGCCTGGTGCTCGACAAGCGTGCGATCCGCGACCTCGTGCAGTTTATCGCGGAAGGCGACTAGCTCGCGGCGACCGCGACCGGCACGAGGATCGCGTCGCGCATTCCGTGGATGAGCTTTTTGTCCGCCGGGACGATCGTGGCGAGGATGCCGCCGAGCTTTGTGTCTCCATCTGCGACGAAGTAGTACGGGCACAGGCGCACGCGGCCGCGCATGGTGCGGATTTCGCCGGTCGCGGGATCGAAGTAGGGATGCTCGACGATGCGCGAATGGGCGAAGCGCATGAGGACTTGCGGGTGATGCGGGAAGTCGGCGATGGCGCGGTCAATGGCGGCGGCCCATTCATTCTGCGGGACGTCTGCGGCGACGGTGACGCCGCGGCTGCCCCAGCCCTCGGGCGAGAAGCCGCTGACCTTCAGCACGAAGTCGCGTTCTTTTTGCGAGAAGGTCTTCAGCTCGTCCCACGATGAGATGTTCAGCCACGGGAGCACGGCGTGGTGCGGCAGCGGTGCGGGATCAAGCACCCACGATTGCGGGATGTGCTTTTGCAGGATGAGCCAGTTGCGCTCGGAGAGTTCGCGCCGCCAGAATTCGCGGAGCGGGCGCGACCAGAAAAGTGCGAGCCACATTTTTTCCTCAAGCCACGGCTTGATCGGCGGAGTGATGCGCGAGCCGGATGCGACGGCATCTAGGACGGCGCTGGCCGAGGGGAGATTCGGAAGATCGAACAGCTCGAAGAAACGGTAGAGCGATTTTGGATTTTGGATTTTGGATTCTGAATTGAAGTCCTCCGCGCGCTGCACGCTCCACTGTGCGCCAGTTTCGTTCGCGCGAGCTGCGAGCCATTGCATCTCGGGGCGATAGGTCGTGGATTCGTCGGAGACGAGGATGTCTGCATTTTCGCCGAGGATGGAACGGAAGCCGGCGAGCATGCCATCGGCCCCGCCGACGATGTCGAAGCCGAGTGCGGCGTACGTTTTTCCGAGCCACGCGGTGAGGCCGATGCCGCCGGGGACGCTGTCGAGTTCCGAGATGGCAAAGCCATCCGCGGTGAGCAGCAGGTCGGGCCGGATGACCTGCGGGACGTCGTTGCGGAACTGCTTGCGCCGCGCGAACTCGATCAGCTCCGGCGGCTTGCCGCGGTCGAGGTAGTCGGCGACCCACGCGGGCGCCTTGCCGTACGCGCTGCGCTGGTAAAGTTCGTTCTGCGCGCGCTGGAAGATCGTCAGGCGATGGCCAAGTTTTTCCAACTCCTCGACGAATGCCGCGTCGAGTCGCAGCGGCTCGGGCGAGAGCAGCCAATCTTTCTCTGCAAACAATCCGGCGCTCGGAATCTCAGCGCGCAGGCGTGCAAGGGTCTCGGTTCCGGTCATAGGTTGTGAGCTTCAATTCCGCGTCGGGATGGGGCGTCAGATGAATGTTGGGAAGACAAATGATGGATCAGCCTGCGACGCGTTGAATCAGGAGCACCTCGACTTCACCGACCGGCACATCCACCCACCAGACGATCCGCCATTCGCCGGATCGGCGTGTGTAGGTGGGCTGCTTCCTGCCTTCGCCGTGCAATTCCTCGCCATGATACGGAAACATCGCGAGAGCATCCACGAGGTTGAAAAGGGCAAGCCTGCGGCGAGCCGGAATGGCAGCGAGCGCGGCCACTGCCTCATGGGAAAAGAACAGCCGGAACCGCCGCATCAGCGTGCGGACGCGAGATCGCTTTCGGAGATGCCGAGCATGCGCATGGCTTCCTCGCGGCTGATCTTTTTGCCGGCCTTCATCTCCTTCTTCCGGCGCTCTAGCTCTGCGAGCCATGATGGATCTTCCGTCTTTTCGAGCGAGGTGAGCAAGGTCAGCAGCTCGCGGCGTTTGGAGCGCGGCATCGTGCGGATCGTCTTTTTTACATCGGCGAAACTCATAGCAGGAGAGTAACGGAGCGCGAGGGGAGGCGCAACTTTCCAGAAAGGACATGTCAGCGCATGTATGGAAAGACCGTCCTCGCCGTCCTCACATTTCGTTGAAAGAATACGGCGTCGCGAAACGTTAACCTCTCTGCCGCCATGAAACTCTCCACCGTTCTCGTCCTGCTGTCCTGCTTCACGCTCTTCGCCGCGCCGAAGGAAGCCCCCGTCACACTCCTCGTGGACACGCTGGAAAATCATGTGCTCAAGCCTTCGTCCGCATTCGAGCTGCGCTTTGCCGAGCCGATGGTGGCGGAAGATGCGGTGGGAAAGGAGGGCGTGGAAACGCCGCTGGTGATCCGGCCTGCGCTGGCTGGAAAATGGCGCTGGGTTTCCACGCAGAGCGGCGTCTTTCAGCCGGGCGCGCCTGCGCCGATGGGGACGACATTTTTGGTGACGCTCGCGGGCGGGCTGAAGACGGCGGAGGGGAAGGCATTCCGCGCCTCGGTGAACGAATTGTTCAGCACCCCGGCATTCCATGTGAAGGGCGCAAACATGATGGAATATTCCGACCCGAAGGACGCCAGCTCGCAGCCGAAACTGATGCTGCTTTTCAACGCGGAGGTGGACCCTGCGGCACTTGTGGCGCATTTGAAATTCACGGACTCGGCAAGGCACAGCGTCGATGCGATCGTGCGGCGCGCGACGGCGCAGGAAATCTTTCCCGCCTATCGCAGCGACGATCGCAGCCTGCTCACATGGTCGGCGCAAGTGAGTGAGCATCTCGCAGGCGGCCCGGCGAAGAAGGCGGCATCAAGTGAGAATGAGGATGACGATGAGGCACCGCCGCCACCGAAGGCCGGGCCGGTTTCAAAAAATGTCATCATCGTGAGTCCCGCAAAGCCGCTCGCGCCGGGGAAAAACTGGCAGCTCGTGCTCACGCAGGGTGCGCCGTCGCAGGATGGCGCGTTCAAGCTTGGCGAGAATTTCGCGACGGTGATCGGCGACGTGCGGGTGTTTGAACTGACCAGCGTCTCGGTGGAAAACCTCGCGGTGTCAGGCAAGAAGGCGACGGTCTCTTTCAGCAAGAAACTCGGCAAGGCGGTGAAGAAGGAGCCGGCGAAATTTATCAAGGTCGAGCCTGAGCCGGCGAAGCTGAAGATCGAGTTGGGCGACAATGTCTTCAGCGAGGGAAACACGATCTCGGTGAGCGGCGATTTTGCACTCGGCACGGATTACACATTCACTGTCGTGGGCGAGACTCCGGCGGCGGAGCCGTTCACACTCGGGAAGGCGGCGAGCCGGAAGGTGAGCTTCGCACCCGTGGCGGCGCGGCTGTATTTTCAGGGCTTCGCAGCGCAGCAGCAGCGCGCGGGCACGCGGCAGTTCGGGCTCATGGGCGTGAATGTCTCGAAGTTCCGTGTGACGGCAAAACGCATCCCGGCGGACAGTGTGATCGCGGCGTTCGATGCGTATGCGAAGTACACGCGCGATGAGTCGAAGGACGACGAGTTTTACCAAAAAGTGGACGAGAAGGCCGTGCCCGGAACGGTCGTGTGGCAGAAAGATTTTGCACCCGATGCGGCGGTGGACGCACGGAGCCTTACGAATCTGAACTGGGATGAAATCCTCGGGCCGGGAAAAACCGGGGCGGTTTTTCTCACGGCAGAACAGCCGACGAAGCTCGCGCCGAATGTGAAGCGCGTCGGCACGCAGGCACTGGTGCAGGTGACCGATCTCGGCGTCGTGTGGAAGCAGGGCGGGGATTCCTTTCTGCACGTCTTTTCGCTCACGACGGCGGAGCCTGTGAGCGGCGCGACGCTGCAGTTGCTCGATGAAAAGGGCGCGAAGGTGATGGACCTGAAGACCGCCGCCGATGGCACCGTGCGCGTGCCGAAACAAGACCCGGAACCGAAGTGGCTGCTCATCTCGCGCGGCGAGGACCGGCACCTCATGCGCTTCGATTCCGAGCGTGGTGAACTCGAGTTTGGGCGTTTTCGGATCAATGTCTTCGGCGACGAGGAGGACATCCGCGAAGGTGAATTTGCGGTTGGCGGAAAGAGGCGCGGTTTTCTTTTCACGGATCGTCCGGTGTATCGTCCGGGCGAGACGGCGCATCTGAAAGGCATCGTCCGCAGCTACACGCTGGGCGAATCGCACATGGCGGCAGGCGTGGCCGCAAAGCTGAAGGTGAAAGGGCCGAAGGGCCGCGTGTTGCTCGAACGCAAGCTGACGCTCTCGGACACGGGGGCGTTCGACTTGGACATCAAGCTGCCGCGCGACACGGTCGGCGGATTTTCTGCGCAGCTCTTTTTCGCCGGGAATGAGGACGAGGACTGGAGCGACATCATGTGCGGCTGGTCGGTGCAGGAGTATTCGCCGAATGCGTTCGAGGTGAAGGTAGCCGCGCCGCAGTCGCCTTCGCTCGGCGCGCCCATCGAGCTGCCGGTGACGGCGAAATACTACATGGGCAAGGCGCTCTCGAATGCGCAGCTCTCGTGGTCGGTGCGCGCGATGGATGAGCACTTCGCGCCGACGGGCTTCGAGGATTTCGTGTTCACCGAGGCGCTGTTCGACTGGCGGCTCCAGCAGAAGCTCGGCGGCGAGCCGCGCTTCTCGGCGCAGGGCCGTGCGGACATCGGCGCGGACGGTGTGGTGAAAGTGGCGTTCAGCGTGCCGCAGAACACGCGCATGCCGCAGCCGCGCCGTGTGCGTTTCCTCTCGGAGATCACGGACATCAATCAGCAGACCGTCGCGGAGCGCACGGAGTTCCTCGCGCACAGCTCGGACTTTTACCTCGGCATCCGCCGCATGCCCGAAGTGGTGCGTGAGGGCGAGGCGCTGCCGTTGCAGATCATCGCCGTTCGCACGGATGGCACGCCGACGCCCGAGGCAGTCGAGGCGACGGTGAAGCTCACGCGCATCGAGTGGCAGACGAACCGCGTGGAGGATGCGGACGATGCGGAGAATTTCCGCAGCGAACCGATCGTGCAACTCATCGGCCAGGCGCAGGTGAGGTCGGCGAAGCTCGTGCAGAACGGAGGCAAGTGGCTGCTCGCCGAGCCGGAGAAAAAGGACACGTCGCTCACGCTCGACAAGCCGGGCCTTTATCTCGTCACCGCCGTGGCGCGCGATGGCGCGGGCCATGATGTGATCACCACGACGACCGTGAGCGTGTATGGCAAGGATCAGCTCACGTGGAATTATCGCAACCGCTTCCAGATCGAACTCGTTGCGGACAAGCCGGAATATCGCGGCGGCGAGCAGGCGGTCATTTTGGTGAAGACGCCGATCAGCGGTCCGGCGCTGGTGACGGTCGAGCGCGAGAATGTGAAGCGCTACTTTTTCACGAAGCTCGAAGGCAATGCGCCTGCCATTCGCGTGCCGATCGAGGAGGGCGATGCGCCGAATGTGTTCGTCTCCGTGCTCGTGCTGCGCGGCTCGCAGGAGAGCCCGAAGAAATTCAAGATGCCCGAGTATCGCATCGGCTACACGCAGGTGCGGATCGCGCGGCCCGACGCGAAACTCTACGTGAATGTGAAGCCGTCGCGCGCGGCGTATCAGCCGGGCGATCCGGCGGAGGTCGTGTGCGAAGTGCGCAACGTGGATGGCAAGCCGGTCGCGAATGCGGAGGTCACGCTGTGGGCTGCGGACGAGGGCGTGCTGAGCCTCACGGGATTTGAGACGCCGGACCCGCTCACCTTTTTCAGCAAGCTGCTGCGGCTGGATGTCACGACGGGGCTGACGATCGAGAAGCTGTTGCGCGAGGGAAGCGACGCGATTGCCGAGGGGCTTTTTGAAAACAAGGGCTACCTTGTCGGCGGATTCGGCAAGGGCGGCGACGGCGGCGTGCGGCGGAATTTTCTCGGCACCGCATACTGGGCCGCGACGCTGCGCAGCGATGCGGAGGGCAAGGTGCGCGCGGGCTTCACGGTGCCCGATGGTCTCACGCGCTACCGCATCATGGCCGTTGCGCAGACGAAGCGCGATCAGTTCGGCAATGCTGAGGGCGCATTCGAGATCAACAAGCCGGTGATGATCGAGCCTGCGGTACCGCGTTTTGCGAATGTGGGCGACCACGTCGTGCTGCGCGCGGTGGTGCATAATACGACCGACCAGGCGGGTGAGGCGAAGGTGCGCATCCAGCTCGATGCGACGGCAACAGCGGCGGAGAGCGAGCGCACGGTGAGCCTTCCGGCGAAGGGATCGGTCGCGGTGGATTTTCCGATCGAAGTGTGTGAGACGGGTGAGGCGAAGTGGGTGTGGACGGTGGAGTTCGCCGGCGGCGGTGCGAAATTCCGCGACGCTGCGGAGACGAGGCTGAAGATCACTTTCCCTGCGCCACTCCTGCGCGAGGTGAAGCAGCAGCGCGTGGATGTGGCGGAGACGAATGTGATTGCGGGTTTCGATCCGACGCTCATGCAGGGCAAGGGCACCGTGCGCGTGAGCCTCTCGAACTCGCGCATCTTCGAGCTGCGCGAAGGCGTCGGCGAACTGCTGCACTATCCGTACGGCTGCGTGGAGCAGACGACTTCCTCGATGCTGCCGTGGCTCGGGCTGCGTGATTTCCGCGACGTGCTGCCGGAGCTGAAGCGCACCGATGCGGAGTTCCAGGCGGTGATCGACAAGAGCGTGGCGCGACTTTTCACGATGCAGACCTCGGGCGGCGGGCTCGCGTATTGGCCCGGCGGGCACGTGGCGGATTTCTGGGGCAGCGCATACGGCGCACTCGGTCTCGTGATGGCGAAGAAGGCGGGCTACGAGGTGGACGAGGAATCGCTGAAGCGCGTGCTCGACTATCTCAGCAAGGAGCTGCGCGGCGCGGCGGACTCGAATGAAAAGTGGGCGCTCTCGCCACGTGCCCTCGCGTGCTACACGCTCGCGCTCGCGGGCCGGGCCGAGGCGGCGTATCACGAGGCGCTGTTCAAGAAGCGCGACGTGCTCACGCAGGAAAGCCGCGCGCTGCTCGCGCTCGCGGTGCTCGAAACGAAGGGCGGCGTGAAGATGGCGGAGACGTTGCTGAAGATGCAGGACAAGGCGGTGGAGGAGGATTTCTGGTTTGGCTCTGTCGCGCGCGCGCAGGGTGTTCGCCTGCTCGCGTGGTCGAAGCTCTCGGCAAAATCGAGCGCGGCAGAGGCCATCGCGACCGCGGTTTTTGACGCGCGCACCGACGGGCACTGGATGACGACGCAGGGCAACGCGTGGGCGGTGCTCGGGCTGTCGGAATTCATCCGGCGCACGGAAACGGATCGCAAGGAAGTGAAGGGCACGCTCGTCGCAGGCGGCGCGCCGGCGGAATTCAAGCTGCCGGCCAAGGGCGCGTATTTTGAGCAGGAGCTTTCGTTCGACGTGGCGAAGGCGATCACGCTGCGTAATCCGGCCAAGGGCCGCATTTTCACGCATGTGAAAGTCGAGTCGCAGCCGAAGACGCTCGTCGCGGAGCGCAAGGATCGCGGCTACTCGATCACGCGCAGCTATCAGCGCATCAATGACGACGGTTCGCTGTCGCCGCTCGACGAGGCGCGCGTGGGCGACCGCGTGCTCGTGACGCTCGATTTCGTCGCGCCGGGGCGTTCGAGCTACGTGGCGATTGATGACCCGCTGCCCGCGATTTTTGAGGCGGTGAATCCTGAGTTCAAGACGCAGGCGATGGCGGGCGGCGGACTTTCGAGCGTATATGCTTCGGACTTCTCGGAGCTGCGCGACGACCGTGCGCTGTTTTTCTCGAACTCGGTGTCGCAGGGCAAACATCAGATCCGCTATCTCGCCCGCGTGCGCGCGACTGGCTCCGCGACCGCGCCGCCGGCGAAGATCGAGGAGATGTATCACCCCGAGCGCTTCGGTCTGAGCGCGTCGCTTGTGGTGAAAGCCAGCGTGCTGAAATGAACTGCGGCATCCTTCGCGGCGCTGGCGCGTCACTTTGATCGTGAAGCCTCTGTGGCAGACTCGGCGTTGGGTGAAATGGCTGAAGCGCTCCGTGCTCGTACTTGCCGTGCTGTTTCTCGCCGCGTGGATCGGGCTGAAATTTGTCCCCGTGCCCGAGGCGCTGCTGCGCACGCCGCCGGTGAGCGTGGAGTTCACGGATCGCAGCGGAAAGACGCTGCGCGAGACGCGCGTGGGCGAGCGGTTCCGGCGCGAGGTGAAATATGCGGAGATTCCGCAGAATGTGATCCACGCGATGCTCGCGGCGGAGGACAAGCGGTTCTTTGGGCACTCGGGCGTGGACTGGCTTGCGGCGGGACGCGCGGCGGTTTCCAGCGTGCGCGCGGGGCGGAAGACTTCGGGTGCGTCCACGATCTCGCAGCAGCTCATCAAGCTCTCGGTGCCGCGCCCGCGCACGCTGGCGACGAAGTGCATCGAGATGGCGACGGCACTGCGGCTGGAACAGCTTTGGCCGAAGGAGGAAA
Organism: Prosthecobacter sp.; assembly: GCA_043779225.1. GTDB lineage: Bacteria > Verrucomicrobiota > Verrucomicrobiia > Chthoniobacterales > Chthoniobacteraceae > SXWH01. Next base: position 15,400 of record JAYWEO010000061.1, read on the forward strand.
TCCTGGCGGCATATCTGAACCGGCTCGATTTCGGGAACCTGAACTTCGGCGTCGCGGAGGCGGCGGGATATTATTTTGGAAAGCCGCTTTCCGACCTGAGCAATGCCGAGGCTGCGCTGCTCGCGGGGCTGCCGTGGAATCCGACGAGGCTGAATCCGCACGCGAATCCTGCGGGCGCGAAGCGGCGGCAGGAGACGGTGCTGCGCCGGATGCACGAGTCGGGCTGGCTCGCACAGGAGGATTACGAGCGCGCGGTCGCGGAACCGCTGAGGTATGAAAAGGCGCGGCGTGTTTTCAATGCGCCGCATTTTGTGGACTTGGTTTTGCAGCGGGAAAGAGGGGATGGATTGAGTGATCTGAATGTTGAGCGGGAAAAGGCGCCCGCCGTTTTACAACGGCGGCTACAGGGTGAGGTGCGCACCACGCTCGATCTCGATTTGAACCGCTTCGTCGAGCGCAGCGTGACGGAGCGGCTGGCGGGCCTGCGTGCGCAGAATGTGCGCGATGCCGCCGCGGTGGTGCTCGACAACCGCACGGGCGAGGTGCTCGCGCTCGTCGGCTCGGAGAACTATTTCGCGCCCGGCAGCGGCATGGTGAACGGCGCGACGCAGCTGCGCTCGGCGGGCTCGACGATCAAGCCGATCACCTACCTGCTCGCGCTGGAACGCGGCGACACACCTGCGACGATCGTGGCCGACGTGCCGACGGAATTTCCCACGCCGACCGGGCCGTATCGTCCGGAAAATTATCACCGGCATTGCCAAGGCCCCGCGCGCTATCGCGAGGCGCTCGCCTGCTCTCTGAATATCCCTGCGGTGCGCGTGCTTCAGTCAATCGGTGGCCCGGCGATTTTGCAGCATCGCCTGCAGGCATGGGGCGTGACGACGCTGCGGAAGGAGCCGGATGAATACGGCCTCGGCCTCACGATCGGGAATGCCGAGGTGCGGCTGCTCGAACTTGCAAATCTTTACGCGACGCTCGCGAGGATGGGTGAGTGGCGGCCTGTGAGTCTGTCGCTCAACGTCCAACGCCCGACGCCCAACATCGAACGTCCAATGGTGCCGCGGGATCTCTGCTGGCTCATCGCCGACATGCTCTCGGACAATGCCGCGCGCACGCCTTCCTTCGGCGCGAACTCCGCGCTGCGCTTTGATTTTCCCGTCGCGTGCAAGACGGGGACGAGCACGGACTTTCGCGACAACTGGGCGATGGGCTTCACGCCGGAGTTCACCGTCGGCGTGTGGGTGGGAAATTTCAGCGGTGCGCCGATGCGCGAGGTCTCGGGCGTCACGGGTGCCGCGCCGATCCTGCATGATGTGATGGACCATCTGCACCGGCGCTTCGGCACGACTTGGTTCGAGCGGCCGGCGGGCATCGTCGAGCGCACGGTGCATCCGCTCACGGGGCATCTGCTTTCCGCACCGCGTGCGGATGAGGTGGTGGAAAAGTTCATCGCGGGGCAGTTGCCGAAAGCCGAGAGTGCGACTGACTGCGATGCCGCAGGTCGCGTGAAGCTCGGTGCCGAATATTCCGAGTGGGCTGCGAGTGCGGACAATCAGATCCGCGATCGCGTGGTGCTCGAAGACGAGGGTCGCCTGCATCTCGTCTCGCCGCAGCCGGGCTCGACTTTCCTGGTCGATCCCGATGTGCCGTCGTCGGGCCTCGTGCCGCTGGTCGCGAGCGGATCGGGGCGCTTGATCTGGGAAAGTCCCACGCTGGCCTTGCGCGAGCAGGCGGGGAGGATGTTTGCGGTCGCCGTCGAAGGGCGGCACGAACTCATCGCGCACGATCCAGAGTCGGGTGAAAAGGTCACGACTTGGGTGATGGTGAAAGCGTTGTAGCGGCATCCCGTGAACGCGCGGGATGATCGAGTCTCAGAGGGTGTCACGCAAAGGCGCAAAGACGCAAAGAAGGCAGGATTTCCGTGCATACCTTTGCGTCTTTGCGCCTTTGCGTGAGCCTTCTTTGAATTTCGGTTCACCTTCTCATACACGTGTTCGGCGGATGCTTGCCCGCGCTTTGACAAGCGCGGCTACGGGATGCGTCACAGTGGCGCACCTGTGTGCGCCAAGTGCGCCAAAAAGGGTGCCTCATGTTACGGCAGAGAGTCTGTGTGAAATGTATAAAAGACTTGAGCACAGTTGCATGGAGATATTTGCGTCGGTGGCGTGTCACTTGCAGAAGGGCCGTGCGACTTTTCGCAAAACCAGCCCCCCTCAACTCAATCACAGCAAACAAACCAATTTATGGCAAAAATCCTCGGCATTGACCTCGGCACCACGAACTCCTGCATGTCCGTCATGGAAGGCGGCGAGCCCATCGTGCTCGAAAACTCAGAAGGCGCGCGCACCACACCTTCCATCGTCGCATTTTCCAAGACGGGCGAACGGCTCGTCGGGCAGGCTGCGAAGCGGCAGGCGGTGACTAATGCGACCAATACTATTTTCTCCGTGAAGCGTTTCATGGGGCGCAAGTTTGAGGAAGTGCAGGACGAACTGAAGCGCGTGCCTTACAAGGTCGTGAAGGCGGCGAATGGCGACGCGCACATCCAGGTCGTGGTGAATGGCGAGACTAAGACCTTTTCGCCACCGGAAATCAGCGCGATGATTTTGGCTAAGCTGAAGTCTGACGCAGAGGCCAAGCTCGGCGAGACTATCACGCAGGCAGTCGTCACGGTGCCGGCTTATTTTAATGACTCGCAGCGTCAGGCAACTAAGGACGCGGGCAAGATCGCGGGCCTCGAAGTGCTGCGCATCATCAATGAGCCGACGGCGGCTTCGCTGGCTTACGGCCTCGACAAGAAGAAAGACGAGAAGATCGCAGTCTATGACTTGGGCGGCGGCACGTTTGATATTAGCGTTCTCGAAATCGGCGACGGCGTCTTCGAGGTGAAGGCGACGAATGGCGACACGCACCTCGGCGGCGACGATTGGGATCACGCGCTCATGGATTGGGTGCTTGCCGAGTTCAAGTCCGAGAGCGGCCTCGACCTCACGAAGCAGCCCGACGCCATCCAGCGCATCAAGGAAGAATGCGAGAAGGCTAAGATCGCACTTTCGTCCACGCAGGAATACGAAATCAACCTGCCGTTCATCACGGCGGATCAGACCGGGCCGAAGCACATCCAGAAGAAGCTCACGCGCTCGAAGCTGGAGCAGCTCACGGATTCGCTCTTCCAGCGCACGCTCGCGCCGACCCGCGCTTGCATGAAGGACGCAGGGCTGACGCAAAATGAAATCAACGAGCTCGTGCTCGTCGGCGGCATGACGCGCATGCCGAAGGTCGTCGAGACCGCGCGCGCCATCATCGGCAAGGAGCCGCACAAGGGCGTGAACCCGGACGAAGTCGTCGCCATCGGCGCAGCCATTCAGGGCGGCGTGCTGAAGGGTGACGTGAAGGACGTGCTCCTGCTCGACGTCGCACCGCTCACGCTCGCCATCGAAACCGCAGGCGGCGTCGCCACCTCGATGATTGCGCGCAACACGACCATCCCCACGCGCAAATCGCAGACCTTCTCGACTTACAGCGACAGCCAGCCGGGCGTGGAAATCGTCGTGCTCCAAGGTGAGCGCCCGATGTCGAAGGACAACAAGAAGCTCGGCACTTTCCACCTCGACGGCATCCCGCCGGCGCCCCGCGGCACGCCGCAGATCGAAGTCACGTTTGACATTGATGCGAACGGCATCCTGCACGTCTCGGCTAAGGATCTCGGCACGGGCAAGGAGCAGAAGATTTCCATCACCGGCAGCAGCGGCCTTTCGAAGGACGAGGTCGAGAAAATGCAGCGCGATGCCGAGGCCCACGCCGAGGAGGACAAGAAAGTCAAGGAAGCCGCCGAGGTCCGTAACAATGCCGACAACCTCGCCTACCAGTGCGAGAAGCAGCTCAAGGAACTTGGCGAGAAAATCCCCGGCAATGTGAAGGCGGAGATCGAGACGAAGATCGCCACCGTCCGCGAGACGCTGAAGGGCAACGACACCGACGCCATCAAGACCGCCTACACGGAGCTTCAGAATAAGTTCCAGGCAGCCAGCGAGGAACTCTATAAGAACGCCGCCGCATCCGGAGCCGGAGCGCAGCCCGAAGGCGCGAGCCAGGCGGGTGCCGCCGAAGCGCCGAAGAAAGACGGCGACGTCGTAGACGCGGAGTTCGAAGTCGTGGACGAGAAGAACAAGAAGTAACTCACCGCCGTGGTGCGGGCCTCGTGCTCACCCCGCGGCGACTTCGTCCCCATGAAACGCCACCTAAAGTTAGCCATCGGCTGCCTCGCCTTCGCAGCCCCGGCATTCGCCTCTCACACTTTATCGAACCTAAGCTGCAATGCCGGCTTGGGTTCGTTAAAAACCCACAAGCAACAACAAACCAACAACACAAACATCATGGCAAAAGTCAACGTTCGTCCCCTCGGGGATCGCGTCCTCGTGCAGCACATCGAGGAAGCGGAAGTCAAAAAAGGCGGAATCATCATTCCTGATACCGCGAAGGAAAAACCGCAGGAGGGCAAAGTCGTCGCCCTCGGCACCGGCAAGCGTGACGATGACGGGAAGCTTATCCCGTTCACCGTCAAGGCCGGCGACAAGGTGCTCGTCAGCAAATACGGTGGCACCGAAATCAAGGTGGATGGGGAGACCTACCTCATCATGCGCGAAGACGACATCCTCGGCATCATCGGCTAAGCAACAAAAACTCAACAACATTACCAACTAACTAATATGGCAGCTAAACAACTCCAATTCGACGAGACGGCGCGTCAGGCACTCCTGCGCGGCGTCGAGAAACTCGCGCGTGCAGTCAAGGCAACCCTCGGGCCAGCCGGACGCAACGTCATCCTAGACAAAAAGTTCGGCTCCCCGACCATCACCAAAGACGGTGTCACGGTCGCGAAGGAAATCGAACTCGAATGCCCCTATGAAAACATGGGCGCGCAGCTCGTTCGCGAAGTCGCGAGCAAGACCAGCGACATCGCCGGCGACGGCACCACCACCGCGACCGTTCTCGCCGAGAGCATCTATCGCGAAGGCCTCCGCAATGTGACTGCCGGTGCCACGCCGACGTCGCTCCAGCGCGGCATCACCAAGGCCGTCGAGGCGATCGTCGCGGAACTCGCGAAGATCTCCAAGAAGGTCAAGGACCGCACGGAAATCGCGCAGGTCGCGACCGTCTCCGCCAACTGGGACACCGCCATCGGCAACATCATTGCTGACGCGATGGACAAGGTGGGCAAGGACGGCACGATCACCGTCGAGGAAGCGAAAAGCATCGAGACGACGCTGGACGTCGTGGAAGGCATGCAGTTCGACAAGGGCTATATTTCGCCCTACTTCGTGACTAATGCCGAGACGATGGAAGCTAATCTCGAAAATGCTTACCTTCTTATCCACGAGAAGAAAATCACCAACCTGAAGGACATCCTCCCCGTGTTGGAAAAGGTCGCGAAGACCGGCAAGCCGCTCCTCATCATCTCCGAAGACGTCGAAGGCGAAGCCCTCGCGACGCTCGTCGTGAACAAGCTCCGTGGCACCATCAATGTCGCCGCCGTGAAGGCGCCCGGCTTCGGTGATCGCCGCAAGGCCATGATGGAAGACATCGCGATCCTCACCGGTGGCCGCTGCATCACCGAAGATCTCGGTCTCAAGCTCGAAAACCTCGGGCTCGAAGACCTCGGCAAGGCGAAGCGCATCAGCATTGATAAGGAGAACACGACCATCGTCGAAGGTTCCGGCAAGCCGAGCGATATCCAGGGCCGCGTGGGCCAGATCCGCCGCCAGATCGAGGAGACCACCAGCGAT
>JAYWEO010000062.1:0-3990 GCA_043779225.1 Prosthecobacter sp.
CCTGCTCGCTGCGGCGCTCATCGTTCCGTGGGGCACGGGGAAGCCGCTGTATTGCCACCAGCTCTGCCCGCATGGACATGCGCAGGAATGGCTCGCGCGCATCGCGCCGAAGCGCTGGCGGATTTCGCTGCCGAAAAACTTTGCGGCTGGTCTGCGCTGGCTGCCCTTTCTCACGCTCGTGATGATGCTCGGCGTGGTGATGCTGGTGCTGCCGCACGATCTCGCGGCGTTCGAGCCGTTCGATGCGTATGCGATTCGCACCGCGGGATGGGCGACCATCGCGATTGCGATCGGCGGGCTCGTCGCCGCGTGCTTTGTGCCGATGGCGTATTGCCACTACGGATGCCCGACGGGGGCGCTGCTGAATTTCATCCGCAGCCACGGGGCGGGGGATCGCTTCGGGCGTCGTGAAGTCGCGGCGCTCATCCTCGTGCTGATCGCTTTCGTGCTGTCGCGAGTCGGTGTGCATTTTCACCAGTGGATCGAGTCGGATGCGGCGGGGTGGCTGTGAGGTGGAGCGCTGGCGTCCCCGCCGGCCACTTCGCATCACGCGAAGCGTCGCTTCCATGAGGAGGCAGGAAATGTGTGATGCTGCGCATGGTATTTCGTGGCCGGTGGGGACGCCGGCGCTCCGGCATCTCTTGCGCTTCATGTTCGGCCAACGTACACCCCTCGCATGGCATACAACGAACCCCGCACTATCGTGGTGCAATTCCCGCCCCATCTCGCCCGATGGGTGCCAGTCCTGCCATTTCTCATCTTCGGGCTGTGGCTCCTGCTCACGAGTTGGTACACCATTCCTGCGGAGTCGGTCGGTGTGGTGCTGCGCTTCGGAAAGTTCGACGCGATTCGCGAGCCGGGGCTGCATTTCAAGCTGCCGTTCGGGATCGATGAAGTCCTCCCGGTCGCGGTGAAGCGGCAGCTCAAGATCGAGCTGGGCTTTGGCACGCCCGGCGCGACGAATCCCCGCCAGTACGGTGATGAGCAGGATCGCGAGAAGACGATGGTCACGGGCGACCTGAACACGGCGCTCGTCGAGTGGGTGGTGCAATATCGCCTCGACGATCCGAAGCACTTCCTCTTCAGCGTGCGCCAGCCTGAGGAGACGCTGCGCGATCTTTCCGAGTCCATCATGCGCGAAGTCATCGGCGACCGCACGGTGGACGAAGTCATCACCATCGGACGGCAGGACATCGAGAATGTCTCGCTCGTCCGCCTGCGCGATGTGGTGAAGGAATTCCAGCTCGGCATCATGGTGGATCAGGTGCAGCTCAAGAATATCAACCCCCCGCGAGAGGTGCAGGCTTCCTTCAACGAAGTCAACAAGGCCAAGCAGGATCGCGAGAACATGATGAACATCGCCAACGGTGAGTATAACAAGGTCGTCCCGCGCGCGAGCGGAGAGGCCGAGCAGAAGATCAGCGTCGCGGAAGGCTACAAGCTCAAGCGCGTGAACGAAGCGCTCGGCGATGTCGCGGCGTTCAACGCGGTGCTCGCCGAATATCTCAAGGCGCCCGATGTCACGCGGACGCGCATTTATCTGGAGACGATGGCCGAGGTGCTGCCTCAGGTGAAAGAACGGGTGATCGTGGACGACAAGATCACGCAACTGCTGCCGATGCTGCCCGGTGTCGGACGCACGGGGGAGGCACGGAAATGAACACTTCACGCATCGCTCTCATTTTAGTCGCGGTGGCCGCATTCGTCGTGCTGATCTCCAGCGGCTACACGGTCCGCGAGACGGATGTCGTCATCCTCACGCAGTTTGGCAAACAGATCGGCACGCCGGTCACGGAGGCGGGGCTGCACTGGAAGCTCCCATTCATCCAGTCCGTGAACCGCATCGAAAAGCGGCTGCTCGAATGGGACGGCCCGGTGAGTGAGATGCCGACGAAGGACAAGACGTACATTTCCGTGGAGGCGTTCGCGCGATGGAGGATTCACGATCCGGCGATGTATTTCGTGAGCCTCCGCGATGAGCGCAGCGCACAGTCGCGGCTCGACGACATCATCGGCAGCGAGATCCGCATCGCCGTCGCACGCCATGAACTGATCGAGGTCATCCGCAGCGACAAGACGCGCAAACTTGCCGAGGCTGTGGAAAAGGACTTCGCCGGGAACGCCGCTGCACTGCCTCCCATCCAGCGCGGCCGCCGCGAGATCGAGGGGGACATTCTGAAGGCTGCGGCTCCCAAGGTGCAGTCCCTCGGCATCGAACTGCTCGACGTGCGCTTCAAGCGCGTGAACTATAACTCGCAGGTCATCGAGCGCATCCACCAGCGCATGATCAGCGAGCGGACGCAGATCGCCCAGGGCTACCGTTCCGAGGGCGAGGGCAAGGCCGCAGGCATCACGGGAAAACGGGATCGCGACCTTAGCGAAATCGAGTCCACCGCGTACCGCAAGGTGCATGAAATCCAGGGTGCCGCCGACGCAGAGGCCACGCGCATTTATGCCGAGGCATTCAACAAGAGCCCGCAGGCCGTGGAGTTCTACGGCTTCGTGAAGACGATGGAGACCTACAAGAAAATCCTGCTCGGCGATACGAGCATCGTGCTCTCGACGGACAGCGAGCTTTTCCGCCTGCTGAAGAATACGAAGCCTGCCGCTCCTGCTGCTGCTCCATCTGCCGCTCGTCCCACCGTTCCGGCTACTGCTCCTGCTGCGCTGTAACGAGGGTAGGCGGAAAGTTCGCCGGAGAGGATTCCGAGCGCTTTGAAAATTGCCGCGGAGCTTGGCGGGACTGAGTTCATCTCCGTGAGGCGGCAGATCGGGATTGCCGGGTGGCGCAATTTTCTACCGCTCTGCGGGACGTGTTGATGTGTTCAGCGGTTGCGGGGAAAGGAAAAAATTCATCCGGAAAATGCGGGCCGAATATCCCCGCCAGTGTCCCTGTGATCCGGACTGTCATTGCGTAAAATGATTGAAGTCTGATTTTCCAGTTGCTACTCACATTCATCCCAGAGTGTTCGAACCCGGCCATGTAGCCTGGAAAGCGTAATGGTTTCAGGTGCCTTGGCTTGATGGTTCAAGTGGCGTCCGGATGGTGAACCGAACCATTACATCCCAACACTCCCCATGCGTCTGCTATCGCTTGTTTCGCGCCCTGCTTCCGTGCTGCTTTCATTGGCGGCACTCACCGGTTCACTTCACGCCAATCCCCTTGGCGGCACCGTCACCAATGGCACCATCACGATTGCACAGGGTGCGAGCGGGATGACCATCAGCCAGGCCGGCCCGCGCGGGATCATCCAGTGGCGGGATTTTTCCATCGGCTCGGGCGAGTTCACGCGGTTCATCCATTCCGACTCCAGCGCCGCCACTTTGAACCGCGTGGTGGGCGGCATTCCCTCGACCATTCACGGCACGCTCCAGGCGAATGGGCAGGTGTATCTCATCAATCCGAACGGCATCCTCGTCGGCCCGAACGGAAGGATCAACACCGCGGGCTTCGTGGCCTCCACGCTCGACGTGCCGGATGCGCAGTTCATGGCGGGTGGCGATCTGCGTTTCAGCGGCGGCTCGATGGCCGGTGTGACAAATCTCGGCACCATCACCGCGAGCGATGGCGATGTGACCCTGATGGCGCGCAGCGTGACGAATGCGGGGAGCATCCATGCTCCGAAGGGCACTGCGACGCTTGCTGCAGGCAGTGACATTTTGCTGAAGGCCGCGGGCGACGAGCGCGTGGTCATCAATTCCGGCATCGCCGGTGGCGGCACCGGCGCGGAGAACAGCGGGAGCATCCATGCCGCGCAGGCGAGGCTGAAGGCCGCGGGCGGCAACGTGTATGCGCTCGCCGTGAACAACACCGGCGTGGTGAATGCCACGGGCATCTCGACGAAGAACGGCAGGATCATCCTGGGTTCCGACGGTGGTGAAGTGCGCAACAGCGGGCGGCTCACTGCGAGGAACGCCGATGGCAGCGGCGGAAGCGTGAAGCTGAAATCCGGCAAAGGGGGAAAGACGATCAATAGCGGGAGCATCAAC
>JAYWEO010000063.1:0-5701 GCA_043779225.1 Prosthecobacter sp.
GAATCCTTGCGTCCTCGCCAGAATGGAACGCGGAGCGGTTCTTCAGCTCGTAGCGCTTCGCCTTGTCCGGCTCGGCATGCGCAGCTCCCGCGATGGCGATGGCTGCGAAGGTGAGAAATAGCGGGGTCAGTTTCATTGGCGGACGATGTTATGCAGATTGATGGACACGTGCTGGAACTGGACGTCACTGCGCCCCGCATCGATCTCCATGTTCTGGATCTCCATGAGCGGCTGCTCGTTCTCGAGCACGGCGAGCGCCTTGGCAAAGGTGATGAACTCCACGCTCGGCAGCTCGACAGCCCACGCGTATTTTCCAAAACCTGTGAGCTCCTTTTCCGCCGGCTCGCCCGACATGCGGGCGGTGGACTTCGCGATGCCCTCGCGTTTGAAAAGTTCCGAAAGCTCGGTGGGGACCCAGGCGATCGGCGAACCCTGGGGAATCATCGCATTCACCTGATCGATCAGGAGCTGGGACTCCGGCGCCTTCGCCTCGATCCCCTTGGTCTTTTCGATCTGCGCATGCGCGGCGGCAATTTTCGGAGTGAGTTCCGCTCCCTCCCGTTTTGCCTGCTCACGACCGGCGCGGAGCGGGCCGAGCAGAAACTCGAAATAGGAGTACGTGACGCCGACAAACAGCATCCCCCCGAGGGCAATCTTTTGAATCTGATCCTTGCTGAGTTTCATAGTGTGGCGACTTCGTTCTTGGGTGCCCGCTTGGCCGGTGCCGCAGGTGCGGGCGGCTCGATCTCGGTCTTGAAAGTCACGTTGATGGAGAACACCACGGCCGGCACGCGTTTGCCGTTCACCACGGGGTGCTCAGGGCTGTCATCCAGATTTCGGAAGGTCGCCGTGGCATTCGGATACTTCGCGGCGACCCGCTCGGCGACGGCTTTGCGCAGATTTTCCGCGACATTCCGGGGCTCCATGTCCGCCGCGATTCCCTCGATGTTCATCTGGCTTGCGCCTGATTTTTCACGGCCGGAATCACAGACCAGCCTCGTGATCTGCACGTTCGGAGGCACCGTGGCCATGACGTTCTCAAAGAGTGGCGCCCACTGGACGCGCTTCTCCATCCGCTTCGTGAATCGCGCCGCAAGATCGATCTGCCTGTTCAGCTCGATCTCCTTTTTTTCCGCCGCCTTCTGCTGCGGGCTGAGCCTTTCAAACTCGGCCTTCTGCGCGCTGAAAGCGGAGCGGATGTCGCTCGTCCGCTTCAGTTGCACGACGTAGAATCCGGCCATGGCGACGGCGACCACGCCGAGGCCGAGCATGGAGAGCTTCAGCGGATCGTATTGCTTCTGCCGCTTCGCGCGGAGGACTTCGTGATAGAGATTGATGCGTAGGGCCATGGTCGTTCAGGCGTTGAGAAGTTGGGCGGCGGCTCCGCAGGCGACGCTGTAGTCCAGCATCTCCTCCGCAAGCTGCGCCTTTTGGGTTGAGGAAACATTCAGTTCACACCGGTCGAGCGCGACCCACGGCTGGCATGGCATCCGCAGTTCCTCGCCGAGCAGCCGGAGCAAGGTCGCATTCCGCGCGAGTCCGCCGGAGACCCAGATCTGCGAGATCATCTCTTCGCGGCGTCCTTCGTAAAATCCGATCGAACTGCCGATTTCACGCGTCAGCGCCATCAGCGCCATGCGTGCATATTCCACCATCACCTCATCCTCGGCGGAAAGTGCGGCCATCACCGTCTCCGGGCTCTCCCCGCTCAGGCCGCACAGCGCCTCCACGAGCGACTTGCCGCCAAATTCCACGGAGCGGATCAGCGAGAGCTCGCGTCGCGCGCCGATCATCATCGTCGAAGTGAGATGGCCGAAATCAATGAGGAAGAACGAGTGGTTGTCGAACACCTCCTTCTGCGCGAACTCGAAAGCATTGAAGACCGTGACCGGCGCGAGCTGCACCGCCGCGACATTGTTCAGCCCGCTGATTTCGAAAGTCTGGGTCAGTTGCGCGACCTCCGCCTGCGGCAGCCCTGCGACCAGGTAGCGACGCTGCTGGACTGCCCCATTTGCACCCGTTGGCGCAGCCGCACCAGGTGCAGTCTCCCCCGCTATTTCGCAATCCACGCAATCGAGCACGAAGCCCTTGCAGTCCTGGTTCATCAGGACCGTTCCATTCATCCGCAGCGCATCGCGCAGAAGCTCCGGCGGCGTCTCCGGCTGCTCGATGATGCGCATGAGCGCGTCCGGGCTGCTCACCGCCACCGCGCAGCCCTTGGCGCTGCCGCCCATCTGCTTCACGAGTGCCCTGATGTCCGCGCCGAGCGATTCCGGCGTGCGTTCCACTGCATCGTTCACGGGCATGGATGCGAAATTGGTGATCACGTAGCGGTTCCCGCCCTTCTTGTGCAGGAGCACCGACTTGAGAGAGTAGCGTCCGAGGTCAACGCCGATTGCAGATGAGAGTGTCTTGGCCATTTGTGTTTTTGAGAAAAGCAGTTGATGTGCCTGATTTTGGTAATTCTCACCGAGCGCCCTGCGCAGCCGGTGCCGTCGCGACTTCGTTGGCCTCCCCGCGCTGCGGTCGCATCTGCCCGAGCAGCAGCGTCAGCACCCACAGCGCCAGCGCCGCTCCCGCGATGATGATGAAAAGCCCGATCGTCCCGGCCTTGCTCCGGCTCGTCTCACGAGACATGCGTCGCTCCCGTGCAGCCGCCACCTGCATCTCCAGCAGTTTCAAGAGTTGCTCGGGATTTGCTTCCTGTGTCTTGTCCGGGCTCATGGTTTTCTTTTCCATAAAATGAATGGCGTTCGTCCTGACCGCGTAGCTTATCTCGCGCCGTTCGTACTTTTTCTTGCGTTTTTGATGCTCGTCGGAGCAGTGCAAACAGTCGGCGAAGGTTACGCCGCGTGGTGGGTCCACGATCCGCAATACTGGATATTTCCAGTGCAGACATTCGTATGCGCGGCACTGCTGTGGAAATTGCGATCGCGCATCGTGCTCCGCCCGCTTGCCGGCTTCGGTTTTGCCACGATGATCGCGCTTGTCTCCTTCGTCGTCTGGATTTCACCGCAGGCATTCTTCGGATTCGCACCCAGGACCGACGGTTTCCTCCCGCACTTCTTTGGCGACAGCGGCTGGCCCTATTGGGCGAATCTCTCCATCCGCCTTTTCCGAATCACCGTCGTCGTCGCTTTCGTCGAAGAAATTTTCTGGCGCGGTTTCCTCCTCCGATTTTTCGTGAACGACGACTTTGCGGAAGTCCCCTTCGGGACATTTACCTGGCGTTCGTTCCTCATCACCATAGTCGGCTTCTGCTCCATCCACCAAAGGCCCGACTGGCCAGCGGCTCTCGTCACCGGCGCACTTTTCAACCTCGTCGCCTACCGCACCCGCAGCCTCGCGGCCTGCGTCCTCACCCACGCCGTCACGAATCTCGCGCTCGCCCTTTACATCCTGCGCACCGGCCAGTGGGGTTTCTGGTGATGTGCAAAGTTTGACACCTGCCGCCTCTCAACTCTCAACCCTCAACTCTCAACTCCGCATGGCCAGCGATCTGCTCTGGTTCACCCGCCATGATCCAGAATTCCTTCCTGCAAAAAGTCTTCCTCACCATCTTCTGGGGACTCTGCGCCGCCGGGATGATCGAGTTCTACAAGCACATGATCTGGCAGGCCAATGAGGACATCAACGGCAAGGCCGCCGTGGAAGCCATCTACGGCGACCGCCCGCCAAAGTCCCGCACGACAAGGGCCGACTCCGGGATGCGCTGAGGCACACGCAAACTCGCCATCGCCATCGCCCGCCGCAGTGCCCTAGAGTCGCTGCCGACATGAAGGTCGGCCTCGCACAAATCAATCCCACCGTCGGCGACTTCGCCGCAAATGCCGCGGCCATTCTCGCCGCATATTCGTCGCTCGTAAAAAGTGGCGCAGATGTCGTCCTCACACCCGAACTCGCGCTCCCCGGCTACCCGCCGCTCGACCTGCTTTTCAAAAGCCGCTTTGTCCCGCAGAACCTCGCCGCCCTCGACGCACTGCACGCCGCGGTCGCCGCAATCAGTGAAATCCCTCTCCTCGTCGGCTATGTGGACGTGAACACCGGCCCCGGCCGGCCATTCCGAAATGCCGCCGCACTTCTCGAACGAGGCAGGCCGATCCGCAAAATCTTCAAGTCCCTCCTGCCCACGTACGACGTCTTCGACGAGGCCCGCTATTTTCAACCCGCGGAAAAAAATGCGCCCGTCGAAATCGCCGGCACGCTCTGCGGCGTGACGATCTGCGAGGACATCTGGAGTCGCGAATACCTCCCGCGCCAGCTCTACGACTGCGACCCCCTCGCCTCCCTCGCCGCGCAGGGCGCGAAGCTGATCCTCAATCTCAGCGCCTCCCCCTTCGAAGTCGGCAAGCCGCGCCGCCGATTCGAGATGCTTAGCGCCCGCGCCCGCGCGCTCACCGTTCCGATCGCGTACTGCAATACCGTCGGCGGAAACGATCAGCTCATCTTCGACGGCAATTCCTTCGCCATCAGCGAAACCGGCGACTGCCTCGCACAACTCGCACCGTTCCGCGCAGAAAACGCACTCGTCGAATTCAAAATTCAAAATTCAAAATTCAAAATTCCTCAGTTCCAGTGCGAGGCGCAAGAGCTCTTCGACGCCCTCGTCCTCGGCACCCGCGACTACTTTGCAAAGTGCGGATTCAAAAGCGCCGTGCTCGGCCTCAGCGGCGGCATTGACAGCGCAGTCACCGCCGTCGTCGGAGCCGCGGCGCTCGGTGCGGAAAACGTCCTCGGCGTCACCATGCCCACGCGCTATTCGAGCGAAGGCAGCGTATCCGATTCACTCTCACTCGCCGCAGCACTCGGCATCCGCTGCCTCACGATCCCCATCGAAAAATCCTTCGCCGCATTCAAGGAGCAGATGACCCCGTTCTTCGAGGGCAAACCCGAGGACGTGACCGAGGAAAACATGCAGCCCCGCCTGCGCGGCATGACGCTCATGGCGCTCAGCAACAAATTCGGCCACCTCCTCCTCACGACGGGAAACAAGAGCGAACTCGCCGTCGGCTACTGCACGCTTTACGGCGACATGTGCGGCGGTCTCGCCGTGATCAGCGACGTTCCAAAAATGATGATCTACCGCCTCGCCCGCTGGTTGAACCGCGATCGCGAAATCATCCCCGCGGCCACCATCGAAAAACCACCGAGCGCCGAACTGCGCCCGAACCAGCGCGACCAGGACACGCTCCCGCCGTACGAAATCCTCGATCCGATTTTGGAAATGCTCATCGAGGATGGACTCAGCCCCGAGGAAATCACCGCGCGCGGCTTCAACGAAAAGACCGTCCGCTGGGTCGTGAAACGCGTCGCGCAAAACGAATACAAGCGCGCCCAATCCGTCCCCGGCCTCAAGGTCACGAGCAAAGCCTTCGGCGTCGGTCGCCGCATGCCCGTCGCCCAGCGCTTCGCGGAGTGATTCTTACTCTTCCGATTGGTCGGCCAAATCGGAGGTCATCCTGAACGCAGCGTCGGCGGAGAGGTGGCGGGCCGACGCGGAGTGAAGGATCCCGTGGGATGCAAGCAGACGCCCGGAAGCCAGTATTGCATCCCACGGGATGCTTCGACTCCGTTCCGTCCCGCCTCCGCCCACGACGGAACTCCGCTCAGCATGACCCCGGTTTTGAAGACGCAAACCCGTAAGAATTCTTTTCCGGGAGTATGAAAATCAATCAGGTGGATAGGGAAGAGCCCGATGTCC
>JAYWEO010000064.1:0-30032 GCA_043779225.1 Prosthecobacter sp.
GTTCAAGCACGACGGCGTGCGCGGGCCGAACATGGCGACCGTGTATTCCGACCGCGGCCAGGGCGTGCGCGCCCCCGTCGTTTTCTACAACCGCAGCAACGAGGCCGCCGGTCAGCTCAAGCCGGGCGACTTCGATTGGAAGGCCATCTTTGATCAGGGCGTGCGCTGGTTCCACTCGGGCGGAATTTTCGCCGCGCTCTCCGACACGACCGGCGAAGTGATCATCGAAGCGATGAAGGCCGCGAAGGCTTCGGGCGCGGTGACATCGTTCGATCTCAACTACCGCCAGAAGCTCTGGGACATCTGGGGTGGCCACAGCAAGGCCGTCGAGACGCTCGCGCGGATCGTCGAGCATGTGGACGTGCTCGTGGGAAATGAGGAGGACCTGCAAAAGGGCCTCGGCATCGAGGGGCAGGATGTCGAGACGACGGGCAAACTCGACCCGAGCGCGTTCTTCAACGTGATCGAAAAAGCCGTGAAGAAATTCCCGAAGGTGAAAGTCGTCGCGACGACGCTGCGGGAAGTGCACTCCACCAATCGCCACACCTGGGGCGCGGTCGCATGGATTGACGGCAAGACCTACCAGTCGCCCATCGTCGATCTCGACGTGATCTGCCGCATCGGCGGTGGCGACGGCTACGCGGCAGGATTCTTCTACGGCCTGCTCACCGGCGCCTCGGAAGAGGAAGCCGTGAAGCTCGGCTGGGCGCACGGCGCGCTGCTCACGACCTTCCCTGGCGACACCACGATGGCGACCGTCGAGCAGGTGAAAGCCTTCGCAAAAGGCGGCTCCGCGCGCGTGCAGCGCTGACCGGCTGCTGCCACTCCAGAAATACGCTGTTTCGAGCACCGCGCCGCGAACGTTCGCAGCAGATCGGTGTCCAGAATTGACGGCGACCTTGCTCTGTAGAGATTGCTATCTGCCACTTTGCCTTCACGCACCGGGGCCCATCGGGCGATCCACTCGTGACTGCAACCGTCATGTCTTGGAGACTGTTAAAAAAGTCGCGGGCACGGCAGGCCGGAGGCCCGCCGCCCCTCACAGCCGAGACGGCTGCTTTCCGTCGCACGCGGGCTTTTTTTCACAGTCTCTCATATCCACGCTGGCAATGTCAGGGATAGCTAGGCAACGATCCGGAACGCAGCACTCTGCGCGCTGTTTCGGGGATTGGGAATCATCGAGCCGGATGTGGCGGTTTTGATGGCAAAGCCCAGTGCGTCCTTACGGGAAAAACTGCTCCGCAGCAGTGCCCGCAGTCAAAACGGAACCCACGGCATCCCATCTTGTCACAAAGTCCCCGTTTCCTCCGAAGGTCTTTTTTTCGAGCGACCTGTATTGGTAAATACCCTGGCGATAGAAATTCCAGATACCCGACGAGTCCTTTACGCCGAAGGCTGTATAATACTGTTTGATGACCTTGTACCGATTGCCCACCGGCCCTTTGATGAGGCGACGAACAACCTCCGACTGCATATCGACAATTTTTTCGGCCCGAGAATCCGCAACCAGTTTCATGTTCACCGGGTTCGAGCTCTTGAGGACCGGCTTTGTCCCGGCGTGCTGGCTCTTGTGCAGTTCGACAAAGTCGGCCGTCATTTCCTTGAGTGCAAACTTTTGGGCCTTGCCCTCGTCCTTTTCCACAAGGCCGCTCTGCTGCACGGCCGTTGCGCGGTTGACGTGATATACATCAGGCTCTCTGGGGTCACCTGCCGCCCAGGTGCTGCAGCCATCCATCATTCCCGTGAAGAATAGGCGGACATCCCTGTCGTAGGGGTTTCCTATTCTTGGCTTCCACTCAAAATCCCCATTAGGATCACCGACTTGGACACCGGCATTCTTCATGGTCTGCCCCCCTTTGACGGTGTCCATTTTCCTTCCATAAGGATTTATTTCCGGCGCTTTGCCGTTCACGAGAAGGCGAGAGGGCTTCAGCTTGATGCGTACGATCCCGTCTTTCATCCATGGCAGCCAGTAACAAGGCGTAAAAAAAGTGCCGGGACTATAGTCCATATCAAGATTTGCGTGGATCATCCCCGATTCCTTGTTGAACCGGATGGAGCAAAAGGCAATCCGATCGAGCCCGATGATGCTCACCGCTTTCCTCGGCTCGAGTCTGGTGTGTTGCATCATCTTGAGCCCGGGAGAATAGGCCGGGGGCTCCGCTATATCGAAGGCGGTCGGGCTCAAGCGACGCAGGAAATTTTGGGTGTTATTGATGATTTCGCCGTGAAGGAACATAATGGGGCTCCTGACTTGAATGGGGATGAGAAAAAAGCGCGGCGGGCCTTGCCAGCCTGCTAGAAATGACTGCTAGGGATTTCCTTTCGAGCCCCCCCCGCGACGCGCGACGGCAGAACCGTGGACAGGCGTCAGGGAGTGGGGTGAATGATGGGCTAGGAAAGGCGCAGAAGGATGAAGCTGGCTGCCGGTCCTGATCCGCACGGATTTTTTCGCGTTGCATACGGTAGAAGAGGGATTCATGCGCCCAAGTGTTCGTCGTTTTTATGATCTTCCGCTGCGCTCTGCCAAGCTTCCTTTCCGGCAGCGGTTCTTGGTTTCCACGCGGGAGGCTGCGAGCTGAAGGCGAGGCTCCGCCAGTTCGCGATGCCATGGGGCGGATTTCAAATCCTGCGCACCACGCCATCCACCATCTCCGCGACGACGGCGTAAAGCGAGCGATGGGCGCACCAGCGCACATCCTCGCGACGGTCGTCGGCCATGAGTGAGCGTCCCTTCCGCGACTCGTGCAGGCAGTGGAGGGCGTCCTCCTGATATTTCCGGAAAACCGACGCCGTGATTCTCGCGGCGTCGGTGAGTGCCGCATCCTGAAAATGGCTGCACATCATGCCGGCCGCGAACAGATCCTCGATCGCCGGTTCGCGGACGGTGCCCGCGCAGATCAGGAGCAGGCTGGCCGGGTTCGCGTCCTTCAGGTGCGCGACCAGCGCCCCCATGTTCAGCAGCGAACCCAAGAGCACATGGCCCGCCTTTGCACATGCCCGGAGCGCAATGCTGGCGTTCGCCGTGAGCATGATGATCTGTTCCGCCGGCGGGCTTCGATAATCGAGAGGCGAGTTGCCGAGATCGAAGCCGTCGAAAGGGATGCCGTTCCGCTCGCCGGCCAGCAGCGCGCGCGGGAGGCGGCCTTTTGCCTCGCGCGCCTCCTTCATCGTGGTGACCGGATGAATGCCCGTCGCGCCGTTTGCCAATGCGGTGATCATCGAGGACGCAGTGAGGAGCACATCGAAGACGACCGCGGTCGTCCGGGTGAGATCGAGCCCCGGCAGAAGGTCGATTTCCAGAGGTGAAAGGACCGCGTCGATTTTCATGGCTTCGGGATTCGTGCTTCCGCTCCTTGGAGCAACGCGTGCAGATTCCATCAAGCGCAAGCACAAATGCGGACGCCCTGTTCCGCTTGGAGCGATGCAGGCAAGAAAAGAACACACCTCAGCGAGTGTCCCAAACCGCCCTCAAACCGAATATCCAAGCCATTCCGGGCCATTTTTTGAAATGGCGGGACCTACGGGGCTCGAACCCGCAACCTCTACCGTGACAGGGTAGCGCTCTAACCAATTGAGCTAAGGCCCCAAAGAATTGGGCGCGGAAAGTATCGGCGTCCCTGCGGACAGGCAATCACTTTTTTCCGCATTCCAGTTTTTTTGGCGCGCCCTTCTTCTGGCCCCAGAATCCCTCATTACCCGCTCGTTGCCGGAACCGCGCCTTTGGACAATCCTTTTGAAAGTCCAAGGAAACCCGTCATTCAGCTAAAGGAACTTCCATTTCGCATGGAGGAAAACGCCAGGCAGCTAAATGAGAACACTTTTCACCCAGAGGGAAGCACCGCCCCGCTAGAGGAAAACACTTTTCGCCCAGAGGAAAACGCCGCCCCGCTACAGGAAAACGCTTTTCGCCCAGAGGAAAACGCCTTCCCGCTACAGGAAAACGCCTTACACCTAAAGGAAAACAGCGTGCAGCCAGAGGACATCGCCATTTTCCGAGTGCGAAATACGGTCCGTGAAGAATGGCAAGCACGCGGCGGACTGGTGCAAAGTACCGATCAGTTACAACTATCAGTCCCTCCCCCGTTCCGGGGGAGGTCATCGGGCTCATCCTTGCGCTCACGCATGAGCTGATCATCGGCCTGCTCATGGGCCTCGGTGTGCGGCTCATCTTCTTCGCCCTGGAAATGGCCGGGCAGATCATCGCGACGGAAATGGGTCTCGTCGTGAGCGCCCAGATCGATCCGGTCTCGCAGAACAGCTCCACCCCGGTCGGCGTCGGTCTCACGCTTTTCGGCACGCTGCTTTTCCTGATCTCCGGCGCGCATCACGCGGTGTTCGCAGCGTTCGCGCGATCCTTTGCGCTGATGGCGCCCGGCGTCATCGGGTTCAACCGCTCTGCCGGGGAAGTCTTCGTGCAGAGCACCGGCAGTATTTTCCTCCTCGCTGTGCAAATGGCCGCGCCGATCATGGCGCTGAATTTCGTCGTCACGCTGACCTTCGCCATCCTCAGCAAGGCCGCCTCCGGCGTAAACGCTTTCGCTGAGAGCTTTCCGGTGCGGATCGCCGCGGGCCTCACGCTGCTCGCCCTCGCGCTCGGGCTCACGGCCCAGCTCGTCCTGAGCGGTCTCCAGACTGCGCCGGAGCTGATGCTCCGGCTGATTCCCTGAGCGGGTGGGAACTATCGAGTCCGTCCCTCATCCCCATCCTCGCGCCTCCCACGCGGAGTCCACACACGCCCGGCGACGTCCACCTTCAAAACTTGATCGGTCTCTGCCATAGATTGCATAGCCTAAACCCTACGCAATTTACGACCACCGCTACCCAACGGTGCTACGGATGACGCTTACAGAAATCCATCCATCTTTGTCCTTAACTGAGTGCCATTCCAGTCTGTCCCTAGTCCCCATTTCGCCCTTACTTAAGTGCCATTCCAGTCTGTCCCTCGTCCCTTTCTAGTGCCCTTGTGTATTCTTTTCAGAAGACTACCTCTCGATATTTTCAAAAAGCTTATAAGAAGCAGAACAAACGCAGCCCCTACACCCGTCCAAAGCCATTTTGAGCGATTCAATTCAGGCTGCCCAATTTCCCTGTGTAAGCTGGAATCCTCCGCTTTTACCGGGTCTTGGCTTGATGTTGAAACTTCCTTGACCGGCAGGCTTCGGCCCGCTTTCTCCAGTTCTGCATTTCCTAAAAAATCCACGAGCGTAAACTGCGACCGCGCATTTTGGCTGGGATCATAACCACCGCTTTTAAGAACACGATCAATTCCCGCTTGTGTCTCTTTTAACGATTCCGGGCCTAAGAATGAGTCCCTTATTCGAAAATGATCCGGATCGAATATAATGGTGTTAATTTCTCGATTGGTAGCCGAAAAGAATACACGGTTTCCTTTCGCCCGATCCGCCCACACATACGCATTCACCAAAACAGCCACGTCTCCGGAATCTTGGACGATCTGCTCAGACGACAAAAAGGCAAAACTCGCTTTCAAATCATCGAGGATTCGCACCACTGCCGCCCTCGTGTGTTCTATGGGAATCCGCGACGTGAACTTGCTCTGAAACACTACCGACAGCTTTCCGTCCCGAAAACGATACCAGACAACCCCCTTGTTATCCCGATCCTCGCTGGACTCATACATTTCGTCCATGCTGACAGCGGTCTCAAACGCACCGAATGGCGTGCCTAGCTTGAGATTGCCTCGAACAGACTGCAGAGCAGCTGGGGACATGCCGAGTGCTACTCCAGCAGGCAAGTATTTAGAATAAAATTCAGCAGCCGAACCCGCTGCACTCGTTTCACGTGGCAATGCTGCGATGGAAATAAAAAACGAAAGATACCTTAGCATCGTTCTCATTGTTTTTGGTATCCATTCGCGGCGCAATAAGGGCCAGGTGAACGACTCCTGAATTGACAGCATAACTTCAAATTTTTGCTTTTTACCATTTGAAACCTAATTTTTGATTTTGCTGCGGAATTATTTAGTATATTTTTCTTCCGTTTGATTTAACAATAATACCTTCGCCCTCATAATCCGACCAAAGAATTCCGTTGGCGTATTTTCCATACAAATCCGCCAATATGGCGCGAGCGTCCGGGAATCCATCCGGGCGGTCAATAGTTGGCCGAACTTTATGTATCACAGTTCTTCCTACTGCATTATTATGCAGATCAATCGCACTGTCGAAAGCTGGCATAACAGGCGTGTCTATTTGTAGGGGAATTCCTATGGCGTTAAATGCAGTTCCCAAACCGTATCGGTTGTTGTATTCGTGCGCGGTTGTTTGCCTAATAACATCATTAATGGGCAGTTCATGATCAGAAGCGCATAATGCATTCCAATAGCTGTGACGTATTGCATTTTTAAGCGGAGTTTCATCCGGACCGAGGTTGTTATCAACATAACTTCGGGACAAATCCGAGTACTTTTTGATCACACCCGCAGATTCAAAGCCTATTTGACCCGCCACTATTTCCTCGCGCGCCGGCCCGACATTCGGCACTTCAATCTTTACTGTGAATGATTGTCCCCCGACCTGGATATGGATCGTTTTTAGCCCATAATCTCCTTCGTTCCATTTGAACAAGTGACTAATTGAGCCATTCGGAATGGTAAAACCCTGCGCCGTCCATGTGATCGGCAGCTGATTTCCTTGAATCGTCACAGCTAGCTGGAGCCACTCGCCGGGCCATACTGCAATCAAATTATCTATGGAGCTTTTCGCAGGAGTTCCATGGTAACTACCGCTTAAGAATTTGTCTTCACGGTTTATTGTTTTGCCATAATCGACACCATAGCTTGTTGCTTTAATCTCCACCGTCAGGAGGTTCACATATACACCCTCATTGTGATTTGTAGCGGCGGGGCTTATTGTGAATATGGATGTGAGATCCACTGGAGCGGATTTGGTGCCTCCCCTTGGTATGGTGACTGTCATGGGTTCGACCAAGGGCGCAGAGGCCACACCGTCAACATACCGCGTTGTTACCTTAGTCATGGTTCGTGTGATCGGCTCCGTAGCAGCAGGATGGGTTTCGAGAAAAATGCGTTGTTCCACCGTGGCGATGTAATTTTGCAGTCCGGGGGCCGCGTCGGGAACAATAGCGGCCGCATAACCGTATACACCGAAGCTTTCATCAAGCGAGTGAATTTCGTATTTATTGGGATCATCAGGCTTATCAGCGAAAGGGTACTCCATCTCCAACCTGGCTGTCACGGAAGCGAATGGGATCGCGGCTGTGATGTTGCCATAACGATCGACATTGGGAGCATATATCTGAAGGTCTCCAAATGTCCATTCGGGATGCCCAGTATAGGTCACAAAGGTAGAAACGAGTTCCCGCCATTCAGTTCGCCAGCGGATTGTACGGAGCGGTATTGACTGAGCAGATTTAGGATCCGATCCATTTTGCACCTCAACGCCATCACTCACGCCATCCCCATCCGAATCTTCCACACTGGGATCCAGCCCCATGTCGTATTTCTGAAGGTAGGTAAGCTCGCCCGGGGCGATCTCATTTGCGAGGTTCGGGTTATTGGGATTGAGTCCATATTGGAGCTTCCACTGGTAGGCGATGCCGTCGCCGCCGGGGCTGCGGTAGGCGCTGAATGTCCGCGTGGCGAGGTCGAATGCAAACAGGTTCTTGGCCTGGCCGATGTTCGCCATGGCATAATCATCCGGGGGAAAGGCGCTGTTGTCCCAGGGATACTGGTAGCGCGTCTGCGTCACGTAGCCTTCCTCGATGCACCGGTCGTACACCAGCGCAGCCATGGCCTTGAGCTGGCCCACGTTCACAGCAGCGTAGTCATCGGTCGTGGCCGAGGGAGGAGTCCATGAGGCGACCTTCGCGGCCAGCGTCCCGCCTGCGCCACCAGGCAAGCGTTCTTCCAGTTCTTCGGCAGCCGCGCGGACGAGGTTCTTGAGTTGGCCTTGATTGAGCGGGGCATAGTCGTCCTTCGGCTTGTTGGGAATTGTCGCGTGGCGGGCCGCCCACCATCCGGGAATGACCGGAGGCGTGGCAGCGGCGGCGAGAATGCCGGCAATGAGGACAAAGGCAATCGTGCGAAGCCGGACGTGGGCACGGACGGACTGATACCAATGGCGAACCTTTTTCATGGGAGGAGCGGATTGTGGGGCTTAGTTGCTTCCGTCCGGCCTCGGGCCATTCATGAAATCCCCCATGCTAAGGTCGCCAGCAGGCGGAAGGCGCAGGGCACCATTGATGCGGCTACCAACAGCCGGGTTAGGATTCAGGAGGATCGCCGCCTTGGTCGCATCCGCCGGGTCGAAGAGCGTGAGCGCGTTCCCGCTGTCCAGCTTCATCATCGGGATCGCGTAGGGGGTGGGGCTGGCGTCGGCGCGGTTCCAATACCATTCGGCCTGCGGGCGCCCGAGGGTGCTGTACAGCTTCGCGGTATTGTCCACATCCGCGAACTCCAGGCTCAGTCCGACGACGTTCGGCTTTCCGATGAGTGAACCGAGGGAGAAAAGATTGCCCAGCACGTCGAGGTCCGCCCCGGTGGTGGAAAAGCTCAGGCCCCCGGCGATCCCGGTGCCTGCGCCGTCCCCGGAAGCCACGGTCAGGCCGCTGGCGGTGGTATCCATCGTGAACCGATTGTTGTAAAAAGTGCCCGCAAAGCTGCTCACCCCACCGTCAGCCGGATGGAGAGGGTCCGTGACGGTGATGTGCGAATAGCCGTCGCGTCCGTCCCCAGCGAAGGAGATTTTCTGATCGGTGTAGTAGCCTCGGTAGATGTCCGCTCCGGTGGCATCCTTGCCCGCATAGCCCCACACTTCGCCTGCCACGAGGACGGTATTCGGCCGCCAGCTTGGAGGAGTGAGCCAATGCCAGCGGGCATAGTTCCTCTGCGGATCGGCTCCGTAGATGGGCATCGGGAGCTGGCCGTAATCGCTCTGAAAAAGATGCGTCGCCGTGGAATAGTGGCCGGTGACGGTGGAACCGCTGACATTGTCGGAATAGAACACGTTCCCATCCAGCAGGATGGATAGTGAACGGGTCAGGGCCGAAGCGACATTCGCGTAGTGTGCAGACGGCGCAGTGGAGCCAGGCGTATCCAGAGTGATGCCGACGCAGGGCCATATTTCACTCCCGATCGAGATGGCCGGCGGAATGCCCTCCGGCAGGACAAAGCTGCCGATCTGGAGGGAGCCGTCCGCATTGGCAGGGCAGGCCAGCAAGCGCACCACAGTGCCCACGTTGTCGCCATGGCAGATGAAACCACCGCGGGTGGCAGGAAAGTTCCCCTCGAACGTGCAGGAAGCGTCCGTTCCCGACACATGGAATGCCCCATCGCCCATGGTGACGGTGAGGGAATAATCTCCCGAGACATAGACATCCAAGTTGACTGGGGAGCGCGCATAGAAAGTGGAGCCCACCCAAAATGCTTCCGGGTTTGCCCATGAGGTGATCGTGCAGCCATTCACACTGAACGCATCCGGTTCGTCCACGCCGTAGGTGCCTTTCCACTTGGTTCCCGCGTACGTCACATCCACCGTGGCAGAAGTGCCGGCGGAAGGCCCCACCAGCGTGATTCTGCCGAGGCTGGCATTCTCATAGACATCGATCGAGCCAGAGCCACCATCGATGCCGGCATGGAAGGAATAGATGCTGCCATTCACAAAGAGCCTGAGCGCCCCAGGCACGAAATGAGGCACGGAACGGTTGGACTCGGCTTCACCGACATACCAGCCGGAGACACTGAAGAAGAGTGGCGTGTTGGCCAGCGTTCCAGATCCCTCGGCAACAGGCGGCTGGTTCAAAGGTCCGACACGGACTTGCACCGATGCAGTCCCATTGCTCAGGACATTCCCCGTGATAGTGAGCGTGACGATGTTGTCGTCCAGATCCGTACCGGTGTAAGTATCCCTGACATCCCCATTGGAGTTGAGAATGCGCCCCTCGCTGAACGTCACTGCGGTGCTGTTCACCCAGAGGGTTGCAGCGGCAAAAGATGGGGAAGGGCGACCTGCGTCGAAGGCAAGCTCAGCAGGCGTGGGAAAGGTGCCGCTGAACATCCCCACCGCCGGATCGTGCCCGCTGAAAGTCCCCGCGTAGGGAGCGCCCGCAACCACGTCCTGATAGAAGACATCCATCGTGCCCTGCCCATCGGAAGTCCGATACCACTCCTTGGCGCGAAGCAGCGTGGCCATGGCCGGATTTTGATACAACGAATAGGTCAGGCTCCCGGACGTGAAGGAATAGGTTGTTCCGAAAAGGGAATAACTGCCCACCCCATACGTGCTTGCCTCCACCGAGGGCTGGTCGAAATACAGGCTTCCATCGAGAGCCACGCCTTTTTCGCCATTGGTTCCGGTGAAAGTGCCATTGCCATTGGCATCCACCCTCGTGGTGATGCTGCTCCCAGAACCAGCGGAATAATAGAAATGCTCGCCATATCGTAACCCGAGACTCCAATCCGGCTTCACTTCCATATAGTTCCCGCCCGAGACCCAGTTGTAGCTGCCCATGCCCGCACGCTCACCGTCCGGGAAGTATCCGCCCTGATGAAAGCCGCTCTCGGTCCAAATTCCTTGGAGCGTGCCAGCCAGGCCATTCACGATGGCGAGGATCGGCTGCGGATCGCCAAGGCGGCCGGTCAGGGTAATGGTTTGCTCCCCGTTCACATAGGTATCGGTATGCACGGTGATGCTGCCATCGGTCAGGTCCGGTTCCTCCGTCGCCGGGGACTGCCATGTATAGTCCACGCCGCCGATCGTGAGCGGTGTCTCCGCATCCAAAAAGGCAGGCACGCCGGTATCCGCCCGCAGCACGCAGGCCATCGCCAGGGCCATGCAGAACGCCAGGCAGGCACGGAGGTGGATTTTGCATGCGGAAGACGGAAGGCGGAACTCCTGGTTTCTGCTTCCTGGTTTTGGGATGGCGGATGGGGTGTTCATGGCTGCTGGTCTGGGGTTGGGAAGACTTATCCTGATGGCTGGAAGATGTGCTCGCACGCCTGGGAGACTCCGCGATGCGACTGGAGGATGCCGATGTGCCGCACCTCGCCGCAACCTGGCCACGGGAGCCGCACAGGCACAAAAAAGCCGTCGCGATGGACGGCGGGGAATCCTCGGGTTTCCGGCTTGCGAAAATGGTGCGGCTGATTCCGTCCGCCTAGTGGAGCCGTGGAGCCGTGGAGCCGTGGAGCCGTGCCACGGAGCCGTTGCGATGAACCGCCGAATCTGGGAGAACCGCACTCATCTTCGCGGACGGAACATAGGATTGCCAATCGGCGTCAATCATAAAATGGAACAATACTTTTTGCCGCGTGAAAATTCTGTGCTCACGCCGCTGGATTCGGCGCGGGGCATGGCTATGAATATGCACCATGCATCTGAGCTTCGATGTGGTGATCATCGGCGGCGCCTTCTCCGGCGCGGCCACCGGGCTGCTCCTGAAAAGGCGCAACCCGGCGCTGCGCGTGCTGATCATCGAGAAGACCGAGGCCTTCGACCGCAAGGTGGGCGAGAGCACGACGGAGGTGAGTTCTTGTTTCATGACGCGTGTGCTCGGGATCACGAATTATCTCGGCCACCATCAGCTCGCGAAGCAAGGCCTGCGCATGTGGTTTGCGCGGACGCAGGAAGAGCCATTCGAGGACTGCGTGGAGCTGGGCGCGCGGTTCAATTCACGGATGCCCGGCTTCCAGGTGGACCGCTCGACGCTCGACGAGCACGTCCTTTCCCTCGCCGTCGCCGCAGGCTGCGAGCTGATCCGCCCGGCAAAGGTCGTGAAAATCGAGCTCGGCGGCGCGGGCAGCAATCTGCTCGATCTGATCGAGGAAGGCGAGACGCGGCAGGTGCTCTCGAGCTGGATCGTGGATGCAAGCGGGCGCGCGGCGATCATCGCGCGCAAACGCGACTACCTGAAGGCGATGCCGGAGCATCCGGTGAATTCGCTTTGGGCGCGCTTTACTGGAGTCAAGGACTGGGACGGCATGGAGCTGCGCGAGAAATTTCCGAAATGGGCAAACGCGACGGTCTCGGCACGCGGCTGGGCGACGAATCATCTCTGCGGCCCCGGCTGGTGGGTGTGGATCATCCCGCTGAAGGGCGGCGATGTGAGCGTGGGACTGGTGTACGATGAGCGCATCTTCTCGCCACCGGAGGGCGGCACGATCGGCGAGCGCATCCTCGCGCACTGCGTGCAGCATCCGGTCGGCCGGGAGATTCTCGGCGAGGCAAAGGTGATCGACGGCGACGAGCGCGCGTTTTCAAAGCTCGCGTATCGCGTCACGCAGGTGATGTGCGATGGCTGGGCGTGCGTGGGCGATGCCGCGGGCTTCATCGATCCGCTCTACAGCCCAGGGCTGGATTTTTGCGCATTCAGCGCGCAGTCGGTCGCAAATATGGTGGCCGACGCCTGCGCGGGGAAACCGGTCGATGTCCGCGACTACAACCGCCGCTTCGCGTTCTGTTTTCAGAGCTGGTTCGACTGCATCTACCGCGACAAATATCACTACATCGGCGATGCCGAACTGATGGCCGCGGCGCTGCTCATGGACGTCGCGACGTATCACCTCGGCCCAGTGAAGCAGGTGTATTCGGACCCCGCGAAGCAGTTCGGCGCATTCCCATTCGACGGCGTCGGCGGGCGCATCGCGGCAAAATTCATCGCATTTTACAACCGCCGCCTCGTGGCCATCGCCCGCAAGCGCGTGGCTGCAGGAACCTTCGGCGCGCGCAATGGCGGCTGGCGCATGCTCATCCCCGGCTTCACGCACGAGCCGAAGCAAAGCGGACGGCTCCTTTTCACCGGCATCCGCCGCTGGCTGTGGATGGAGATCAAGGCCCTGTGGCAGGGCAAACGCGCCGCGAAAAAAGCGCAGACAGCACGAATCCTCGGCACGCCAGCGCAACCGATCCCGGAGCCGGCGGCAAAGGAATGATCGCGGGCCTCGGCGAGGAATTCCAAGCCGCCGCGCTCCGACCTAGCTTTTTTCGGCGAAGCTGATTCTCTTTGCCGCTCCTCATGCCGGCCAAAAGCAAGCTGCTCGTTGTTGATGTCGCTGCACTCGGTTGGAATCTCGTGTCGCATCTGCCCGAGTTCCGTCCGGTGCAGAGCATTTTCCCCGCGGTGACGTGCCCGGTGCAGGCCGCATTCCGCACCGGCGCGACGCCTTCGCAAAACGGCCTCGTCGCAAACGGCCTCTTCTTTTCCGATCTGCGCAAAGTGCTCTTCTGGGAGCAGAGCGCGACGCTCGTCGAGGGGCCGCGCATCTGGGACGACTTCCGTGCGCGCGGGAAAAAAGTGGGCCTCATGTTCTGGCAGCAGAGCATGGGGGAGGCGGCCGATCTCGTCGTGACGCCAGCGCCGATCCACAAGCACAGCGGCGGCATGATTCAGGCGTGCTACACGCAGCCCGCGTCGCTCGAGGCTCGGCTCACGGAAAAAATCGGACGCCCGTTCAACCTCATGAACTACTGGGGCCCGCTCGCGAACCACAAGTCCTCCGACTGGATCGTGGATGCGACGTGCGCGGTGATGGAGATGACCGACATCGCGCCGGATGTTCTCTTCACCTACATCCCGCACCTCGATTACGATCTCCAGCGCTACGGCCCGGTGAGCCGCGAGGCGGATGCCGCGCTGAACATCCTGCTCGGCTATCTCGAACGTCTCGAAGCGAAGGCCGCCGAGTGCGGCTACGACTGGCTCGTCTTCGGTGACTACGCGATTGAGCAGGTGCATGACGGCGCGATTTTTCCAAACCGCCGCCTGCGCGAGGCCGGGCTTTTCGGCACGCGCACGATTCAGAAAATGGCGTACACGGATTTTTTCACGAGCCGCGCATTTGCCGTGTGTGATCACGGTTTCGCACATGTGTATTGCCGCGACGAGGCATCGAAAATCGCGGCCGCCGAGGCACTGCGCACGCTGCCGGGAGTCGCGCAGGTGTGGGACAAAACCGAGCAGGAAAAGCACGGCATCGCGCACCGTCGCAGCGGCGACCTCGTGATCACCGCGGCGGAAAGCGCGTGGTTTGCCTATCCGTGGTTCACGGATCGCGAAGAAGCGCCCGACTATGCGAGCCACGTGGATATCCACAACAAGCCCGGCTACGACCCGTGCGAACTCTATTTCGGCTGGCCACCGGGCAGCGTGAGCTTTGACACGCGCAAAATCCGCGGCACGCACGGCAGCAACCGCACCGGGCAGGAAGTCGCGTGGGCTTCGTCGCTGAAAATCCCGCAGCTCCCGGTGACGCAGCTCGATCTCGCGCGCTTCGTGCAGTCGTGGATGGAGGCTCGGCAGTGAGCGGAGCGCCGAGGACCATCGAACAGCGCGTGAACGTCACCTGGGAATTCCCGGTGACTTTCACGCACGGACTTTTCCACACGGAAAACCGCGTGCTCGCCGACACGATGCGTCGCCTCGGCGAGGAGCGACGGCATCGCGCACTGGTCTTCGTGGATGGACACGTCGCCGCCGCGCGACCGGGGCTCGTGGGCGGAATCGAGAGCTACTTCGCCGCGTTCACCGCGCAGATCGAACTCGCGACCACGCCGCGCATCGTGCCCGGCGGGGAGGCGATCAAGAACGACTTCTCGCTCATCGAAGGCTTCATGCGACTGATGCTCGAAAGGCACATGGATCGCCAGTCCTTCATCATCATCGTCGGCGGCGGCGCGGTCATGGACGCCGTCGGCCTCGCCGCAGCGCTCGTGCATCGCGGGCTCCGGCAGATCCGCGTGCCGACGACCGTGCTCGGGCAGAACGACGCGGGGGTCGGTGTGAAGAATGGCGTGAATTTCATGGGCGGAAAAAATGCCGTCGGCACGTTCGCCCCGCCATTCGCCGTGCTGAACGATCTCGATTTTCTCGTCTCGCTCCCGCAGCGCGACTGGCTTTGCGGCGTCGCCGAGGCGTGGAAAGTGGCGATCATACGCGACCGCGAATTCTTCAACTGGCTCGTGGCAAACGCGGAAAAATTTCCCGCGCGCGACATCGCGGCGATGGAGCATCTCGTCTTCCAATGCGCCGACGAGCATCTCGAACACATCCGCTCGAACGGCGATCCCTTCGAGTACGGTCGCGCGCGCCCGCTCGATTTCGGCCACTGGTCCGCGCACAAGCTGGAGCTCATGTCCGGCTTCCGCATCAGCCACGGCGAAGCAGTCGCCTTCGGTGTGCTGCTCGATTCGAGCTACGCAAAGGAGAAGGGCTGGATTTCCGCCGAAGAGTTTTTCGCCATTGAGCGCGGGCTGCGGCTCAGCGGCTTCCCGCTCTGGCACGAGGAGGCACTCGTGCTCGACGCTGCGGGACGGCTGGAGATTTTCGCCGGCCTCCGCGATTTCCGCGAACACCTCGGCGGCGAGCTGTGCGTCACTTTCCCGCAAGGAATCGGCGCACGCTTTGAGATGCACGAGATCGATCTGCCTCTCATGGAACGCTGTCTGAACGGCTTGAAGCCTGCTTAGTAACTCCCCCCGCACGACATGATCCTCCAGCATCAGCCGCCGCTCCACCTCACCTACTGCCTGAACATCCACCCCGGCGAAACCTGGGCGGAAAATCTCGCGGCCATCCGTGAGCACGCGGTGCGGGTGAAGCAGCTCGTCGCGCCGGACCGGTGGTTCGGGCTCGGGCTGCGGCTCAGCGCGCAGGCTGCCGCGGATCTCGCGAGCGACGTCGCGCTGCGGAATGAGGCGCTCGCCGTCTTCGCGGAGCACCAGATGTATCCCTTCTCGGTGAATGCGTTTCCGTACGGGAAATTCCACGCGGGCCCGGTGAAGGAAAATGTGTACGCGCCCGACTGGCGATCCGCCGCGCGGCGCGACTACACGATGCAGGTCGCGGACATCCTCGCCGGCTGGCTGCCCGAGGGCGTGGACGGATCGATCAGCACCGTGCCCGGCTCCTTCAAGGAATGGATCAGCAGTGCCGGCGATGTCACCGCGATGGCTGCAAATCTCGGAGTGGTCGCCGCGTATCTCGCCGCGCTACAGGAGGACACCGGGCGTGAAATTCACCTCGGCCTCGAACCGGAACCGTCGTGCTTTCTCGAAACGACTGCGGAGACCGTCGCATTTTTCCACGGCGCACTCCGCACCGCCGGCACGGACATGGTGCGGAAAATCCGCGGCTGCGATGCCGCGCAGGCCGAGGAGCTTCTGATGAAGCACATCGGCGTGTGTCTCGACACATGCCACGTCGCGCTGCAATTCGAGGATCCGCTCGAAGCTCTGCGCGCGTATCGCAGCGAGGGCATCCGCATTTCCAAAGTGCAGCTCAGTGCGGCGCTGATGACCGGCGCGGGCGATGAGTGCTGGGAGGCGCTGCGTCCGTACGCCGAGGGCGTCTATCTCCATCAGGTAAAGTCACGCGTGGCGTCCGGGGAAATCCGTTCATGGACTGATCTGCCGCCCGCGCTCGCGCCCGAGGCCGATCACTTCGGGATCGAGGAGACGCGCGTGCATTTCCACGTGCCGCTCTTTTTTCAGGGCAATGGCCCGCTCGCCAGCACGGCGTCCACGCTGACTCCAGATTTTTTCCGCGAACTGCGGCGCGGGGCGACGACGCACGTCGAGATTGAGACCTACACCTTCGACGTGCTGCCCGCGGACATCCGTCCCGCCGATGTGGTGCGGAGCATCTCGCGCGAATTCGCGTGGGTCGAGGAGCTCCTGTAATCCGGGATTTTCCGCAGCACTGAGCTGCGAAGCTTTCTAAGCACGCGGAGGTGTGCGAATGGATTCCGTGCGGGACGACCCACGGACCGCATCGAACCCAATGCGCGAACCGACCTCCACGCCACGCACACTGCTCACCGCAGCGCTCACACTCGCGCTCGCAGGACTGACACACGCCGCGGAAAAACTCGGCTTCAACCGCGACATCCGCCCGCTGCTTTCGGACAAGTGCTACTTCTGCCACGGGCCGGATCCGAAGAATCGCAAGGCCGACCTGCGGCTCGATGATCGCGAGGTGGCGGAGAAGGCCAAGGCCATCGTGCCCGGCAAACCGGACGACAGCGAAATCATCAAGCGGCTGCTCACGACCGATGCCGATGACCACATGCCGCCGGCAAAATCGAAGCTCGAAAATTTCACGCCCGCCGAGGTAGAACTGCTGAAACGCTGGATCGCCGAGGGGGCGGAGTATGAGCCGCACTGGGCATTCATCCCGATCAAGCCGGTCGCGGCAATGCAACCCGGCGTGGAGCAGACGATCGATGCCGCAGTCACCTCAGCGCTGGCAAAGCGCGGACTGCAACCCCAGCCCGAAGCGGATCGCAACACGCTCATCCGCCGCGTGAGCTTCGACATCACGGGGCTGCCGCCTAGCCCGCAGGAGATCGCCACTTTTGAAAACGACACCGCGCCCGGCGCCTATGATCGGCTCGTGGATCGGCTGCTCGCTTCGCCGCGATTCGGTGAACGCATGGCCGTGGACTGGCTCGACATCGCGCGCTATGCGGACAGCTACGGCTTCCAGGTGGATCGCGAGCGTGAGATGTGGCCGTGGCGCGACTGGGTCATCCGCGCGTTCAACGACAACCTGCCGTTTGACCAATTCATCACGTGGCAGATCGCAGGCGACCTGCTGCCGAATGCGACGGATGATCAGATTCTGGCGACCGCATTCAACCGGCTGCACCAGCAGGAAAGCGAAGGCGGCAGCGTCGAGGAGGAATACCGTGTGGAGTACGTGTGCGACCGCGTGCAGACGTTTGCGACGGCGTTCCTCGGGCTCACCTTCGAGTGCTCGCGCTGTCACGATCACAAATACGATCCCATCACGCAGAAAGACTACTACGGGCTCTTCTCGATGTTTCAGAATGTGGACGAAGCCGGGCTTTATTCGTTCTTCACAACGAGCATGCCGACACCTGCCACACCGCTGATGGATGCGACGGCCAAGGAAAAGCTCGCGGTGCTGAAGCGCGCAGCGGCCGGAGAAGAAAATAGGGCGGCAACACTGCGCGAGTCGAAGCGCAGCGCATTTGAGCAATGGCTGAACTCGCATCCGTCCGAGATCACGATCCCCGGCGAGATCGGGCGCTTCCATTTTGACGCGCTCGAAAAGAACAAACTCACCAACGCGCTCGATGCAAAGAAGCCGGCGACGCTGAAGGGTGAGAACAAACTCGTGCCCGGCGTGAACGGGCAGGCGGTGCAGTTCTCGGGCGATGACTCGGTGGATCTCCAAATCGGGAATTTCTCCAGCAGCGAGCCGTTCAGCATTTCGCTGTGGGTGAAGACGCCGGACAAAAAGGATCGCGCGGTGATCGTCCATCGCTCGAAGGCGTGGACCGATGCCGCGAGCCGAGGCTACGAGCTGCTCATCGAGGACGGCAGACTGAAATGGTCGCTCATCCATTTCTGGCCCGGCGATGCGATCTCGATCCGTGCAAGTGCGCCGCTCGCAATCAATGAATGGACGCATGTGTCGGTGACGAATGACGGCAGCGGACGTGCAGCGGGACTGGGCATGTTTGTGAACGGCATTCCGGCTGCCGCAGAGACGATCAAGGACAGCCTCACGCGTGACATCACCGGCGGCGGAGGTGACAATATTTCGCTCGGCGAGCGTTTCCGCGATCGTGGGTTCAAGGGCGGCGCGATTGACGACTTCCGCGTATTCTCGCGCAGGCTCACGCCAATCGAGGCACTCGCAACCTTCAAGGCCGATGCGGCGAACGCCGTGCTGCAAAAGCAAATGACGGCGCTCAGTGAAACGGAACGCGAAACGCTGCTCGACTACTTCCTCGCGACAGCGGATGCCGACTGGAAAAAGCATCTCGATTCACTCGCAAAGGCGCGTGCCGAGGCGGTGAAATTTTCGGGCGCGCAAAAGGAGATTATGGTCATGCGCGAACTGCCGCAGCCGAAGAAGGCCTACGTGCTTTTCCGCGGCGAATACGATCAGCGCCTTGATGAGGCGCCGGCGAAAGTGCCCGAGTGGCTGGCGGCATTTCCACAAGGCGCACCGAAAAATCGCCTCGGCCTCGCGCAGTGGCTCACCGATCCGCAGCATCCACTCACCGCGCGTGTCACGGTGAACCGCATCTGGCAGACCATCTGGGGACGCGGGCTTGTGAAGACCACGGAGGACTTCGGCAGTCAGGGCGCGCGACCACTTTATCCCGAGGTGCTCGATTCGCTCGCGTGGCAATTCATCCAGAGCGGCTGGGATGTGAAGGCGCTCGTGAAATCGATCGTGACGAGCCGCATCTATCGCCAGCGCAGCATCGCCGACGCGCAGACGATGACCGATGACCCGGACAACGAATGGCTCGCGCGCGGCCCGCGCATCCGCCTCGCGGCGGAAATGGTGCGCGACAATGCGCTGGCGTCCGCAGGGCTGCTCGTCGAGCGCATCGGCGGGCCGCCGGTGAATCCCTACGAGATGAGCGAGGCCTTCAAGCCGGCGAATGCAAGCGGCGGCGACGGCGTGTATCGCCGGAGCATTTACACGAACTGGCGGCGCACCGGCCCGCCGCCTGCGATGGTGGCATTCGATGCGCCGCGGCGTGCGGTCTGCACGTCGAAGCGCGAGCGCACGGATTCGCCGCTGCAGGCATTCATCCTCCTGAACGGCGTGCAATACGTCGAAGCTGCGCGCGTGCTCGGTGAGAAACTGCACAAGGACATGAAGGGAAATCTGCCCGCGATGATCGAGCAGGGCTTCCTGCGCTGCCTCAGCCGGAAACCCGATGCGAAGGAAATCGAAATCACCACGCGCCTTTACACCGAGCAGCTCGCGCATTTCCGCCAGACTCCCGCCGAGGCGGACAAGCTGCTGAAAACCGGCAATGCAAAACACGACACTGCAATCCCCTCACCCGAAGCCGCAGCCGCCGCAGTGCTCGCACAGGCACTCCTGAACCACGATGCGTGCGTCGTGAAACGCTGAGACCGACACGCCATGAACAACGCGCTCCCACTCGCTATCAACCGCCGCCATTTCCTGAACCGCTTCGGCATGGGCCTCGGCGGCGTCGCGCTCGCTGAAATGCTCGCGACCTCGGCGCACACGGCGCCTCCGCTCGATCTGGGCGTGCTCGGCAAGCCGCACTTCGCACCGAAGGCAAAGCGCGTGATCTATCTCTTCATGTCGGGCGGGCCGTCGCAGCTCGATCTCTTCGACTACAAGCCGCTGCTCAACAAACGCCACGGCGAGCAGCTTCCCGACTCGGTGCGCGGCGGGCAGCGGCTCACGGGAATGTCAGGCAATCAGTCATCCATCCCGCTTGTCGGCTCGCCGTTCAAATTTTCGCAGCACGGAAAGGGCGGCGCGTGGGTGAGCGAACTGCTGCCGCACACGGCGAAAATCGCGGATGAGGCGTGCTTCGTGCGCTCGATGTTCACCGAGGCGATCAACCACGGGCCGGGAGTGACTTTCATGCAGACGGGCACGCAAATCGCGGGCAGGCCGAGCATCGGCGCGTGGCTCAGCTACGGGCTCGGGCAGGAGAATGCGAACCTGCCGTCGTTCACCGTGCTCATCACGAAAGGCAAAGGCGGGCAGCCGCTCGGATCGCATCTTTGGGGCAGCGGGTTTTTGCCTACGCGGCATCAGGGCGTGCAATTTCGCGCGGCGAAAGATCCGGTGCTCTACCTCGGGAATCCCGACGGCGTGAGCACGGACAGCCGCCGCATGATGCTCGATCGCCTGCGCGAATTGCATGAGCACCAGCTCGCTGGCACGCCCGACGTGGAAATCCAGAGCCGTGTGGACAATTACGAGATGGCGTTCCGCATGCAGACGAGCATCCCGGACGTCACCGACATCTCCCACGAATCGAAGGAGACGCTCGAATCGTATGGCCCCGATGTGAAGACTCCCGGCACTTTTGCCGCGAACTGCCTGCAGGCGCGACGGCTCGCGGAGCGCGGCGTGCGTTTCATCCAGCTCTATCATCAGGACTGGGATCACCACGGCGGACTGCCCGGTGCGCTGCCGAGACTTTGCAAAGAGACCGATCAGCCCGCCGCCGCGCTCGTGAGCGACCTGAAAGCGCGCGGCTTGCTCGAAGACACGCTCGTCGTCTGGGGCGGGGAATTCGGCCGCACCAACTATTGCCAGGGAAAAATCTCGGCAAATTTCGGACGCGATCACCACCCGCGCTGCTTCACCGCGTGGATGGCGGGCGGCGGCATCAAGGCTGGAACCGTCTTCGGCGAGACGGACGAATTCGGCTACAACATCGTGAGCGACGGCGTCCACATCCACGACTTCCACACCACAATGCTCCACCTGCTAGGCATCGACCACGAGCGGCTCACCTACAAATTCCAAGGCCGCCGCTACCGTCTCACGGACGTGCATGGCAAGCTGGTGAAGGGATTGCTGGCGTAAGTCGGCAAGACGCGCGCTACTTCAAATGTTCGCGCAAGAATCGGAGGAAGTTCCCGCGGAAAATTCCGGTGATGTCTGCGGCTGAGTAGCCGCGCTGCGCGAGCAGGCCGTCGAGCTTTGCGAGGTCCGCGATGCTGTCGAGATCGAGCGGCGTCTGCTCGGTGCCGTAGCCACCGTCGAGGTCCGTCCCGATGCCAACGTGACGTGCGTTGCCCGCGATCTGGCAGATGTGATCTATGTGCTCGCAGATCTTTTCGATGCGCAGATCGAAATCCTGCGGCGTGGAGACGCGGTGCCGCCAGCCGTTGACCATCATGATCGCATCAAACGCCATGCCGATGACGGCGCCGCGCTCGACGAGTTCCTTGATCTGTTCGTCGGCAAGCTGGCGGTTCCAGTTTGCAAGCGCACGGCAGTTATGATGGCTCGCCCAAACGGGGCCGCTGAAATGATCGAGCGCGTCGCGCATGGATTCGTCGCAGAGATGCGTGACGTCGAGGATGATTCCGAGGCGCTCCATTTCCTTCAGCAATTCGCGACCGCGCGGCGTCAGCGGGCCTTCGTCATCGGTGCCGCAGCCGAAGATGCCTGGGCCGTAATGCACAGGACCGAGCGCGATGAGCCCGTCTGCACGTGATTTTTCAAGGTGTCGCCAGCTCAGGATCGAATCCGCGCCTTCGAGGCTGAGCAGGTAGCCGACGGGCAAAGCTGCGGCTTCCTCATCCGTGGCCGCGATCCACTTTGCCGCGTGCCTTTCCACATCTGCCCAAGTGCGGAGCTGGAGCATCTCGCCGCAATCCTCCATCGCACGGTAGTAGGCGAGCTGGCCCTGTGTGTGTGCCCACGCCTGCTCGGGGCTGCGCCAGCCCGGGAGATTATGAAAACGCGGCGAATAGCGGGCGATCTGCGTGGCGACGATGATGCCGACGCGCCCGCGACGCAGCTCTGGAAGGCAAACGGTATTGCGCGCGCGGTGCCGCTCGGCGGCGGGCGTGATGAACGGATCGGCAAGCTCGCTGCGGCGGATTTTTTCCTGTGTCCAGCGCTGGTCGCGGTTGTACTCCATCGCGTTCATCGCGATGTCGAGGTGGCAGTCGAAGATGAGTCTTGGATGTGCGTTCATATCCTAGGTGAGAAAATGTTTTTCCGAACCTTTGCCAGATAGCTCACAAGCAAAAGCGCAAATCAACACGACAACGAACAAAAACCCGTGGCGCATGTCTTCCCTCGGGTTGGAGAAAGCCGAATCGCAGTTCGCTGAAATCCAGCTTGATGTTTACCCCATCGTCGGCAAAGGACTTCATTTCAAGATGCACGAATGAAGGCTATCAACGACTTGATCCGGCACAACCGGGCCATCGCTCCACTCATCTCACAGGCCATGGACCGGGTTCAGACCCGCGGATGGTACATCCTCGGACCGGAAGTCGAGGCGTTTGAGCAGGCGTTTGCCGCCTACTGCGGTGTAGCAGGCTGCGCAGCTGTGGCCAATGGTACGGATGCGCTGGAACTGGCGCTAAGGGCACTCGGCGTGACGGCTGCGGACGATGTTGTCACGGTGGCGAATGCCGGGGGCTACAGCACTACGGCGATCTTGGCTATCGGGGCGCGTCCGGTTTACGTGGACATCCACCCCGAAACCATGACGATGAATCCCTCTCTTCTTCCTGCTGCATTAGCAACGCGCACCAAGGCGATCGTTGTTACTCACCTCTACGGCCGCATGGCCGACATGCAACGGGTGTTGGAGTGTGCCAGTGCCGCAGGCGTGCCGGTGCTTGAAGATTGCGCCCAGGCTCATGGTGCGATCCAGAACGGGAGGCGTGCTGGCTCCCGGGGCCATGCGGGTGCGTTTAGCTTCTATCCAACAAAGAATCTGGGCGCTTTGGGCGATGGTGGCGCAATCGTAAGCAACGATCTGACGTTCATCGCGCGGGTCCGCCAATTCAGGCAATACGGCTGGGGCAGGAAGTACGAGTGTGAACTGCGGGGAGGACGCAACAGCCGGCTCGACGATCTCCAGGCTGCGATTCTGCTCGACAAACTGCCGTTGCTCGAAGGCTGGAATGCAAGACGGAGGGCGATCCTCAACCGGTACCGAATACAAATCAGACATCCGCTTATTACCCACTTGCACGATGCGGATGAAGGTTTCGTCGCGCATCTTGCCGTGCTCCGAACCGGACGTCGGGACGATTTGCGCCGACACCTCGCCACCGCCGGGGTCCCGACGGAAATTCATTATCCTGTCCCCGATCATCGACAGGCTGCCTGGCAGGATATCCGGCCTTCAGCCGCGTTGCCGGAAACCGACCGCGCTGCTCTGGAAATCTTGACGCTCCCCTGTTTCCCAGAAATGGACAATACCGAGGTCGACGTTGTATGCGACGCAGTCAACAATTGGAACCCCTGAGATGTACTCATTGGTAATTCCAGTCTTCCGGAACGAGGAATGCATGTCAGATTTGCTTGCCGCCGTGGCCGATCTAAACCGGCGTCTCGATGACAAACTCGAAGTAGTCTTTGTCGTCGACGGCAGCCCGGATCGATCCTACACTATTCTCTCCGAGCGCCTGCCGAGATTGGGCGTGCGTGCCAAGTTGTTGCTTCTCTCGCGCAATTTCGGATCGTTTGCCGCCATCCGGGCTGGCTTGGCGGCGGGTCGCGGAGAATTTTTTGCGGTGATGGCGGCGGACCTGCAGGAACCGCCGGACCTCATTGAGCGCTTCTTTTCCGTTCTCAAAAGCGGTGAGTTTGACGTTGTGGTCGGAACTCGGGAATCGCGAGCGGACCCGTG
Organism: Prosthecobacter sp.; assembly: GCA_043779225.1. GTDB lineage: Bacteria > Verrucomicrobiota > Verrucomicrobiia > Chthoniobacterales > Chthoniobacteraceae > SXWH01. Next base: position 24,128 of record JAYWEO010000064.1, read on the forward strand.
GCTCGCGCGCCTCGCGTCCCGAATCTTCTGGAAGTTTTATCGAAGTCTGGTTGTGAAGGAAATACCCCAAGGTGGTGTGGATGTTTTTGGATGTAATCGAGAGTTTCGTGACCGAGTGTTGGAGTTGCGGGAATCCCATTCTTCCCTCGTTGCACTCATGTTTTGGCTCGGATTCCGCCGGCAAGCGATCGCCTATACGCGCCTGCCACGCCGCCACGGCCGATCAGCCTGGACGTTGCGGAAAAAAGTTAAGTACCTGCTTGATAGCGTTTTTGCGTTCACCGATCTGCCCATCCGACTGCTAATGGGAGCAGGCATTTTCGGCATCGGGGTCAGTTTTTTGCTCGGATCGGCGATCCTAGTCTCACGTCTGCTCGGAAACATCCCGGTTCCAGGCTATGCCGCCACGGCATTATTAATCACTTTCTTCGGTGGACTTAACACTTTTGGGATCGGGTTGGTCGGAAACTACGCGTGGCGCTCCTACGAAAACTCGAAATTGCGTCCGCTGGCAATCATTATGCGGGAAACAAGCTACCCACCAACCGAACTAATGCATTCCGGACAATCTGCCTCATGAACTATTTTCTCCATCCCAAAGCCCTCTGCGAAACGACTCACGTCGGCGACGGTACTCGGATCTGGGCTTTTACCCATCTCCTGCCCGGCGCGCGGATCGGGGCCAACTGCAATATATGCGACCATGTCTTCATCGAAAACGATGTCGTGATCGGCGACAGGGTGACTATCAAATGCGGAGTTCAAGTCTGGGATGGAATCACGATGGAGGACGATGTGTTCATTGGCCCCAATGTCACATTTACGAACGATCCGTTCCCTCGCAGCCTGCAGCGACCCGAAAAATTCCTTCCAACACGCGTCTGTGAGGGAGCGTCCATTGGGGCCAATGCGACAATACTGCCAGGAATCACAATCGGCCGCAGGGCGATGGTTGCTGCCGGGGCAGTTGTGACGCTCAGCGTGCCTCCCTTCGCCATCGTGAAGGGCAATCCGGCCAGGGTGACCGCGTATGTGGAATCCGACCGTGTGCCGGTACCGGCGGGCGCGCCGGTTGACCGGCAACTGCCAGAGGTCTCCTCGGTCCGCGGTGTAATGCTACATCACTTGCCTATGGTCGAGGACATGCGGGGCAATCTCACATTTGGGGAGTTCGAACGTGGGATTCCGTTTGCCTGCAAGCGTCACTTCATCGTTTTCGGCGTGCCTAGCGAGAAGACCCGCGGAGAACACGCCCATCGCGTCTGCCAACAATTTCTCATATGCCTGCGGGGCAGCTGCGCTGTAGTCGCAGACGATGGTGAACATCGCCAGGAGTTCATACTCAATGCGCCGAACCTTGGTCTCCACTTGCCGCCAATGACTTGGGGAATCCAGTATAAATACACGGCAGACGCCATGCTGCTAGTGTTCGCATCGGACTATTACGATCCCAAAGACTACATTCGTGATTACGACGCGTTTCTATTCGAAGCAGTGAAGCCGGCTTCGTAATCAGGCCTGCCGCGCCGCCCTCTCCGGCGTTCCCCATAGCCGCGCTCCATGCGAAGCTGCTGCACCCACGACGAAAGCATCGAATACTTCACACCGATGCATTCCGCGAACTCCCCCACCGCAAGCCACAGCGCTAAAACTAATCGTACGCTGCCACCTTATTCGTAAGTGACACGCGTAGCCTCATGCTCTTTGTGTTGACGGGCAGATAAGAGCGGAGTGAGCACCGCAAGCCGTTAGCGTCTCGCGCGCGGGCGAATCCGCAACCAGCTGAGCGCGATTCCCAGCTTCTCGTCGGGTGAGCCAGGCACGGGCGTGATCCGGCTGACCCGAAAAATCAGCTGGGTGCGTCCCGACGGATTTGCCAGAACAGTCCGGGGAAGAATGCCCCTGTAGGTGCGGCCAGCCGGGGCTGCCGACTGGTAGGTCAGCGGAATATCCGCTCCGTTCAAAGAGAGCGTCAGACTGTTCATGACCGTCGCATCCAGCCACTGCAAGACGCCGAACTCTAGCGCCAGGTCAGCATCGTCGGCCAGATTGACGTCAATCGTTGCCGTCGGCTTGAGGGACCAGCGAAATGTGGTTCCGGACGGGCCTTGCTCGGCTGCGCGCCATCCGATGCCCATCCGTCCGGTCGCCGGCAGATCATACGAGGAATCCGGCGCCGTCTGTTCACCATAGAAGAAGAGCGCAGGCACGCGCGAAAACATCGTCGAGGCACGCAATGGTGGCGACCCGGCGGGAATGCGCGCTCCCGGATCGTAGCCGGCGATGCCGAACTCGGCAGTGGCCTCCGCCGGCGTCATGAGCCTGAGGCGGTTGTTTGTGTCGTCGTTGGTGAGGATCACCAGGCGTTCGTTCGGAATAGTCAAGTCGAGCTTGCTAGTTGGTCCCGCCGGACGGGTGATATGAATCGACTCCTTGCCAAACTCGCAGACCGTCCGCAGAACCTCCCCTTGACCCAGCAGGCAATAGCCTGCGTCGATAGACTGGTCGGCGTACAAGTATTTCAGTGCGGTCCCGAGGTAATACCCGTAATGAAAGACATATTCATCCTCGATGCATCCCGAGCGGTCGACATAGACTACGAACGAGCTAGGTTTGAGCCTTGGAGCCTGCGCGAGCGTATCCTGCAGCACCTGCTGTTGGACAAGCGAATAGTTAACGTAGTATTGGTGCTGCTGAAGCGCACAAACGAACCCCAGGCCCACAAACGGGAGCGCCAAACCCAGGAGCACCCCCGCGCGATACCGGGGCATACGTCGGCTGATCCAGAACAAGGCAAGCGCGAGCACGAAGGCCGAGCCAAGCGTCGATAACAGGTAGATCCGAAAGTCCTGGAGGCGGTGGGTTGCCACCGGCAGGTAGATGGCCATTCCGATGGGCACCAGCATCACGGCCACCGCCAGAATGGCAAGATAGCGTCGCCGTGAAACCGTTGTCCCAGCCGGGTCACGACGGTCCATGTGCCGAAGCCACGCACCGATTCCCATGAAAAGCGCCATGCCAGCCACGGCGGCGAGTCTCAATTGCGGGTAAAGGTAGAGCTTGTGCCACGCGGCGCCCCATCCGACAACTTGGCGCTTATACGCTAATACCACGGCATCGATCATGCCTCGCAGTTCCGAGGACGAGTCTGTCGCTTTAGCGTGCAACAAATCCATCTCGTAACTGGACACTGCAGTCTGGTGCAGCGCCCAGACGGCGTAGAGAACCGGCAACGTGATTGCCGCATACCAGACCCCAGCGGCGATCCACAGCCGCCGATCGGGCAGACGTGCGAAGTAGAACAACGTCAGCGGCGTCAACAAGGCGATGGGCAGCGCGATCTGATACGCCATCAGGCTGAACATCAGCAGAATCGCGGCGCCTAGTAACGCAGCCAAGCCCCTACGCCCAGGCCGCTTGATGAATTGGATCAGCAGGTTGACGGCGAGCAGGTAGGTAAGAATCGCTCCGTGAATATGAATCGCGCGGAACGTGAAGATCGCGGTATCGACTGGATACAGCAGGAAAAGGGTGCCAGTAATGAAAGCCAGCAGCCTCTGCTTCGGAAGGAATTGCAGCACCAGCCAATACGCCGCCGCCATCTTGCCGAAAAGAAGCACCATCTGGAACACATTGTAAAAGAGGAACGAATTCGGGTCGAGCGCGTACGCGGCCGCGTGAAAGATGACCTCGAACGGGCGCATGCGATGATCGCCGAAGGGTGAATCGGGTGTGATGAAGAACAGGTTATGGCCCGAGTCCAGAATCCCGGTTGCCATCCATTCCTCTACAAGTCCCGTCGTCTTGAAACTGAAAGGCAACCAGAGAAGGAATGTTAGCAAAAACATGCCGACGTACGGGATAGAGGAGAGCAGGTGGCGCAGCCATTGTGGATGGGTTGACGTCCCGGCGTCCCGCACAGATTTCACGCACGACAGCATAACCGAAGCTAAGGCGCGTTCTCAGGTCCTCGGGGAGGCGGTCCCCGCGACGGCAATTTGCTCTAGGCCGTAGAACGGATCCTGCGAGGTTCTCTTAATCCGCGAATATCTGACTCCCATTTGTCGTGTCTCTTCTAAAAAACTCATCGTGTTTGAAATGAAATACCGTTGAATGTTGGTTATTCAATGGTCAAGAAAAATCCTGCGTGTGGAGGCTCAACGGGTTATTCAGTGGCAGGCGGAGATGGGAGATGGGAGGTTGAGGGAGTGGCTAGGGCGATGGAAGTTGTATTTGTGGAGAAGGCCGGGAGGCGGTCTGAGCGCTGGGCAGATTGTGAGTAGGAGTGAGCATAGGCCCATTCACGCTCGGAGTTTTGGATGAAGCGCTCGCCATTGCCGTTGGTTTTCGGGATGTAGAAGGGAGGTGAAGCCCGTAAGCAAGGCTGTTGTCCGAGTAGATGCGCTGGATGCGGATACCGAGCCTTTTAAAGAAGGCCAGAGCGGCGTGAAGGAAAGCGATGACACGGCAAGCGGTTTCATCCGGGAACAGCTTGGGCGAAGGAAGTCCGCGAGTGGTCATCGATGACGATGTGAAGGTATTCCTAGCCAGCGCAGCAGGTGCGTTCGCGCTGGCGGTATCCACCCCGCGCGCGAGCAGCACGCCGATGAGGCCGTAGGAGCAGAAGCCGCGGTCGGCCAGGAGCACATCGCCTTTTTCGAGGCCGTCGAGCACGCCGCGGGCAAGATGATTTTCCTGATCGTGCTTGTTGCCAAAGGCGTTGCGCAGCAGCAGCATCGCTGCCCATGTAAAGGAGGGTAGCCATGCGGAGCACCGGGAACGCGTGACGCGATAGCGCCTCCCATGATACGCGGAGCGCACCCTGCGTAGCCGCCGGAGCGGCAACCCGCAGCCGGGCTTCTGCCCGCCGGGTTGTGGCCATCGCTTCTGGTTGGCGGAGGTGTCGGGCACGGAAAGGCCGGTGCCGTCGAGTATCTTCACGCGGCGCGCGCCCAGCCATCGCTCGCCGTCGAGGACACGTCGCTCCAGCGTCGCGGCCAGGGTGGAAAACAGTTTTTCCAGCACCGCCAGCGGCAGCCGGGCGCGCGCCATGCAATAGGCGGCGCTGCCGGCGGCGGGAGCCTTGCGCCCGCGCCACCACGCCTGCACCTTGCCCACCACCTCACGGCACGCGCACGAGGGCCAGAACATTTGGAAAAGAAACGCCAAGAAGATGACCTCCACGCTGAACACCCGGCGGCGGCCGTTGGCTCCGCCCTTGGCCGGGGCCAGCGCGCCCTTGGGCAGGTGCCCTCCGAACACACTTTGCAACTGGCTGAAGTCCTCCCCGATGGCGGGCAGTTTGCGATGTGCCCGGCCTCCAAACAACAGCGGGCCAAAGGCGGAAAAGAACGGTGTTTTGAGTCCCATGCGCACTTCCGGTCCAACTCCTCCCACTCTCTTTGAACTCTTCGGCCTCATTCCTCACGAATCATCCATCCTTGCCTTTATCTGAGCGCCATTCAGCACTGGCCCAGTATCATCCGACTACTCTCCCAATCTCCAACGACCACTCATCCAATCTCGTACGACCACTCGCCTGGCATCGAAAACTCGAAAAAAACCCTTTCCACCCCTTTCGAGCCCTTCCCCTAAAAACGGGCGCAATCAAGGTCTGGATTTCTCTTCGCTCGAAAGCCTCTTGACATCTTCTATCAGCCCCGTTGTTTTGGTTATCGCTAGGATTAAAACACGTTTCAAAAATTAATTCGTTGTGCGGAACATGCCGCGTAGTGCAAACACCATTATGCAATCTGACGAAGCAAGACCGACCACTAGGCGATGTCCGAGCGTCAAACGAATCCTGATCGATTGTTCGTCAACCATTACGTGTGAATTCAATAGCGGGATACAACGAGTCGTGCGCAGCCTCTGTCAGCAGGCGGCAAAGCATCCTAGCACCATT